>NZ_CP077941.1:3036466-3340113 GCF_019722725.1 Vreelandella profundi
GGCCGCCGGAATTGAAACGCCAATGGTGTACTCCTGGGCAACGACAGCGCCGGAAAGCCCTAGAGCTGTCGTGGTGGCGAGTGCGGCCACGGCGGTTTTAATACTTGGCATGTTGATACTCCTCTGCGGTTTGTACTTATTGTGTTGCGCTATCTTGTGTTGATTGCTTGGTTACCTGGCAGTGCCTTTACGTCCCTGTCTTCCTCCACGATGCACGTTGCAGATACACCGCCACAATGATGATAATCCCTTGCACCGTGCCGTTGAGATAGTTGGAGATGGCGTCCGTCAAATTGAGAATATTGCCAATCATGGTGAGCATGATGGCGCCCACCACCGTGCCCCAAATCCGCCCATGCCCGCCTTTCAGCATAGTGCCACCGATAATGACGGCGGCAATGGCCTCTAGCTCCCACAGCACCCCGGTCGCGCCGGATGCAGAGCCTAGCCTTGGCACATAAATGATGGTCGCCAGTGCCACGCATACGCCTTGCAGCATGTACGTCAGCGTTTTGACACGGTCGACATGAATCGCACTGTACTCAGCGACTTTTTCATTAGAGCCAATGGCAAAACAGTAGCGACCAAAGCGAGTGTAGTTGAGCAAGATATAGCCGATAACGGCGACGAAAAAGAACACCCAAACGGGAATGGTGATACCTAAAAAGCTGCCGTAGTAAACCGGGCGATAGATATCGCGCACCGCCCAGTCCAGCGTTAAGGTGCCGCCATCGGCAAGATAAGTAACCAGCGAACGATAGATTCCCATGGTGCCAAGAGTGACGATAAACGCCTCTATTTTGCCTTTGGTGGTGACGATGCCGTTGATAAACCCCGCGCATAGCCCGAGCAGTAACGAGGCGCCCACACCCAGCAAAATAGTGGTGATTCCTGCGCCGAACTGCTCAACCAGGCTATTCATCAGAATAATCATCACCCCGGCAATAAAGGCCGCCATCGCCCCTACCGAAAGATCCAGCCCACCGGCGGTAATCACGAACGTCGCGCCGATGGCAATAATGCCGATAAAGGCACTGCGCGTGAGCATATTGGAGAGATTATCTAGCCCCAGAAACGCCGGATTAATCAGCACCCCCAATAGCGCCAGGGCTACCAGCGCCACAAATGGCCCCCAGGTTTTCAGATCGATGGAGAAGCCTTTAGGCCTTGCTGCGGCGTTCTGGGCTGCGTTGTTCTGAGTTGTTTTATGATTAGGCATGGCGCTGCTCATCGACCCCTACTCCTTTAATGCCGGATGCGTACTGCATAATTTCTTGTTCATTTATTTGCTCACCTTCAAGTACACCGGTAAGCACGCCTGCACACATCACGGCGACGCGATGCGAAAGCCCTATCAATTCCCCCATCTCTGAAGAAATCAAAATGACCGAACGCCCCGCCTCGGTAAGCTCATGGATGAAGTGATAGATTTGGTGCTTGGTGCCCACATCGATACCCCGAGTAGGCTCGTTGATAATCACGATTTCGGGATCAATGGACATGACTTTTGCGAGCAGCAGCTTCTGCTGATTGCCACCGGAAAGCTCAGAAGCGGTGCGCGCAGCCGTCCGCAGTCGAATATCAAAGCGCTGGACGGCCTCTTGAAAGGCTTTTTCTTCGCGGCGGCGGTCTAGCAGCGGATGGCAGTGAGCGCGTAAATTCAGCAGGGTTACGTTTGAGCGCAGGTCCATATTCAGCACCAGCCCTTTGCCTTTGCGGTCTTCCGTCAAATAGGCAATACGCTGATGCACCGCATCGCGCAGGTGGCGCAACACAACCGGCTGACCGTTACGCAGCACCTGCCCTGCACTTTTCGCGCGCAGGCCAAGCACCGCTTCAATCAGCGCGGTGCGTCCCGCGCCGACTACGCCCCCAAAGCCCAGCACTTCACCGCGGCGCAACGTAAAACTGGCCTGTTTAACCGCGCCAGGCACGACGAATGCTCGCGCTTCTAATACCACCGGCGCATCGCTTGAAAGCACGGTCCGCGGTGGATACATCTCGGTAATTTCACGACCTACCATCAGACGCGCCAGCTCTTCTTTACTGCGCCCAGCCATCGGCCCGCTATCGATCAAGTGACCGTCGCGCAGCACGGTCACTTGATCAGCAATTTGCTCAATTTCACGCAGCTTGTGGGAGATATACAAAATGGCCACGCCGCGCTGGCGCAAGCGATCAATGAGGGCAAACAGCACCTTAACTTCGTTTTCGGTCAGGGTCGCCGTGGGTTCATCCATGATCAACACGCGCACATCACGGGTAATCGCTTTGGCGATTTCGACCATTTGTTGGTCGGACGTGCTCAGGTCTTTCACTCTAGAGCGGGGGTCAACGTGCGTTTCAAGCTCTGCGAGCGCCGCTTGGCTGCGCTCGCGCATTGCTCGACGATCCAGAAACGGCCCACGGCGCAGTTCGCGACCCAGAAAAATGTTTTCTTCCACGCTAAGCTGTTCCGCTAGCGCCAGCTCCTGATGAATCATCACCACGCCGTTAGCCTCGGCTTCGCCGCTTGAGCGGTAATGCTGCGGGCTGCCGTCGCAAAGCACCTCGCCCGAGGTTGGGCGAAGGTAGCCTGCGAGGATTTTCACCAACGTCGATTTGCCAGCGCCGTTCTCACCTAGCAGCGCGTGAACCTCGCCTGCCTGCAGGTCGAGATCAACATCGAAGAGCACCTGATTGTCGCCAAAAAAACGGCAGATATTGCGCGCCGACACGAGCATGAGGCCACCTATGATTACTATTATTATTGTCTGTAAGGCTTACTAGGATCGCTTTATTTAGAATGATGCTTGATTTACTTTAGGTGCTGAAATAAATATCTGCAAATACAACTTAGGTCGTATTTTGGTAATCGCGCTAACGTCTCACGATGATGTCGTTAGACGATTTTGTTAATCCGCTACCTTTCATCACGATGTATAACGGCAACCCTATGTCCATTCCGTCGACAGATACTAGCCGCCACGACAATATCCTGGCGGTGCTTCGCACGTTGCGTGAACAGGGCCCAGTCGCGCGCGTTGACCTAGGCGCTTTGAACGGCATCAGCTCCGCCACCGTGACCTCCATCAGCGCAGAATTACTCCAGCAAGGTTTGATTACCGAACATCCCCATGCAACGCCTCGCCCCGCCGGGCGAGGGCGACCTAAAACGCTGATTGCGCTCGACCCACAGGCGGCCTACGTGGTCTGCATTAAGCTATCGATTAATGAGATTCAGCTGGTAGTGGGCAATTTTGCGGGCCAGGTGTGCCACAGCGAATATCATAAACTCCCCACATTGAGGCTGACAGCCGACGATTTAGTCACGCTGCTGCAAGAGAAAGTGAGCGCCGTATGCGCACAACATCAGGGGAAATTTCAGCGCTTAGCGGGAATCTGTTTAGCGGTGCAGGGAGTGGTTTCATCAGCTTATGGCACGATCATCTGGTCGCCCGCGCTGAGCTTTCGCAACGCGCCCATCTCCGATCAATTAGCCGAGCACTTTAACTGCAGCGTGCTGCTGGAAAACGATGCCAACTGTATCGCCAGCGTTCTGGCAGCACAGCCTGCCTATGCTAACAGCCCCAACTTAGTGGTGGTTATGCTGGGCTACGGTATCGGCATGTCGGTGCTGATTAACGGCGTGCCGTTTGTTGGCGCTAACGGCTCAGCGGCAGAGTTTGGGCATAGTAAATATCAGCCGGGCGGCGCGCTATGTGCCTGCGGACGACGCGGCTGCATCGAGGCCTATGTCAGCGATTACGCACTTTACCGAGAGGCCGTTCGCCATTTAGTTCTGCTTAATGACGAGACGACTCATCCCTCAGAATCACAGATGTGCTCGCTAACGCAAATGGCAGCACAGGGCGACCCGCAGGCTATGCGTATTTATGCCGAAGCGGGCCGCGCACTGGGCTACGGTATCGCCAATGTACTGGCGCTGTTCAATCCTGATCTAGTGCTGATCACCGGCGCAGGCGTACGCGGATTTGACGCGATGCAGGCCGCGATGCACCACGCTATTAACGAAGCATTAGTGGCTGAGCTGATTGGCTCAACCCGTATAGAGAGCTGTGCTTGGGATCAAGACATGACCTGCATCGGCGGCATCGCTATGACGCTGCATGCCACCGATGCTCAGACGCTGTTATCTACCAATGAGCGGGCTTAACAGTCGTCAGTCGTGATAGACCGCGCTGCGCCCTCCATCAATGGTCAGGCAGCTTGCGTTGATAAAGGGCGCCTCATCTGAGGCCAGGAAGACGACCGTCATCGCCACTTCCTCGGGCTCCCCAAGCCGCCCAGGCGGCAGCAAGGCTTCAATATGCGCTCGCGCCGCGCCAGGATCATCGAATGTCTGCCAATGTGCCTCCACCGCCGGGGTGGCGATATAGCCCGGCGCAATCGCATTGACTCGCACGCCTCGAGCGGCGTACTCAATACCGAGTGCCCGCGTCAAACCAATCAAACCATGCTTAGCCACCGGATAGGGAAAGCAGCCGGGGATAATCGAGAAGCTATGCGTGGAGGCAATGTTGATAATGGCGCCACCGCCCTGCTCAATTAGATCTGGCAACACCGCCCGGCTACAGTACCAGGCACCTTCCAGATCGACAGCGAGGCACTGCCGCCAGGCCTCATCTGGCATGGCGAGTGGCTCATGGAAGACATTCATTCCGGCGTTATTGACCAGACTAGTCAAGGGCCCGTTACTCTCACGCGCCTTCGCCACAGCGGCCTCTACCGCAGCACTGTCGGCAATATCGGCGACTAACGCCAAAGCCTTGTAGCCTTCGCTACGCAACTGAGCGGCCAAGCGTTCGGCGCCAGCGCCATCCCGATCCAGCAAGGCGACTGTAGCTCCTTCTCGCACGCAGGCCTCGGCGATGGCGCGACCGATGCCGGTGGCTGCCCCGGTTACCAGGATATGCTTAGCGGCCAATCTAGCGGTCATTACCCCTCCTCAGGTCTTCTTTTCAGCTAGGCAATTAGTCGTTAAGTCAGGCCCGTTGACGGCGGGTCTGCTTCCAGCGATCAAACATTACCGCCAGCAGTAGAATCCCACCGCGTACTAAGTACTGGTAAAACGTCGGCACGTTGAGCAAGCCCATGGCATTCTGCACACAGCCCATAATCAGCACCCCGACCACCACGCCGGTGATCGTCGCCACACCGCCCGACAGCGCAACCCCGCCCAGTACGCAGGCGGAAATTACCGCCAGTTCCAAGCCCATGGAGGTATTGGGATCGCCCAGCCCCATGCGCGAGGCCAGCAGCACCCCGACGACGCCAGCCACCACGCCCTGGAGACCGAAAACAATAATCTTGAGGCGGCGAACGTTCACCCCCGCCAGCGCGGCGGCCTCTGAGTTACCGCCGGTAGCCAGTACATTGCGCCCGAAGGCTGTCATGTTGAGGATCACGCCAAAGATCACAAAGCAGGCCAGCATGGTCCATACCGGCAGCGTTAAACCGAGAAAGGAGGCGCTGCCCAGGTCAAAGAAACCCGGCACGGTAATCATCACGGCGTCACCGCCAGAGGTGATGTAAGCCAACCCGCGCACAAACTCCATCGCCGCCAGGGTCGCGATCAGCGAGTTAATGCCGAACTTGGCAATCACTAGGCCGTTAAAGGCACCTACCGCGCCCCCAGCCACAATGCCCCCCATCACGCCGATGAACACGCTACCGGTGCTGGTCGTTACCGTTGCGGCGACCACTCCTGCAAAGGCCACCGTGGAGGCTACCGAAAGGTCCACCTCGCCCAGCGCCAATACCAGCATCATGGTGGCGGCTAAACTGCCGATCAGGGTCACCGACAGCAGCAACCCGACCATATTGCGGCCGGTTAAGAAGTCGGGGATGAGCACCGCCAGGGCGATAAACAGCAGCAAAAAAATCGCAATCATGCCCGAGGTATCAAGCAGTGCACGTAGTGGCTTGATAAGCCCTTGGCGCCCCGCCGGACGAGCGGGAGCTTTATGGCCATCGCTTTGGGTTACATCGTTTGTTGTCATGGTAGTCGTCCTGAGCGTGTTCTTTTAAGAGCGAGCGTGCTGAAAAAAAGCCGACTTAGGCGGGTAACGCCAACCCTAGCAGCCGTTCGGGGGTGGCCGACTCCCGCGGCACCACGTCCACCAGTTCCCCGTCGCGCATCACCGCAATGCGGTCGCAAATAGAGCTAACTTCCGCTAGGTCACTGGAAATCACTACGACGCTTTTGCCCTGCTCGGCCAGGTCGTAAAGCAGCGAGTAAATGTCTCGCCGCGCGCCCACGTCGATGCCTCGGGTCGGCTCGTCCATGACGAACAGATCAATCTCTTCAGCCAGCCAGCGGGCCAGAATCACCTTCTGCTGATTGCCGCCCGAGAGCTTACCAATGGGCGTTCGCGGCCCCGGCGTTTTAACACTGAGCTGCTGGATATACGACTCGGCATTACGTCGCTCACGGCCGGGGTGGCGGAACATTCCCCAGCGTTTGAAAAAGCGTCGGCAGCTGATATTGAGGTTGTCGGCGACGCTTGCCACCGGGAAGATCCCCTGGGACTTACGGTCCTCCGGGCACATGGCAATCCCCGCGCGAATGGCATCCTGGGGGCTTTTAAACCGTCGCACCTCGCCATTGAACTGCACGCTGCCCGCTTTGGGAGATTCGACTCCGCAGACCAGCCGCAGCAACTCGCTGCGCCCGGCACCGACGAGACCAAACAGCCCAAACACTTCACCGCGCTTAACGGAGAAACTTACCGGCGCCTTAAGACCGCGCCCCTGAATGCCTTCAACGTTCAAGATCACGTCGCCATGTTCGCGAGGGCGATAGCCGTAAACGTCGTTGATATCCCGCCCCACCATCTCACTCACCAGCAGGTCGTGATTTAGCGCCGACATATCCTCGTGGGTGCGAATATGCTGGCCATCGCGGAAGATCGTGACCGCATCGCACATCTCAAAGACCTCTTCCATGCGATGTGTCACGTAGAGCACTACCCGACCCTCGTCGCGCAGCCGTTTGACGATGCGCTTTAGCTGACGGGTCTCTTGAATGGAGAGGCTGCTAGTGGGTTCATCAAAGGCGATTATCTTGGCGTCGCGCAGCAGCGCGCGGCCAATCTCAATCATCTGCTGTTGGCCGATGGATAGATCGCGCACCTTGGTCGAGGGGTGGATATTTCCCTCGCCGAGGTCGGCCAGAATCGCCAGCGCCTTTTCACGCAGCTGGCGGCGGTTGACGAAGCCCCGCCGCGTGGGCAGCTGGCCCAGGAGCAGGTTCTCAGCCACCGACATATTGGGCGAGAGCGTCAGTTCCTGATAAATGATGGAGACCCCTTCCCGCAGCGCTTCTCGGGCGTTACCGAACACGTGGCGCTGCCCATTGATCCACAGTGCCCCCTCCGCCACGCGATTAACGCCGCTCAATACCTTGAGCAGCGTGGATTTACCCGCGCCGTTCTCACCCATCAGCGCATGTACTTGACCGGTTTGAGCACCAAAGCTCACCCCATCCAGCGCGCGCACCCCAGGAAAGACGACGCTAATCGCGTCGAAACGTAGATAAGCATCAGACATGCTTCAAGCCTCCCGCGGCCACTGACCGTTACAGGTCGTGCTCACAAACCCAGCTCTGCGCGTACTTCCTGCCAGTTGTCACGTGTCATCAAGACGCCTGAGGTTTCGGTATTGGCCGGCGGCTGTGTGTCCTCGCTAATCCAGCGATAGAGATCTTCGGCGGTTTGACGGCCGTGCATAGTGGAACTGACCGCGACTGTGCCGTGAAAGCCAGTAGGGTTATCGCGTGAGAACTCGGCAAAGGCCGCACCGGAACCATTGATACCCACACCGATCACATCCTCTGGGGCCAGGCCGTATTGCTCCGTGGCCCGGACGCCACCTAGAACGCTCTCCTCGTTCAGTGCATAGATCACCCAGTGTTCATAATCGCCACGCTGAGAGAGCACGGGGGATGCGGCGGAAAAGGCGCTGGTGGTATCGCTGTTCTGCTGGGGTGCATCGAAGATGTTGCTTTCTGGGAAGCCTGCGCCAAGGAGCGCGGCGGTCGCACCATCGGTGCGCTCGACGGCGGTGGGTAGCTCGTTATTGGTAATGCGTAGCGCGGCGACCTTTTCGAGATCCCAGCCGCGCGCTTGAATTTCGGCGGCAATCGCATCGCCTGCCTGCTGGCCAATCTTATAACCGGACATGCCCAGGTGCGGCACGCCTTCCATCGGTTCACCGCTCGAGTTAACGAACTGGTCATCTACGGTGACCACTTTCATATTGTACTGGTTGGCACGGTTCATTATCGCAGGCCCCAGACGCACGTCCGGCGGGCAGATCACAAAACCGTCTGCCCCCTGGGCGTAAAGGTTATCAATGGCGGTTAGCACTTCCTGGCCATCTTCGCCGCTAAGGCGCACCACGTCGAAACCGAGCTCTTCACCTGCCGCTGTAGCGGCCTGTTGTTCGTTAATGAACCATGCCTGCTCAGGCTTTTTAACGATAAAACCAATCTTCACCTCGTCTTCCTGTGCCTGCACTGATCCCAGCGAGGCAAGCATAACAGCGCTCCCAAGTGCTAAACGGGCAAATGTCTTAGTCAATATCATCGTTATACTCCTGCGAGTTTTTAGCGTTGTTTTATTGATATTTCAATTTTTATTACCAACCCATTGGGGTGGTTATTCTTCAAAATTCTGCTGTGCCGAAAAGCGGTATACCGTACGCGAGCGATACGTCTCACCCGGCTCTAGAATCGTGCTGGGAAACGCCGCCTGATTGGGTGAATCGGGATAGTGCTGGGTCTCCAACGCAAAGCCAGAGCGTTGCCCATAAGGCTTACCCTGTTTACCGATCAGGTCGCCGTTAAGAAAATTACCGGAATAGAACTGGATCGCGGGTTCGGTGGTATTGACTTCCACCATGCGTCCACTCTGTGGCTCCCACACTTTGGCAGCCACAACGAGTTCATCCGATGCTGCGTTATCACGGGCCAGCACAAAATTGTGGTCATAACCGCCGCCAAAGGCGAGCTGTTCGTTGTCCTGCTCAATCCGCTCGCCGATAGGCGTCGCCTGGGTAAAGTCGAATGGCGTGCCTTCAACTTCGCGAATCTCGCCGGTAGGGATCAGCGTGTCGTTGACCGGGGTAAACTCAGGAGCGTTAATCATTAGCTGATGATCGAGAATGGTGTCGCTACCTTCGCCCTTAAGGTTGAAGTAGCTGTGCTGGGTGAGATTAATCGGCGTGGCTTTGTCAGTCACCGCGCGATAATCCACCATCAGTTCGTCATTATCGGTCAGGGTGTAGGTAACTTCGGTCTCCAACCTGCCGGGATAGCCCTCTTCGCCATCCTCACTGGTATAGCGCAGCACAAGCCCCGTACCCGCATTATTCTCGAACGGTTCAGCCTGCCATAGCACCCTGTTGAACCCTTGCTGGCCGCCGTGCAGATGATTGCTGCCATCGTTGGTGGCCAATGAATAGCTTTCCCCATCAAGGGAGAACTGACCACCCGCGATACGATTGCCGTAGCGGCCAATGATGGCACCGAAGTAAGGATTAGCCTGCCGGTACTCATCGGAGAGATACGCATCCAAGGCATCGAAGCCCAGCGCTATATCATCAAACTCGCCCGCCAAATCAGGGGTTTTCAGCGACAGAATGATCCCGCCATAGTTGATAACCCGCAGCTCAATTCCATTGGCGTTAGTGAACTGGTAGACATCGACCTGGCGACCATCGGGCAAGTGACCAAACACAGATGTCTGGACGCTGTTTTCGGCTCCACTGGCCGTGTCGGTTTCAGCGTTGCCCTGGGCTTGCGCGGCGCTTATCAGTAGCGCAACGGCGATACCGCTGAGCAGTAAAGGAGAACCGTTTTTTAATCGTTGGCTGCACATGAGAGGCATGAATTTCCTCCTGGAAACTTTTGTTATTAGCTTCTTGTTGTTAGCTTTTTGTTGTTAGGTCGGTACTGTTAATACCGATTCAATCATTACAGTAGCCATGTCTTTCATAACCAACCAATATACAAATGCATTACTATCGATATACGTCTACGTATCAATAACAATGCAAGGCTTATCCCATGGGCCTTCTCGGTGAGAACAGGTTTCTAGATACGCGACTAAAGTTGCGCCACTGCTCACTCTTTTGCATAGAATAAGCACTCTCACGATGGAGCCACCGGCTCCATCAGACTGGCGATAGTACTGGCGGCCTCTCACATGACAAGAAATTCAGAGTGAGCGCACCTTAATGATCTCTTCCTCATCACTGCTAAAGCGCAGCGTGTTGCGCAGCGGGCGTCCAAACTCGGGCAGGTCGATCTCGAAGCGGTCGCCTTGCTGGGTTTGCACGCTGTCGGCAAAGCTAAGCGTCGCGGTGCCAAAGTAATGCACGTGCACATCGCCCGCTCTGCGGAAGTTAACGTACTTGAAGTGGTGATGCTCAAGGTTGGCCAGTGAATGCGCCATGTTGGCTTCGCCGGTCAGAAACGGCTTTTCCCACAGCGTTTTACCATCGCGCACAATGCGGCTGGTGCCTTCAAGATGCGCGGTCAGTTCGCCAACCAGCAGCTCAGGGCCAAAGCTACAGACGCGCAGCTTCGAGTGCGCGAGCCACAGATAATTAAAGCGCTCGGTGACGTGATCCGAAAACTCATTGCCAATCGCGTAGCCAACGCGGCGGGGCTGCCCATCACCATCAATTAAGTACAGCCCGGCCAGCTCTGGCTCTTCGCCCGCGTCTTGCGCAAACGCTGGCACCGGAAACTCACCTTCTGGATTCACAATGATGCTGCCATCGCCTTTATAGAACCACTCTGGCTGCGCCCCGCACGCACCGCTCTCGGGCTTGCCGCCTTCCACGCCGAGCTTGAACATGCGCATCGAGTCGGTCAGCTCACTTTCTTTAGCCTGCGCTTTAGCATGCATGGCCGAGCGGGTATCGGCACTGCCCAGGTGGGTCAGCCCCGTGCCCGTCACAAGGCAGTTCGCCGGGCTTGTGTGAGTCAATGGCGGAAGCAGCTGCTTTGCTTCTATCAGCGCGGCGTAATCCAGGCGTTCTTCGGTCAAGGCCGCCTTAACGACCTCGCTTAGCGGACGCGACTCGGCGATAGCCTGCTGGGCCAAGCCATAAACTCCTTCACTACCGCTGATAAGCCGAACCTGTTGAGGGCTTTCGACCATGGCGGCTCTCAATTGGCCTTCGTGTAAACACTGAATCAGACGCATACCGTTCTCCTGTTTTTATAACCGGGTGTTATGAATTTGTTGTTAATACTGATGGTTAATGTTGACGGTTAATGCGAGTGACGCGGCACCTCAGATCCCCGGCAGCCGACCAAAAAGTCAAAATCACAGCCTTCGTCCGCTTGCAGCACATGCTCAATATACAGCTGACGGTAACCGCCCTGGCTGGCGATAACCGTTGACGCCGCGGTGGGGTCGCTCTCGGCCAGGCGCGAGGCAAGCTCGGCATCGCTAATATCCAGGTGCAGCCGGCCGCCCTGACAATCAAGCTCAATCATATCGCCGTTACGCACTGCCGCTAGCGGGCCACCCGCAGCCGCTTCTGGGGCCACGTGTAATACAACCGTGCCATACGCCGTGCCGCTCATGCGGGCATCTGAAATCCGCACCATGTCGGTAATACCCTGGGCAAGAATCTTGGGCGGCAGGCCCATGTTGCCCACTTCCGCCATGCCGTGATAGCCCCGCGGGCCGCAGTGCTTCATGACCAGAATATCGTCGGCTTCAACGTCCAGATCAGGGTCGTTGATACGCGCTTTGTAATCGTCGTAATCCTCAAACACCACCGCACGACCGCGATGCTGCATCAGCTCTGCCGTCGCTGCCGAAGGCTTTAGCACCGCGCCGTTGGGCGATAGGTTGCCGCGCAGCACGCAGATACCGCCGTCGACCGTTAACGGATTATCCAGCGGGCGGATCACCTCGTCGTTATAAAGCGGGGCGTCTTGGACGTTTTCCCACAGGGTTTTGCCGTTAACGGTTAACGCATCCTTGAAGGGCAGCCGATCGGCTTCGCCCAGGCGTTTGAGTACCGCCGGCAGGCCACCCGCGTAGTAGAACTCTTCCATCAGAAAGCGGCCCGAAGGCTGCAGGTCAACCACCGTGGGCGTACCGCGCCCTACCCGGCTCCAGTCGTCTAAGGTGAGATCCACACCGATCCGCCCGGCGATCGCTTTTAGGTGAATCACCGCGTTGGTCGAGCCACCAATCGCCGCATTGGTACGAATGGCGTTATCGAAGGCTTCTTTGGTAAGAATTTTGGAGAGGCGCAGATCTTCATGGACCATCTCAACAATGCGGTTGCCGGAAAGATGCGCCAGCACATAGCGGCGGGAATCTACTGCGGGGATTGCCGCGTTATGGGGCAGCGAGGTACCCAGCGCTTCCGCCATGCAGGCCATCGTGGAAGCCGTGCCCATGGTGTTGCAGGTGCCGGCCGAGCGTGACATACCGGCCTCGGCGGCCATAAAGTCGTGCAGCGATATTTCGCCCGCTTTAACCTGTTCAGAGAGTTTCCAAACTACGGTGCCGGAGCCGATATCCTTGCCTTTGTGCTTACCGTTAAGCATCGGCCCACCGGTGACCACGATAGTGGGGATATCGCAGCTTGCCGCGCCCATCAGCAGCGCCGGGGTGGTTTTATCACAGCCCACCAGCAGCACCACCGCATCCATCGGGTTACCGCGGATGGCTTCTTCCACGTCCATACTGGCTAAATTACGGGTAAACATCGCCGTCGGGCGCAGGTTGGACTCACCGTTAGAAAACACCGGGAATTCGACCGGGTAGCCGCCCGCTTCTAAAATGCCTTTCTTAACGTGCTCCGCCAATTTTCGAAAATGGGCGTTACACGGCGTCAACTCTGACCAGGTATTGCAGATACCGATAATCGGCTTGCCCTGAAACTCATGGTCGGGGATGCCCTGGTTTTTCATCCAACTGCGGTACATAAAACCGTTTTTATCAGCGGTACCAAACCACTCGGCAGAACGCAGTTTTGGCTTATTAACATTTGATGAATCACTCATATTCTTCTCCTCAGTCTCGAACTGTCTGCAGCTCAATATTTTTTATTAGGGGTCAAGCCATACCGATTTGGTGGCGCTCTTAGTCACAACATCTTAGTTACACCAGTGAGAACACCAGCCACGCTAAACCAAACGCCATCAATGAAATTCCGATTGAAATAACGGTCCAGGTTTTCAGCATGGTTTTGGTATCCACACCTAAAAAACGACCTACCAGCCAGAATCCAGAGTCATTCACATGAGAATAACCAATGGCACCCGCGACGATGGCCACGGCAATACAGGCTGCGGGCAGGCCTGAAAGCGACGGGTCTGCCAAGACTACTGGCGCCATAATCCCGGCGGCCGTGGTGCCAGCAACCGTTGCCGAACCCTGAGCAATACGGATCACTGAGGCGATCACGTAGCCTGCCAGGATGATCGGCAAGCCGTAGCTTTGCAGGCTATCGGCCAGCGCGTCACCGATACCACTGGCGGTCAGTACGCCGCCGAACATGCCGCCAGCGCCGGTGATTAAGATGATGCTACAAACAGGCGATAACGCTTGTTCAACCGTCTCATTAATAGAGCCAATCGCTTCACGCTGTGGCGAACGAAGCACCAGTAGCCACATAGCAACACAGGTACTGATAAGCATCGCGATGGGCGTTTCACCGATCAAGATCAAGCCTTGAATCAGCGGATTGTCTGCATCCACCGTGCCGCCATGGGAAAGTGTCGAAAGGCCCGTATTGAGGAAAATAAGCACCAGTGGCAACAGCAGCACCAGTAGTACGGTGCGAAACGCGGGGCGCTTGTCTGCCGGCACTTCTTCATTGCTTCCGCCCATAAGGTTGGGCACTGCTTGAAACGGCATACGATTGGCAAGTATCAGTGACAGCCGGTATCCCATCAGATACCACGTCGGTAACCCAACAAGCAGGGCAATAAACAGCACTTGGCCAATATCAGCCTGAAGAAAAACCGCGGCGGCAACCGGCCCAGGATGCGGCGGCACCAGCGCATGCATTACCAGGAAGGCGCCTGCAGCCGGTAACCCATAGAGTAATAAAGATGCTTTCAGCTCTCTTGCCACGGAATAAATGACCGGCAGCATGACAACGAAAGCGGCATCAAGAAAGATAGGAAAGCCAAACAGCAGGCAGGCAATCGAAAGCCCTAACGGCGCCCGGCTATGACCAAATAGTTTGATCAACGTATCGGCCAGCACCTGAGCGCCGCCGGATACAGCGACAATTCGCCCCAGTACCGCGCCAAAGCCAATTAATAGCGCAACGTTGCCTAGCGTTTTACCAAAGCCGCCCAAAAGCGTCGGCACTAGGTCTGCGCCGGAAATACCTGTTGCCAATGCCGTGCCGATACTGACGATAACCAGCGCAAAAAATGGATGAAGGCGTACCCTGATAATGAGCAGCAGCAAAATGATAATGGCAGCCGCTGCGATCAGCATGAGCGCTAACGTTGAAGCCCCTGCTGCTTGCGTCGTTTCTAGCATGGCGTTTTTTTCCTAAAATTTTGTTGTTCTTGGTGTTGCCGTTAATAGCAATCACCAAAGCAAATGCACTATAGGCAGCCATGCAATAACCAACCAATGCCAAAAACTGCCAATATCGATATACTTTTAGTTATTAAGGGCACAACAAGGCTTATTCCATGGGCGTACTCGATGAAAACTGGTTTCTTAACGTGAGACTAAAGTTGCGTCACTTTCAGTTATTTTTGGCGCTTGATGAGCAGGGTAATCTGCATAGGGCGGCGGCTCAGCTCAACATGAGCCAACCCGCCGCCTCAAAGTTACTCAGCGATCTAGAAACAAATCTGGGGATTCGTTTATTTGATCGGCACGCCCGCGGGTTAACGCCTAACTGGTACGGCGAGATTATGATTCGCCACGCCCATACCATGCTTTCGGCATTACGCCACACCGGCGAAGAGCTAAATGCATTACGTGACGGCAATGCTGGAACGGTTGCCGTCGGTACTGTGATGGCGCCAGCGGTCACTCTGCTGACCAGCGCTATCGAGCGCGTGCATCGAGAGCGGCCAGGGTTAAAAATCCGCGTAGATGTTGATGTTAGTAAGACACTCGTGCCGCGCCTGCTGGAGGGCGAGCTAGATTTCGCGATTACACGGATCCCGGCAGGCTTTGATATAGAGCGCTTCGTCTTTGAAGAAATTGGCGAAGAAGAACTCTGCTTTGTATGTCGCCAAGGCCACCCACTAGCCGACAAAACGTCGCTGAGTTTGACCGACATGGCGACCTACCCATGGACGCTACAGCCGACTGGCGCCCTCATGCGCCAGCGTGTAGACAGCCTCTTTTTGCATCATCAGGTAGCGCCCCCCAGTCAGATAGTAGACACCGCCGATGTGCTGCTTTCGCTCGCGCTGGTCGATAAGTCAGACACGATCACCGTCACCACGCGGGAAACGGCCAATCTGCTATGCGCACCGCAGCGTTTCCATCTATTACCGTTTAGCGAAGCGCTCAGCGTTCAGCCATACGGGCTGGTTAGCCTACGCAATCAGCGCCTCTCACCCGGTGCCGCCGCGTTAATGAGCACACTGCGTGACATTATCGCGTTAGGATCCTCTACTGCGGCACCACATCATGGCCGTGATAATGGCCGTGCGTTATGAAGAGGCTCTCGCTGATCTAGATTGTTGGTAGCGATACGCCTTAACCAGAAGAGGCGAACACCACAACACAATCACGGCAATACCCAGCCCCGCACTGATGGGACGCGCGAAAAAGCTCGTTAAGTCGCCACCGGTGCGCAGCATTGCGCTCATAAAGTTATTTTCGACCGTTGAGCCTAGCACTAGCCCCAGAATGGCTGGCGCCATTGGGAAGCCATTGACGGCAAGCACATAAGCCACCAGCCCAATCACCAGCATTATCCAAACATCGACGATGCTGTTATTGATCGCAAAAGCGCCCACGATACAAAAACATAAGATAACCGGCATTAAGACGCGACTGGGGGTCAGAATAAAGAATTTCGATAGTCTGATCGCCATATAGCCAATGGGAAGCATCATTAAGTTAGCGATAATAAACACGATAAATAAGGCATAGATCAGTCCTGAGCCATCCATAAAAATGGTGGGACCAGGGTTCATCCCTTTCATATAAAGCACGCCAATCACGATAGCGGTAATGGAATCGCCCGGAATACCGAACACCAGTGCAGGCACCCACGCCCCGCTCAGGCCGGAGTTATTCGCAGAGCTTGCATCAACAATTCCCTCGATATGACCGGTGCCATATTTCGCTTTGTCTTTCGACCGGCTTTTGCCCACGGCATAGGCAATCCAGGCAGCAATATCGGCACCCGCGCCGGGCAACGCGCCAATCAATGTACCGATTGAGCTGCCGCGTAGCATATTCCGCCAATAGCGCTTCGTATGTTTCGGCACGTTGTGAAACACGCTGTCCGTAGCAACGATGTTGATGGTCTTTTTCTCAGACTTTGAGCTGTAGTAGTTCATCAGCTCATTCAGGGCAAACATACCGATCATTACCGGTATAAAGTTGACCCCCGCCATTAGATCAGGCACCCCAAAGGTAAAGCGTGGGGCGCCACTCATCATATCGAGACCGACGGTCGAGAGTAGAATACCAAAGAGTAATGAGAGAAAGGCTTTCGTTTTAGAGCCGATAGAAATAAATATCGAGCAGCTTAAGCCCAGCACGGCGAGCCAAAAGTATTCAAATGCACTGAATTGTAATGCGACTTCCGCGAGTGACTGCGCCACTACAATTAAGATCACGGTGCCAAAAATACCGCCGAATACTGAGCAAACTAAGTTGATACCTAATACTTCTCGTGCCCTGCCTTTTTTCGCCAGCGAATACGATTCCGTCACGTAAGCCGCCGATGCCGGCGTTCCCGGGATATTCAAATAAGTGCCCGGAATATCCCCCGCAAAAATAGCCATCGCGGATGTCGATACAATAGCGGCGATAGCCGGCGTCGTATCCATATAGAAGGTCACAGGCACTAGCAGCGCCACGGCCATGGTGGCCGTAAGGCCAGGCACGGCGCCGACAAAGATGCCAAATAGCGAAGCCGCTATAATGACCAACATAGTGTCCAGCGTTAAAACTAACGCAAAGCCATTAATCAAAGCATCCATGGCAAGTTACCCCCTAATAAAACGCCTTGAGGTAACGGCACTAAAAGATAGTGTGAAAAAATAAAATAAATAGCCAGTGAGACACCAACTGAGGCAGCCACGGCGACATATAAAACCGTTTTTCTTAGCATCATGAGTGAAAACATAATGATTATCATGGCAAACAGCGCGCCAATGTAAGGACTTGCCACGACGTAAAAAACAATCATCAGCGGCGGCAATATCATTGCCCAGCTTATTTTGCCTGATGGAGGCTCAGCGCCCTCTAACTCAGAGGCGCTTAGTGTTGATGTTTCAAACGTCGTGGTTTCAAACTCTATGGCTTCAAATTCAGTAGTTTCAAATTCAGTGGTTTCTCGTTCAGCGGCCTGTAAATCACTTTGCATCATTTGATCAGCCCCCCTGTGCCTTTGCCACATTCCACTCAACATGAGAACAGCGCCGCCGATGCAAAATCCCCCTCCAACAATGGAGGGGAAAAGCGAGGGCCCGAACTGGAGACTAGGTAAGGTGGGAAACTGCTGGGCGGTGTAAATAGTCACCACCCCAGCAATAACAAACCCTATTCCGATGACGACATCCCGCATTTTCTTTCCTTAGTTAACCAGGCCAACTTGCTCAACGATCTCGCCGAAAACGCTATCCATGTCTTCCATCAGCTGACCAAAGTCTTCAGCATTACGCCACTGCGTACCGAAGCCCTGCTGATGCATAAAGTCTTGATAAGTATCGCTGTTGTAGGCGGATTCCAAAGCGGCCTCAAGCGTGGCAACTACCTCTGGATCCATCCCTTTGGGGCCTGCAATACCGCGCCACTCACCTACTTGATAGCTACTGCCAAGCTCCTCTTGGATGGTAGGAATATCGGGGAAGCTATCAATACGCTCAGGGGACATAACGGCGAAACTTTTTACGCGCTCGGCTTCCATCATTGAACGCGCTTCTGGCACTGAGCTGGGCACGATATCAATGCCGCCGGAGACTAGCTCGATCATCGCAGGTGCGGCACCTTCACTCGGTATCCAGATCACTTGGTCAGCTGGGACACCTTGGTCCATCAAGAAACCCGCAAAAGCCAGATGCCAGACGCCGCCCTGACCCGTACCAGACGCGGTAAAGGTGCCTTTCGGCTCGGTGCGAATAGCTTCTATCAGATCTTCAAGACTTTCATAAGGAGAATCAGCGGCTACCTGTATACCCGGGAAGTCATAGTTAACCTGAGCAATCGGCGTAAAATCTTCATAGGTGAGGTCAGTCAACCCCAGCCAATGCATCATATTGACTTCGCCAGTAGCCAAACCGATGGTGTAGCCATCTGGCTCAGCGTTAATCATCGCAGTATGGCCCACCACGCCACTGCCACCGGTACGGTTAACCACGTTAACCTTTTGGCCCACTTCATCTTCAAGGGCGCGGGCAATGGTGCGCGCCGTCGCATCGGTACCGCCGCCAGCCGCCCAAGGTACAATCAGCGTGATAGGACGGTCAGGGTAATCGGCCAGAGCTGCGCCTGAGGCCACCATCACCGCTGCGGCAACACCTGAAACAAGCATAGATTTAAGAGAGTTATTTATAGTTGTCATATTCACTTTCCTTTAGTCATTGGTTGCTTAGCGTTAATTATCTTTCTTGGAAACGTCATGGGTTAATGCTTTAGGACTTTCTGTTCAAACAACGTTTGCTTTCTCAGTTAAATAGGTGGGGAAACCTATCGCTTAGAAAGCGTCTTTAAGCATGTTGTAAAAATCTTCTTTTGAGGGCGCTCGGGGATTGGTCGCCGTGGAGTGATCTTCTAATGCCCACTGAGCCAGTTGATCCAGGTGCTCTTCCGTGACTCCCATGTCGCTTAAACTAGCGGGCATTCCCAATGTCACATTGAGCTTTTCAAACGCTTTTACTAAATCGTCATCAGGGTTGAGGCCCATAGCGTCTTTGAGGCGAGCAAACTTCTCCTCACAGCCGGGCTGATTAAACTTAAGAACAGTGGGCATCAACACGGCATTGAGCGTGCCATGGTGAAGCTTCAACTCATGCAGGCCTCCTAACGCATGAGACAAGGAGTGCACCGCGCCAAGCCCCTTCTGAAAGGCCATCGCCCCTTCCAGAGCTGCCATCATCATTTCGTTTCGAGCGGTTAAGTTTCCACCGTTTTCAACGGCTTCCACCAGATATTGGCTGGCTCGCGCCAGCCCATCCAAAGCAATCGCTTCAGCGGGAGGATTTACCTTGGGACTTAAAAAGGTTTCCACGCAGTGAGCGATGGCGTCCATACCCGTAGCAGCGGTCAAGAACGGCGGCAAACCGAGCGTGAGTCGAGGATCGCAGATAGCCACCGCAGGAATCAGATACGGGGAAAGAAAGCCGAGCTTACGGTTATCTTTCATCGTAATTAAGGAGGCTCTGCCTACCTCACTGCCGGTTCCGGCCGTTGTCGGTACCGCGATTAAGGGCAGCACGTCGGCATTAATTTTTGCAACGCCGCCTTCAATCGCAGCGTATTGGCGCAGTGGCGCGGGATGATTAAAAAGTAACGCGACCGCTTTAGCCAAATCGATACTGGAACCGCCACCGACGGCCACAATGCCATCGCAGTCTTTTTCTTTTAGAAACGCCAATGCGCTTTCTACGGCCATTTCCGTTGGGTTTGAAGGAGTCCCATCGAAAATACAGGCGTCTTCGGCAAGCTGAGCGGCCTCAACGACTTGCGCAAGAACTGGAGTAGCGCTGAGGCCTTTATCCGTCACAAACAGCGGCCTTTTAACCTTTAACAGCTGTAGTTCGTTGGCAAGCTCTGCAATGGCATGCTCACCAAATTGAATTTTAGTCAGATAGTTGATGATATAAGGCATTGTAATTTCTCATTATTATTGAATGCAAAAATAAACCAATAATACAGACTCAAAAGGTGTCATACAGTATGACTGCACAACAACAGTCTAGTAACGTATTTTGTGCCTGCCAAGCCCTTAATGAAAAAATACTCCACACCAATATGAGCCACGACTGAAGCCGCTTAAAACTGCATTGCGCTTAGTCGCTGAAAGCAATCTAGAACAAATGAACATTGCATTCAATGACCATTACATAGGACGATAGTCTAATCGACGTGCGCAGCCTGCTTGGTAGAGTGCACCCACAATGATCGCTTTTGAGACTGTGCCTGTGCCACGCATCAAAAGTCCAACAATCAGTTTGAGGTAAACGATGGAACTCATTAATTCCCCGTCCGTTATTATTCATCTCAATCCAAGAGATAACGTAGGCGTTGCCTCAACAGCGGTACCGGTAGGTATTCCCATTGATAAAAATGGCACCCTAGCCACAGAGAATATTGATGCGGGTCATAAGGTTGCGTTAACTAACATCAAAAAAGGCGAGGCCGTTTATAAGTACGGCCAGTTGATAGGGCTAGCATCGCAGGATGTTCAGCCCGGCGAGCATGTGCATACGCACAATCTTGCTATGATTGAGTTAGATTCTTCATTACAAGATTTCAAGCCCCACTCGAAAACCGAAACAACGCCTTCTTCGCGCACGTTTCAAGGCTTTCAGCGTGCTGATGGAAGCGTAGGGACACGAAACTACATTGGTATTCTTTCCACCGTTAACTGTTCTGCCACGGTGGCCAAAGCCGCCGCCGACATCCTTAATCAGTCGGATGATCTAAGCCAAATGGGTTTCGACGGCGTCGTCGCGATTACTCATGGCTCGGGTTGCGCCATGAACACTGACTCGGAAGGTTTTACCTTTCTTGAGCGCGTTATTGCCGGTTACGCACAGCACGCTAACTTCGCCTTCGTACTTATTATTGGACTGGGCTGCGAGACGAATCAGGTTAAAACGCTCGTTAAAAGAAAAGGCTTAGAAGATGCTTCAAGGCTTGCCTACTTTAATATCCAAGATGCGGGCGGCACGCGCACAAGTATCAAAACGGCCTGCGATCACATCATGCAGATGGCGGCTCAGCACGGCAAAATACAGCGCACGCCCGCTTCCTTAGAACACCTGGTGGTGGCATTACAATGTGGGGGCTCGGATGGGTATTCTGGCATTACCGCTAACCCAGCGCTTGGCCATGCCGCGGATCTTATCGTGCAACAAGGCGGTAGCGTCATTCTGGCTGAAACTCCTGAGATTTATGGCGCGGAAAACCTGCTGATTGACCGTTCTATCGACGAAAGCGTCGCGCAAAAACTATTGGATCGGATTACTTGGTGGAAGCATTACACTGAGATTAACGGTGCCGAGTTAAACAATAATCCTTCACCTGGCAATAAAGCGGGTGGGCTTTCAACGATTCTAGAAAAATCACTGGGCGCCGTCGCAAAAGGCGGAAGCTCAAGCCTCAACGATGTGCTGCAATATGCAGAGAAAATCACTGCGCGCGGCTTTAACTTTATGGATAGCCCAGGCTACGACCCTATTTCCGTGACCGGCCAAATTGCGTCCGGGTCAACGGTGGTGTGCTTTACCACCGGGCGGGGGTCGGTGTCAGGTTTCAAACCAGCGCCCTGCCTTAAGCTCGCCACCAATACGCCCATGTATGAGAAAATGCATGAAGATATGGATATCAACTGCGGTGTAATCGTCGATGGTACTGGCAGTGTAGAAAGCGTTGGGGAAGAAATTTTTGAACGCATTATCGCGATTGCTTCAGGTGATATGAGCGCAAGCGAATCATTGGGTTACGGTAATAATGAGTTCGTTCCTTGGCTGATAGGTGCCGTCACCTAAGCGTTGTTTCAAAAGCAATGGGCTAACCATGACACAAACGCTGCGCGACCAACTTTATAAGGCTCTTAAGCAGAGCATTGTTGGCAATCGCCTTGAATCAGGCCTGGTGCTGCTTGAGGGCAACATAGCGGCGCTCTTTAGCATTAGCCGCTCCCCCGTTCGTCAAACCTTAAGCCGGCTACACGAAGAGCAGTACATTTGCCGCTTCGAAGGGCGCGGCTATCTTGTAGGGGCATCGCCTAGCGAGATCGTCCGGCGCCCTCTTAGCGAGCGGGATTTCAAACAGCTGGGCTATGCCCCTAAAGTAGATCGTACCGTTTCCTGGCAGACACATATCGACGGCGTAGAACATGACATCGTTCTATGTTCGATTAAGGGCGCGTTTGAGCTCAACGAGCTGCAGCTTTCAAAATCACTTAACGTCAGCCGCACGGTCACTCATCAGATTCTGCACCATTTGCGCTCGATCGGGCTGGTCGAAAAGATTCAATACAATAGCTGGAGCGTTGTCCCCTTAGATGATGTAAGGCTACACAACCTTTACGAGGCACGCCGCCAATTAGAGCCTTATATGATTGTCCGCGCGGCGCGCCATATGCCGGAAAGCACGCTCAGCGGCTATATTGCCAAGCTTAAAGATGCCGCTAGTAGCTACCCTAATATTAAAGGTGAGCTACTCGATGCGTTAGAAAACGATCTCCACCATAGCGCCGTTAGTTTAGGCGCTAATCAGGAGGTCATGGATATGCTTAGGCGCACCCACCCTATTTTACTTATCAGCAAACACCTGCTTGGGCGCGTGCTTAAACTGCCCGACCAAGATCCTTTTTTCGATGAGCATTTGTGTATCTTCGAAAAGATACGCCAACAGCAGCCAGAGCAGGCGGGTAAAGCACTGGTAACGCATTTAGAGCGCTCGGAATCTAAAGTGCTTGATCGTCTTATTCACTTTAGAGAATCGGGAGATATCGATATACCGCCTTATCTACGGCAATAATTAAAATAAACAGAGGAACCAACAATGACAATGTCACGGACTATTGGCTTTATTGGCACAGGCATTATGGGCGCGCCTATGGCGGCACGCTTGGCTAAAGCGGGGCACCGCGTGCGTGTCTGGAACCGCACGAAAAACAAAGCCGAGAATCTAGCATCAGCGGGCGCCAGCATCGTCGAAACGCCTATAGATGCCGTGGGCGGCAGCGATGTGGTGATCGTCATGCTCAGCTCCGGGCCTGTTTGCGATGACATTTTGTTAGGACCCAATGGCCTGCTTCAAGCCATGCAGCCGGGCGCGACCTTAATCGTCATGAGCTCCATTCCCGTCGACACTGCGCGTCGCCAAGCGGCAGAAGCCGCCACGCGTCAAGTCCACTATTTAGACGCACCGGTGTCCGGGGGCGAACAAGGTGCCATCGACGGCAGCCTGGCTATTATGGCGGGTGGTGACGCAGCCGCCTTTCAGGCTGTCGAACATATCCTCTTATCGCTCGGCCGGCCGGTACACGTAGGCCCCGCTGGCAGCGGTGAGCTGGTGAAGCTCGCTAATCAGATGATTGTGGCCAATACCATCGCCACGGTGGCAGAAGCCATCTTACTCGCCGAGCGCGGCGGGGCTGACCCGGCGCAGATGCTGGTGGCACTGGAAGGCGGCTTTGCCGACTCAACGATTCTCAAGATCCACGGCAAGCGCATGGTAAAAGAAAATTTCGTCCCTGGGGGGCCGTCTAAGTGGCAGCTGAAAGATACCCAAACTGCGATGGCATTAGCCGAAGAAATGCGACTTAAGCTGCCGGTCTCGTCATTGGTCAATGGGCTTTATGAAGAGCTCGTCGCTCAAGGCGATGGCGAGTTGGACCATAGCGCCTTGATACGCCAACTCAGACGACACAATGAGTAACCGAACCTGCCAATAACAATTTTTTGAAGAGCCATCTTGCGAAGAACTACATGTGAAGAATAATCGTATGGAGAACAATGACAATGAGTAAACAGTACGACGTGCAGGCAATCATACAATTCAGCACCCAGCTACTGGCAGCCGCCGGCCTTGATGATGACAAAGCTCAGGCGGTAGCCGACATACTCGTGGAAGGCGACCTGATGGGCCATACCACCCATGGTCTCCAGCTGCTTTCCCCTTACCTAGGCGAGATTCAGTCAGGCCGGATGCCGGTCACCGGCGATTACGAGGTGATTTCCCAGCGTGCCGCCGTGGAGACCTGGGACGGCCGCTACTTGCCTGGCCCCTGGCTGATCATCAAGGCCCTGGAAACTGCCGAAAACATGGCTCGCTCATGCGGCACGGGAACGGTTGTGATTCGACGCTCAAACCATATCGCTTGTTTGGCGGCGTATCTCAAGCGCGCTACCGATCGAGATCTGGTGGTCGTCATCGAATCCTCCGACCCGGCGACAAAATCCGTGGCCCCATATGGCGGTTTAGCCGCCACCCATACGCCTAACCCCATCGCTGTGGGCTATCCCACCGATTCAGGCCCCGTTCTGCTGGATGTCAGCACGTCTATTACCACCAACGGCATGGTGGATCGTCTTCACAAACAGAACAGTCAGTTGCCTCATCCGTGGCTAAAAGACCACCAGGGTAACGCGACGGATCAACCCAGCGTGCTGTTTGATGAACCCAAAGGCAGCATCATGCCTATCGGTGGGCTTGACCACGGCCACAAAGGATATGCCCTAGGCCTCATGGTAGAAGCATTGACGTCTGGTTTAGCCGGGTTCGGCCGCGTGCAGGCCCCTACGCAATGGGGCGCTTCTGTCATGGTGCAAGTGATGGACCCAGCAGCCTTTGGTGGATTAGCAGCCTTCAAGCGCGAAACGGGAGCGCTGGCCGATGCGTGTCGCAGCAACCCCGTGGCAGAGGGCAGCCCTCCGGTACGCATTCCCGGAGAGCGCGGGCTCGCCCTGCATAAACGTTACTCACAAGAGGGCGTGCCGCTACCAGAGGGTGTATTCGAAGCGCTGTCCGAATGGTCGGAGCGTCTTGGCGTTGCGTTTCCTGACGCACAGTAATGACTACCACCCCGCTGATTCAAACGTACTGATCTAGTTCAAGCGCACTAATCTTATTACAAGCACGTTGAAGCTACCGCTTAGAGGCGATTATGAAACAGGAACGCATTGGTTTTATTGGGCTCGGCTTAATGGGCAAGGAAATGGCCGGAAACATCGTACGTAACGGCTACCCGCTGAGCGTTATGGCTAACCGCAACCGCGTCCCCTTAGAGGCACTATTTGCAGATGGCGCAGTGGAAGCCAGCAGCGCTAAAGAGATAGCCGGAAACAGCGACATTGTGTTTATCTGCGTCAAAACATCCGAACAGGTGAACGAGATCGTGACCGGCCCCGATGGGCTACTCGCGGGTAGTCATGAAGGCTTAATTATTGTCGACTGCTCTACCGCGCACCCTGAGTCGACTGAACGCCTTGCTGAAAAAGTCGCACAGCAGGGAGTCATGTTGGTGGATGCGCCGCTCGCGCGAACGCCTCGCGAGGCGCGTGAGGGGCGCCTCAATGTCATGCTAGGGGGCGACGATGCCACGGTGGCGCGTCTCACTCCGGTGATTAAAAGCTTTGCCGAAAATATCTTCCACGTTGGCAAGGTGGGCTCTGCGCACAAGCTAAAGCTAATCAATAATTTCCTATCGCTAGGTGCAGCGGCCCTGGTTAGCGAAGCTGCCACCATGGCCGCCGCCATGGATGTTCCACAGCAAAAAATATTGGAAATTTGCTCCCAAGGTGGTGCTAACAGCGCCATGCTGGCGCCCGTAATGGAATGGGTACTGCAAAGAGAGTGTACCAAACTGCAATTCAGCCTCGGTAACGCTGATAAAGACATGCGTTATCTCGCTGAAACATTAACGTCTTATCAGCTAACGTCGAGTATGCTGCCGCCGCTTTGCGAGTTTCTTTCACAGGCGAAAAGCGACGTGGGGGAAGAAAGCTTCGTTCCCCAGGCTTACGACAGCTGCCTAAAGCGCAATGGCATCGCTGCAAGCAGCTGACGCTAGATTCACTCAATAAATGCGTCGGTCGTCTCGCGATGGCCGTATAAAAAAGCATCGGCGACCTGGCGCAGCGGGGCTACATCCACCTCGCTGCGCCCGTTGGCCACAAGATCTACAAAGTGCGTATAAAGCCCGGGGTACTCACGCTCCTCGGCTTCTATGATCAGCTCATCATCAATCTCGAGGCGGCAACCGCCCTGAGTGAGACTCAAGCGGCTACCGTCGCTGTCGATATGCATATCCCAGATTTGCGGGCCGGTTTGGCGAAAGTCGAACGCCGCCTCAATTACCGCACCATGCGGGTCGGTGAAGGCTAACTCTGCAGCAATCGGGGTTTGAGCGTTACTGGGCACTAACAGCTGCGCTTGGCGCAAGAAAAACGGCTGGGGCAATATCTCGGTGGCTATTGAAAGCGCGTTAATACCGGGGTCAAACACGCCCATCCCACCCGGCTGCCAGATCCAGGCTTGGCCCGGATGCCATACCCGCACATCCTCTTTCCATTCGATCGCAACGCGTTGCACCTGGCGCTCTGCCAGCCACTGTTTCGCCTGCGCAACCCCGGGTGCAAACCGCGAGTGCCAGGCCGCAAAGAGGCTTACGCCCTGTTCGCCAGCGAATGTAATCAAGTGCTCCACTTCGCTTAGCGTCGCCCCTGGCGGTTTCTCAAGCAGCACGTGTTTACCGCGCAGCAGCGCCGCACGCGCCTGGGAGTAGCGCAGATGGGTCGGCGTGCAGATTGCCACGGCAGAAATCTCAGGATGCGCGTCCAGCATGGCATCCAGGGTCGCATAGGACGGTACATCATCCAGCGCTGCATGAGGGTCAGCCACGGCCACGAGATGACAGTTAGGCGTCGCGGCAATCGCAGGCAAATGCTGATCACGGGCAATTTTACCCACGCCCACTAGGCCGAGGTTAATGTCAGAGCTGGTGTAAGGACTGATACCAGACATACGCTTACCTTGTGTTAATTCAAAAAAAGATCGGGAAACAATAAAAAAGATTAGTGGGCAGTATGCGGAAGTTCGACGCTACGCCCTAGTGAACTCGCGCTGTGCTCAAGCCCAAGCGCCTCTGCGGTGCCTGCCAATACGGCCTGCGCGGCTAGAAAAGCGTCCCGCGGACGGCGTAGACGAATACTTTCCATCAACTGGCGATGACGTTCAAGACTGTCCTCAGGATCAGAGGCGCTTTGGTTAGACATCGACACCAGCAGATAGATGGAGGGCCGTAAAATGTGCGACAGCTGTGCCCAGACGATATTGTGCGTGGCCTTGAAGATAGCCTCATGAAACGCGATATCGCACTCGCTGTGCAGCCGCCGTTCTTCTTCGCAGGTTGCATTGCGCAAATTCTGCCCAAGCCCCTCAAAGGCTTCTTCAATAGCAACAAGGTCGCGCGCGGTGGCACGCTTGGCGGCCGTCATGGCAACGTAAGGCTCTACATCAAGGCGGAAGGCGAGAATCTCACGCTGAATATCAGGATTGGGCGCCGCGTAGCGGGTTAACCAGTCCGTTACCTGGGCATCAAGAATATGCCACTCTGAATACTCTCGCACTTTGGAGCCATGGCCAGAAATACGCTCAATAATCCCCGCATCCACCAGTTGCCGCAGGTCGCTACGCACCGCCGAGCGGTTGATAGCAAAACGTTCGCATAAATCGAGTTCACGCGGCACAAAGTCGCCAGGATGATAGTTGCCGCCAAATATCTCTTCGGCGAGGTATTCAGCGATACTAGGGCGAGTCAGTGGCTTGCTAAGAGATGACGTCACTGCGATAGGTCCCTATTTCAATGGCTGCCAATCATAGCGTACTTGACCGGTCTGTCGTTATGGGCGAATCCAGCTGCAACGCCGCTCGCTGCCTAAGCTCTAATCGCCTTTCGTAAAGCCCCTTGGCCAGTAAAGTGCCGAGCACCAAGCCTCCTCCCAATAGCGCCACGGGTGCGGGCTGTTCTTTCAGAATCCACCAGGCTAACAGCGTGCCCAGCACCACTTCCAGCAACAGCAGCAGGCCCACTTCGGCCGAAGGCAGATACAGCGGCCCGCGCTGAAGTAGCGTTACACCGCAGGGCACAATGATCAGGCAAAGCAGCACCACCACCGAGAGCTGGTTGACCGTAGGTAGCGTTGTATCACCGCCCACCAGCCAAAAAAGGCCCGCAACGCTGCCGACAATAATACCGTTAAAGACCAGCATCGGGCTCATGTCGACCCCCGGGCGCGTACGGCACAGGGTAAAGTTAATCGCCAGCGTCGACGCCGCCATTAAGGCAAACGCGTTGCCCACCCAGGAACCCGCTCCCACGTCATCAAGCGCGATCATGGCAATACCAACCATACACAGCGAAATGGCCAGCCACGTCCGCCTAGGCAAACGCTCTTTGAGAATGATCCAGGAGAGAACGGCGGCGATTAACGGCGCGCTGGCCAATATCATCAGTACGTTACCCGCTTTGGTATACTGATTGCCCAGCACGAAACCACAGCTCGTCAGACTAAACAATAACGCCACGGCAATGCCGGTCCAGCCGCAGCGCCTGTAGGCCGCCAGCGTGCCGCGGCCGTAGCGCATTAACGCGATAAGCAGAAAACCCAGCGCCGACAGAAAGCCACGCCACATTAGGATCTCTGCATCGGGAAGATCAGCCACCTTAATCAGCAAAGCATCGGGCGCCATGATGATCGCGCCACCACCGGTCAACAGCAGCCCTTGCTGGCGATGCGACAAGTTAGTAAACCGGCTCATCGAGTGCTTGTCCTTTTAGTGGCTAATCCTTTAGTGGCTAATCTTTTAGTAGCTAGTCCTTAAAAACATCGCACTTTTAATGATTGTCTCTAGGTGGATGCAGACGAGCAACGTCGCGGTACTTGGTCGCGGATTCCAACGTCATTCCACGGTCAAGCGGCTCAATCATGCTGCGCTGAATCTCCTGCCAAGGCGTTTGATGGCCCGGATAGCGGTAACCGCCCTGCTGGGCTAAACGCTCGCGGCGTGCGTCCAGCTCAGCGGGCTCAATCAGCAGCTGCACCTGGCCACGCTTTAGATCTACTCGCAGCCTGTCGCCACTTTCAAGTAGCGCTAAACCACCGCCGGTCGCGGCTTCTGGCGATGCATTCAGGATTGAGGGCGAACCCGACGTGCCTGACTGGCGCCCATCGCCCAAACACGGCAGTGATTCGATACCTTGTTTGATTAACGCTTCCGGTGGCTGCATGTTCACCACTTCGGCACCGCCAGGATGGCCCACCGGCCCTGCGCCGCGCATGACCAGGATAGTACGGGCGTCGATACCTAATGCAGGGTCATCAATGCGGGCGTGATAATCCTCAGAGCCATCAAACACCGCCACTTTCCCTTCAAAGGCTTCAGGATCGTTGGGGTCGTTTAGGAAACGCTCGCGAAAGTCACGGGAGATCACGCTGGTTTTCATCAGCGCCGAGTCAAACAGATTGCCCTTAAGGTTAAGGAAGCCGGCATGGTCGACCAGCGGGTCGGCGTAGCGGCAGATCACGTTAAGATCCTGCGTTTCTCGACCTTCAAGATTCTCACCAATAGAGCGGCCATTAACTGTCAGCGCCCCGCCGTGCAGCTTGCCGGCCACATTAAGCTCGTGCAGAACGGCGGGTACCCCGCCTGCGCGATAAAATTCTTCGCAGAGAAAAGCACCGGCGGGCATGACGTTCGCCAGCAGCGGAATTTCATGCCCCAAGCGCTGCCAGTCGTCATTATCTAGCTCAATACCGGCATGGCGGGCAATAGCGTTAATGTGCACCGGCGCGTTGGACGAGCCGCCCAGAGCAGAACAGGCAACGATGGCGTTTTCGAACGCTTCGCGGGTGAGGATATCCAGCGGGCGCACGTCCTCCCAGACCATATCGACAATGCGCTTACCGGTGTCGTAGGACACCATCGCGCGCTCTTTATACGGCGCGGGGATTACCGCCGAGCCGGGCAGGCTCATGCCCAGCACCTCAGCCATGGAGTTCATGGTGGAGGCGGTGCCCATCGTATTGCAGTGACCAATCGAAGGCGCTGAATCACTGGCGCGAGAAAGAAATTCCGCGTAGTCGATATCGCCGGCCGCCAGGCGTTTGCGCAGCTCCCAAATAATCGTTCCCGAGCCCACCCGCTCAGCCCCGCGCCAACCGTTAAGCATTGGCCCACCGGAAAGCACAATCGCAGGGATATTCACCGTCGCGGCCGCCATGAGCGCCGCAGGGGTGGTTTTATCGCAGCCGGTAGTCAATACCACGCCGTCTAACGGGTACCCGTGCAGAATCTCTACTAATCCCAGATAGGCAAGGTTGCGGTCTAGCGCGGCCGTGGGCCTGCGTACGTTTTCGTGAATGGGGTGCATGGGGAATTCAAAGGGCACCCCGCCTGCCGCACGAATACCGTCTTTAACGCGCTTAACCAAGTCAATGTGATGACGATTGCAGGGGGTTAAATCAGAGCCCGACTGGCTGATCCCAATAATCGGCTTACCGCTGGTTAACTCATCCAGCGTGATGCCGTAATTAAGATAGCGTTCAACACAGAGCGCGGTGGTGCCCGGATGATCCGGATTATCAAACCAGTAGCGTGAACGCAACTGTTCAGACGTAATACGATGAGAACTGGCCATGGTGTCACTCCACGCCTAAAGTGAAGAATAAGAAAATAATGCCGTGACGTTACGCCTTCTCACCCTCAGCGTCGATACATACAAAAGTCTATGTTGAACATATGCAAAAAAAGTTCCACATTACTCCTAGTGTTTGCGGTAGCGATGCGCTCTTAAGGACTAGGTTTAAAGAGCGGCTAGGCTAAAAGTGACGGCATTCTGAAGAGTATGGTCGTTTGACGCGTATTGCCGCTTACGTAAAACAACAACAGTTATCGCTTTGCCGGTCCTTTGAATCAGACCGTGCACAGCCATCAGCACCTCGCCAGGAGAATTAATACAATGCAACATTTCTGGAAGCGCACCCTGTTAATGACCGGTGCCACCCTGCTCAGCTCAAGTATCGCTTACGCCCAAACGCCTGAGCTGTCCGATCCGCCTGAAATTGAAGGCGCGGTGGTGGGTGACCACGGCAAGGTGACGATACGCATGGGACTAGGGCTGGCAGAAACCTCGCCTCAGTACATCTCAAGCCAGTACTTCGCGGATATCCTTGACCAGCGCAGTGAAGGGCGCATCAGCGTTAACCTGTTCCCTAACAGCCAGCTCGGCGATGACGTGCAGATGATGGAAATGCTGCAAACCGGCACGCTGGACATGACCTATCCGTCGACCTCCCCGGCGACCGGCTACGTAGAAGAACTGGCCGTGTTCGACCTGCCGTTCTTGCTCCCGACGCGCGAAGCGGCCGTTCAAGCCATGCGCAGCGATGCTGCCCAAGAGATGCTCGATGCGTTTGATGGCACCGGCATTAAAGCCCTGGCCTTCGCTGAAAACGGCTTCCGCCAGCTCTCTAACAGCGCGCGAGAAGTCTCCTCACCTGAGGACGTCGCAGGCTTAGACGTGCGCGGCCTGTCGGTGCGCACCATGGAAAATCCGGTGCACCTGGCTATTTGGCAAGCGCTGGGCGCCAACCCTACTCCCATGGCTTTCGGTGAGCTTTTCTCCGCGATGGAACAGGGCGTCGTTGACGGCCAGGAAAACCCATGGAGCACCATTCTGACCTCCAACTTCTATGAAGTGCAGGACTACGGCTCCGAAACTCGGCACGTTTACACGCCGTTCATCAAGATGATCTCTCAGCGTACTTGGGATCGGCTCGACCCTGAGTATCAAGAGCTAGTACAGGAAGCCGCGCTACAGGCAGCCGATTATGAAATTCTGCTTTCTAGCGAATACGACGACTGGGCGCGCGATCAGCTTGAAGAGCGCGGCATGCAAATCACGCGCTTGGATGACGAGCAGATTGCTGCTTTCCAAGAAGCCGTGCAGCCGGTTTACGCCGAATGGGCACCGCGCATTGGCGAAGATTTAGTGGCTGAGTTCCAGCGTCTTGCTGAATCTTCTATGACCGAATCGTCTACAGAAAAGTAAGCGTCCTTGACGATAAGGCCGGCGCTATTGTTCGGTCTCCTATTGCAGGACCTCCTCTCAATAGACGTTGTATTGAGAGGCTAGGCAAGAGGCATAGGCCTCTTGCCTTTTCGTTACTCGCCACTTCGGAAAGCTCATGGACACTCCCAACACCCCAATTCCTGATACTGCGGCATATTTTGACGATCCTCAACGCCAACCTTTGGAAATTGAACCCGAGCAGCGCCGAGGCCCGGCGATCTTTCGCTGGCTAACCCAGGCGATGGAACATGTGATTGCCACCTTACTGGTCGCCTTGATCATTTCCGTGTCAGCGAATGTCGTCGGCCGCGCGGTATTCAACCGCTCGCTGCCCTGGGCCGATGAGCTGGCGCGAATGCTGTTTATATGGCTGATTTTCATCGGCGCCGCCGCGGCTTTTGCACGTTATGAACATATTGCGGTTGATATCTTGGTTCGCAAACTAAAACCGCGGGCCGCCCATATGCTGTATTTATTCCAGCACTTGGTTATCACCGCGTTAATGGGCGTCATCATTTGGGGTGGATGCCTGGTGATAGCTCGCGCTTCAAGCCGCACCGCGATTTTGAATGTGCCCTGGAATATCGTTAACGTTTCGCTAGTTCTGTGCGCCGTGTTTATTGCTGCCGTGTCTATCTGGCGCGCCTGGCAGAGCGTGCAACAAATTCGCTCGCCTAGCGTTATCATCACGCCTGCTGGAGATCACTGATCATGCTATGGATCTTTTTAGGCATTCTTTTTGCCTCACTAGCCCTGGGCTTGCCCATCGCCTTTGGCCTAGGCATTGCCGCCGTCATTATGGCGCTGCTTTCTGACATTCCGCTCTCGATCATGATTGAGCAGTCGATCCGCGGCGTTAACAGTTTTCCGCTGCTGGCGATTCCATTCTTTATTCTCGTTGGTGAAGTAATGAGCAACGGCGGTATCGCCCGCCGCTTGATGGATCTAGCAGGCGCCCTGGTCGGTTTTGTGCGCGGCGGTTTAGGCCAGGTCGCTATTACCGGTTCCATGTTCTTCGGCGGCATTAGCGGTTCAGCCGTGGCAGACACGGCAGCCACCGGCGCGATGATGATTCCCTCGATGACCAAACAGGGCTATACCGCGCCTCAAGCAACGGCAATCAATACCGTTTCATCGGTTATCGGCATTATCATTCCGCCCTCTATCCCGCTGATTCTGTTTGGTATTGTTACCGAGACGTCAATTAGCCGCCTGTTTATTGCAGGCATTGTGCCCGGCATATTGATTGCCGCCGGCCTGATGACGACAACCTTCATCATGGCGACCATTGGCCATGCCGGCCAAACCCGTAAGTTCCGCCTTGATGTGCTCTGGGAAGCTTTTAAAGCAGCATGGCTGGCGCTGGTGCTACCCGTGATCGTGATTGGCGGCATTATCGGCGGCGTATTCACCGCCACCGAAGCGGCCGTTGCGGCGCTGCTTTACTCACTGTTTATCTCGCTGATCGTGTATCGCGAATTCAAGATAACGGAACTGTGGGGAATGCTCATCCGTACGGCCCGCTTGACCGGTATGGTGCTGCTGCTGCTGGCGTTTGCCACCGTTATTGCCTGGTTTTTAACCATTAATATGGTGCCGCAAACGCTGGTTACGCAGGTACAGGCGATCACACAAGATCCTTTCCTACTGCTACTGATCGTAGCGGGCCTACTGCTGCTGGTGGGATTTGTAATGGATCTAACCCCGGCGATGGTCATCATGGCGCCCATGCTAACGCCCATCGTTACCTCGGTTGGCGTTGATCCGGTTTACTTTGGCGTGCTCATGGCCTTTATTCTCGGCATTGGTCTTTTGACACCGCCGGTGGGCACTTGCCTTTACGTTGGCTGTGGCGTCGGTAAAGTCTCCATGGAACAGCTGGTCAAAGCGATGCTGCCCTACTATGCCGCGCTGCTCGTGGTACTGGTGATCCTGATCGCCTTCCCTGGCATCGTAACGTGGCTGCCGGACCTGACGGCCGTGCGCGGTAACTAAGTACTGACGCCCAATAAAATCAATAGCGACAAGGTGATCAGCACACCGATCACCTCACTACGTATTACGCTAGATCGACAATAATGCCCTTTAATAGGAGGCCAGCATGACACTGCAAGGCACACTGCTTATCGGTCAACAGGCCGTGACAGGCACACAGGATGAAATCCACGCTATCAATCCCGCTACCGGTGACGTGCTACAGCCAGGCTATCATGGCGGCAGCCGTTCCGACGTGGAACAGGCCTGCAAACTTGCTGATGCGGCGTTTGATCAGTATCGCGAGACGTCGCTCGAGACACGCGCACACTTCTTAGAAACCATTGCTGATGAAATTGAGGCTATTGGCACCGACTTAACTGAGCGCGGTGTCGCCGAGTCGGGCCTTCCTCAGGCCCGTCTTGAAGGCGAACGTGGCCGTACCTGTGGCCAGCTACGGCTTTTCGCTTCTGTGGTACGCGCGGGAGAATGGCTGGACGTACGCCATGACCCTGCACTGCCAGATCGCCAGCCGATGCCCCGCGCAGACCTGCGCCAGCGTCACATTCCGCTGGGCCCAGTGGCTGTTTTTGGCGCCAGCAACTTCCCCCTCGCGTTTAGCGTCGCAGGTGGCGATACCGCGTCTGCGCTAGCTGCAGGCTGCCCAGTGGTTGTTAAAGGCCATTCGGCCCACCCTGGCACGTCCGAATTAGTGGGTCGCGCCATTCAGCGAGCGGTTGCTAAGTGCGAGCTGCCGGAAGGCGTCTTTTCGCTGCTGTTCGGTTCAGGCAAAGAGATTGGCCAGGCGCTAGTAGCCGACCCGCGCATCAAGGCCGTCGGCTTCACCGGTTCACGCAGCGGCGGCACTGCATTAATGGCCACCGCACAAGCACGCCCCGAGCCGATTCCTGTTTATGCTGAAATGAGCAGCATCAATCCCGTCTTCCTAATGCCCGAGGCGTTGAAAGCTCGCGGCACTGCGATTGCAGAGAGTTTTGTGGCATCGCTAAACATGGGGGCAGGCCAGTTCTGTACTAACCCTGGACTAGTCGTTGGCCTGAAAGGCGCTGATCTTGATACCTTCGTAGCAACAGCGGGTGACGCGGTGAAAGCCAGCGGTGCCCAAACTATGCTGACACCCGGCATTCATGAGGCTTATCGAAGCGGCGTCAATGAGCTTTCGGGCAACGCTAGCGTTACAGAAGTCGCGCGTGGACAAACCAACGATGGCCCGCATAGCTGCCAAACTGCTTTATTTACCGCTAGCGCCCACGATTTCTTAACTCAAGAAGCGCTGCAAAGCGAAATCTTCGGGTCTGCATCGCTGGTGATTGAGTGCCGTGACAGCGATGAGATGCAGCGCGTGGCCGAGCAATTGGAAGGCCAATTGACCGCGACACTGCAGTTAGACGATGGCGACCTAGACGCTGCTAAACGCCTAATGCCCACACTGGAACGTCGCGTGGGCCGTATTATGGCCAATGGCTGGCCGACCGGTGTGGAAGTGGGTCATGCGATGGTACATGGCGGCCCCTACCCGGCCACGTCTGATAGCCGGACGACATCCGTGGGCAGTGCTGCGATTTATCGCTTCCTGCGCCCCGTCTGCTACCAAGACTTGCCAGCAGGCCTGCTGCCCGAAGCGCTGCGCGATAGCAATCCTTTTAACGTTTCCCGCTTAGTCGACGGCAAGCGTGAAAGCTAAGGGGTATCAGACAGGCGCTTTTTAAGCTGCATGTACGTGCCGTAATGACGGTCGAGGTGGCGCCGCATGGCTGCCTCGGCCGTATCAGGGTCGCGAGACTCAATGGCATCAATGATTTCAGTGTGCGCTGCGGTCGCGGCCTTATCTTCATCTTTTTGCTGCAATACTTGGGCACGCCGATCATCTAGCCATTCGGACAGCGCCACATGGATAGCATCAAAAATAGGATTGCGGCCAATACTCGCTAACACACCATGAAAGTCGTTATCAGAGCGTTTGAAGCGTGCTTCGTCACCAATAGCATCACGATTGGCTTGTAAGGCATCGCGCAGCCGTATCAGATCCTCATCGCTGGCGTGACGAGCGGCGTAGCGGGCGAGCGATATTTCAAACGTAGCCCGAGCTTCCTGAAAGTATTGCTGGCCATCCGGCTTTGAAAGAAGCTGCCGTGTCACCCCCGAAAGCCTCGCCATCACCGCATCAGCCGTAGGACGAATCACCCTGGCACGCGTGCCGCTATTGATCGCAATCAATCCCAGCTGCTGCAAATGAAACAACGCTTCGCGCACCGCGGGCCTACCAACGCCGAACTGCTCCATCAGCTCTCTTTCTGAGGGCAACTGATCATTCTCACTTAGCCGCCCCTCAAGAATCTCCGCCTCAAGCTGTTCAGCGACCTGTTCGGAAAGCGTTTTGCGCTCAATCCGGTATCTGCTCATAGGCAGTCGCTCCTTGTTAACCTGGAATTGGCCGCCATTTTACTGCATTTCTCGCCATTGTCTTTTCATTGGGCCATTAATCAAGCCGAGATAGCGGCGTAATTCGGTGCCGCTCAGCCAGTTCGGCATAGGCTAATTGGTTGGCAACATCGAGTGGAACGCCCTGAGCATCGCGCTGCGCCTGGCAGCGCCATTCACGATCACCGGGTGCTAATACGCTGGCATTTTTTGAGGCTGGCTGGGCGCGAAGGTCTGTTAAATACGCGGCCAGCCCTTGAGCAAAGGTACCTTCATCAACAAAGGCATCGGGCTTTATGGCTAGAAAGAAATGCCCGACGCCGCGCGGCGTTGCCATATCCGGCCCGCCCATAGGCAGTAACCTGAAGCCATGCTGCATGCCCGACAGCATCGAGCTCAGCACTTCGACCATGCCACCTAGTCCGGCACCTTTAAAGCCGAAATCACTGCCGCCCAGCGGCAACAGTGCGGCGATATCAGCGGGTACACGACTTACCTGGCCGGCGGCATCCGCGGCGACTTGGTCGGGCAGCTCGCGGCCAATAGCACCAAATTGCTGCACTCGATTCCAGGGGATCGAGCTCGTTGCCATATCCAACAGATACGGCGACTCACCCGCTACCGGCGCTGCAAAGGCGATGGGATTAGTACCGTGAAAGGGCTTGGCACCATCGTGCAGCAGTACAAAGGGGTCTGAATTACAGAACGCCATGCCAATGTAGCCACGCTCAGCCGCGGCTAACGCATAGCATCCTGCCGCGCCGAAGTGCGATGATTTACTCACAGCGACAGCGCCCATCCCGACCTCATCAGCCATCGCCGTGGCGTGCTCCATCGCGGTATAACCTGCCAGGTGCCCAAGACCATCGTCAGCGTTTAAGGAGCCTGTGGCCGCTAAACGACGCTGAAACACCATGTTAGGTGCCCCGTTAATACGCCCGCCTTGAAGCGCCTGCACATAGTGGGGCAATAGACGCAAACCGTGGCTATCGGTCCCCATACGCGATGCGGTGACCAGCGCGCGGCTCACCGCCTGCGCCGATGCTTGATTGGCGCCAACGGCGGCGAGTGTCGCCTGTATAAAACGAGAAAGATCCTCGTGGGTAACGCGAAAATCTAGTGAGCTATCAGTCATTAATAAAATACTCCGGGTCTTAATAGCGGAGCCGGCATTCCGCCAGCGCCAGCGGTGCTTAGCGATATATCAACGTGGGCAGCCACATAGAAATAGCCGGGATGAACGTTACCAACAGAAGGCAGATCACCAAGGGTATTAGGAACGGAATGGTTCCCCGCATGCAGCGCTCAAAGCTCACGTTAGAGACCCTAGAAAGCACGTAGAGCACCATGCCCACCGGTGGCGTCAATAGTCCGATCATCAGGTTAAGCACCATGATGACCCCGAAGTGGACAGGGTCTACCCCCACCGCAACGGCCATTGGCAACAGCACCGGGACTAAGATGGTGATCGCAGCAATCGTTTCCATAAAGCAGCCCACGATAATCAGCACGATATTGGCCATCACCAGTACGGCGAGCTTGCTGTCGGCAAAGGGGCCCATTAAGGCAATCACATTCTGAGTCACCTGATTACTGGTCAGTATCCAGGCGAAGATCGATGCCGAAGAAACAATGAACAGAATAACCGCGGTGGTCTCGATGGTTTCCATACTGACTTTAAGCAGTTTGCGCCACGTCAACGTGCGGTAAATCACGCCACCCAGAAGCAAAGCATAAAACACCGCCGCCACCGCGGCTTCGGTAGGCGTAAAGGCGCCGGTGATAATGCCGCCGACGATAATGACCGGCGTCATGAGCGATAAAAACGCCCGTTTAAAGGTATGGCCAAGCACCCGCATAGAGAAAATGGCATCGCGCTGATAGCCACGCCGCCTTGAGATAATGAAGATCATAATCATCAGCATGATGCCCATCAACAGACCAGGGATCAGACCTGCGGCGAACAGCTGGCCTACAGAGGCGGACGCCATAACCCCGTAAATCACCATCGGCAAGCTCGGCGGTATGATAGGCCCGATGGTCGAGGATGCCGCGGTAATTCCCACGGCGAACTCTTCATCGTATCCCGCATCCTTCATTGCCTTGACTTCAATCATGCCCAGGCCGCCTGCATCCGCTACGGCCGCGCCCGACATGCCCGAGAACACAATGCTAGCCCCCACATTGACATGGCCAAGACCACCGCGCATCCAGCCCATCAGCGCCTTAGCGAAATTGAAAATACGCTCGGTAATGCCGCCATTGTTCATTAGGCTGCCGGCAAAAATAAAAAACGGAATCGCCAGCAGCGGAAAGCTGTCAATGCCGTTAATCATGCGGTGTGCTATGACAATGCTGGGCACCTGGCCGGTGATTAACACAAACATTAAGCAGGCGCCCGCCAAGCTAACCGCGATAGGCACGCCCAGCACCAGCATGGTAAACAGCGCGAAGAACAAAAAGCCAAGATCGTAGCCCATTAGCGGTAAAATCACGCAGCCCAGAATAGCCAGTGCCGCTAGCAGCGGAGACACTATCGGCTTTTGCCAACGCATCACAGAAAGTCGGGACATGGGAGACCTCTTGATAAAGATGGTGTCGCGGGTAGCCACAGCTCAAGCGTCATAGGGAACGTCCCCGATACTTCAAGTAGAGCCGTTGAACCGTTCGCAGCGCCATCAATGTAAACGCCGCACAGACCGTGAAATAGATGATGCTCTTAGGCAAATCCACCGACACCATTAAGCTATTGGTGCGTGAGGCCAGCTGGTAGGCGATCCATGCCATCGCGATATAAAAACTAAGGCTTATCAGATTGACCAAACGTTCAAGCAAACGCGCCTGCCAGCCCGGCATGTAATGGTAGAAAAATTCCACCATGATGTGGCTACCGTTACGGGCTGCCATGATGCTGCCAAAAAAGCCCACGCCAATCAGTAAGTAACGGGCAATTTCTTCGGTCCAGCCAATAGAACTGCCCAGCACATAACGACTAAAAAACTGGGCGAATACCACTAAAATCAATGCCCAAAACAGCGTTAAGGTGACGAAGTCTTCAAGGCGATAATCACTCAGTTTGAACGGGGCATCATCGAAGGCAGATTCAAAATCCACCATCGGGTCGCCGATAGGCGGGGAATTCTCGCGCGGATCACTCATGGCACAGGGCTCCAAACACTCCGCTCAGCAAAGAGCGGAGTGCTATCAGGGGTTGGATTACTGGCCGATAGCCTGTAGGCGATCGTAGGTTTCCTGATCCCAGGTGGCGGCATCGCCGTTATGGGCGGGTAATACGGCCTCACGGAAGAGCTCACGATCCACTTCATTAACGGTGTTGCCCTGCTCTTCAAACCAGGCAACCAGCTCACTTTCAGCCTGCAGAATATCTTTGGTGTTGTTTTCAGCCGCTTCCTGGAAAACCTCACGGAATATTTCGCGGTCTTCTTCGGAGAGCTGATTCCAGCGCGGCCCGCCGACAATCGTAATGAGCGAATCGGTGATGTGGCCGGTCAGGTTGATGTAGTCCTGCACTTCATGGAAGGCCTTAGCACGAATAGTCGGCAGCGGGTTTTCCTGCGCATCTACAACGCCTTGCTGCAGAGCCAAATACACCTCATCGAACGAAATGGGCGTTGGATTGGCGCCTACTGCTAGCGGCATCATCATGTACATCGGTGCGTTGGGCACCCGAATTTTTAGCCCTTCCATGTCAGCCGGTTCATTAATGGGAATATTGGACGTGACGTGGCGTTCACCATAATAGTTGAGCGCCAGCGGAACGTTGCCGGTTTGATCTTGATAACCCTGAGCAATCTCTTGGAACAGATCGCTATCGGCAAACGCCTGCCAGTGATCGAAATCACGGAACATATACGCAGCCCCGGCAATACCGATGGGCCCGTAAGCGCGGCCAGCGAACTGGGTGCCAGTATAGATGACGTCGACCGTGCCTAACCCAAGCCCTTCGTTGATGTCTTCCTCTTTACCTAGCGAGGCTGCGGGGTACACCTCCATGGTATAGCGACCATCGGTGCGCTCTTCAATTTCATCAGCAGCCCATAATGCCCACTTATGGAAAGGCTCGGAGGTTTCATAAACGTGGGCGAAACGCAGATTTTCGACGGCCTGTACCGCACCGGCAACGCTGATACCCGCGGCAATAAGCGTAGCGGTTAGCAAACGGGACATCGTTAGACGGTGTTGGCTTTTGTAGCTCATCTTGTATTCCTCACAACCATTAGATTTATTGTTGATTATTGTGCGAGTGGCAACAGCCGATGAAACCGACCATCTTGCTGTATACGTATCATACCACCAGATTGAAACCTAGCCTGTGACCCTCAATTACGCAACCACTCGACTAGCATTTTGCTGTCGTTATTTTGTGTGCTTAGCTCGACTCACCGCTCAGGTTAAGCTGTTGATGCAAACGAACGAGTAGTGATGAGTCGCCGAAGCCGCCCGCCTTAGTCATTACTCTGCGGTGGGAATCACCATCCAAACATCCTAATGCCACCCCCGGCGACCACTCAGTCTCAACGGTGATATAACGAACGCCTTGCAGGGAGAGCACTGCCATAGCGATATCGCCACCGGTAAGAAATTGCAGGTGCTCATCTTCGTCGTGCCAGGCTGAGATAATGCCAGCCACCTGGGCCGCCATTGCATCGGCCACTTCAATCGCTGTGCGCACGGTTCCATCGTCACTAGGCACGATGACACACGCTTCGACACTAAGGTGATCATGCGACGTAGCACACGCCTCAATAATCGCTAAGTCGGGTAACTGCTGGCACAGCGACTCAAGCTGCTCCGCCGCACGAGGAGCCCGGGAGCCAACGGCATACAGCACCGATTTTATCCCGCTCAGTGACCGAACCTGAGCACAGGGAGCTCCAAAGCAACGTTGCGCAATGGCCATAGCCAACCCCGCCGCGCCGGCCATGACGCGCGAGCTTTTGAGCTTCAGCACGCCATCGTAAAGCGCGGCGAGCTCCTCGTCGCTGCTGGCATCGACAATGCAGCTCTCGTGAGGAAGCGTGTTTCCCTCCTCAAGGCGATAGCGCTGTAACGCCAGTCCCCCTGTAGCAAACGCATGATCAATAGGACCCAATAGAGGCGATGACCGCGCATCCTGCTGATAAGCCGTATTGGCCAAGTTTACGCCATCAACCCAGACTTCAGCGTTGCGCACAATGCGCCCTTGAGACGGCACCGCTGGCGCCAATAGCAGTGGATACCCAATGGCTTCTTGTAATGCTCGACACTCGGCAACTACCTGGCCACGCAAGGTTGAATCCACCTTTTTAAACCATTGCTGCGGGCTTACCTGTGTCAATAGACGAACCGCCTTAGCAACCCGCAACGCCGCTTCATCGGCCCGCAAATGGCGCGACTCGGTATTCACGGCGATGACCGCTGGCCACTGCCCTTGCCACACATCAAGCGTCGCTGCTAATGCTTCTAGACTGACAACCACTCGGGCATCGGCTCCCCGTGCGGCAAAGGGCGCTGATGCATCCAGCGCACCCGACAAATCGTCGGCAATAATGGCTAGCTGGCAGAGGCTCACGAATGTCTGCCACTGGCGAGACGTCGAGCATAGGCAATCGCGGACCGCATGTTGGTAGCATCCGCTTTACCTTGCCAGGCGATATCAAACGCGGTGCCGTGATCCACTGAGGTACGCTGTAACGGCAGGCCTAGGCTGACATTCACCGTCGTATCGAATGCGATGAGCTTGACCGGAATATGACCCTGGTCATGATACTGAGCAACGACTAGATCGAACTCGCCTTTCGAGGCTCGGTAGAACACCGTGTCAGCAGAAATAGGGCCGCTTACATCAAAGCCACGCTCGCGTAGACGCTCCACCGCAGGCGCAATACAGCGGCTGTCCTCATCGCCAAAAATCCCCCCTTCACCGCAATGCGGATTGAGCCCTGCAACGGCGATACGCGGCGCGCTTAGCCCCAGCGCAACCAAGTGAGCATTGCCGGCCTCGACGGTGGCAATAATACGTTCAGGCGTCACTCGATCAATCGCCTCTCGCAGCGATACATGCGTTGAAACATGCAGCGTCGAAAGCGTCTCTGAGGCCAATAGCATGAACGATGAGGGCGCACCGGTCAGCGCTGCCAGCATGCCGGTGTGGCCATCGTAATGGTGGCCTGCTTCATGCAGCGCCGCCTTGTTTAACGGCGCAGTGACAATCACCTGCGCCCGGCCTGACTGCACTAAGCTCACCGCCGCCTGAACGCAACGAAAAGCCATATCACCTGCGCCCGCACTGATTTGGCCATCGGGAATATCTGCACCCATCGGCACGTCCACCACGCTGATAGCGACACAGTGATCACCGCTGGATGGCTGGTCGAGCGGCACAAAAATCAGCTCAGCATCGACACTGACCGCTGCACGACGATAAATAGCAGGATCTCCCACCACGATGGCACTGGCTCGGTCGGCGCTAGACATCGCCTTTAACGCGCGACAAATAATTTCCGGGCCAATACCCGCAGGGTCGCCCATGGTGATCGCAATCTCATAACACTTAGCGCCTGGGTTACTACGCAATGACATACTCATGGCATTAGCTGCCCACCGTTGACCTCAATGATTTGACCCGTCACATAGCCGCTCAGCGTGTCTGTTCCGAGAAACACATAAGCCCCTACGCACTCTTCGGACGTGCCTAATCGCCCCATAGGGATCGATGCACGTGCCGCGGCTAAATGCGCCTCGCTGGAGTGGCGCTCGTGAAAATCGGTCGCAATCGTACCGGGGGCGACGGCGTTAACGCGGATATTCTCGCCGGCCAGTTCCTTCGCCATATTACGCGTCACCGTGCTCACAAACCCCTTGGCCGAGGCATAAAGCCCTGCACCACCGCCACCACCATTGCGTGCAGCAATAGACGTGGTATGGATGATATTGCCGCTTCCTGCGCGCCGAAAATGCGGTAGCGCAGCGCGGCTGGCCATGATCACCGAGCGCACGTTGAGATCCATCACCCGGTCATACTGGTCATCGTCCATCTCGTCTAAGCCTACCCGGCCCAGCATGTCACCGGCGTTATTGATTAGCAGATCCAACCCGCCCAGGCGTTTGGCCGCTTCATCGACAAGCCGTTGCGTTTCACTGGAATGACTGACGTCCGCTTTAAGGGTAAAGGCTTCACCCCCTGCATCGCGGATAGCCTTGGCCACCGCTTCGGCGGGCGCTTCACTGCTGTGATAGTGCACCGCCACATGGGCACCCAGCGCACCTAGCTGCTTAGCCACCGCCGCACCGATTCCACGGCTGGCGCCGGTGATGAGGACTCGCTTGCCTTTCCACTCATCTAACATGACCTTCTCCTTAACGATTTTTACTTTTATTTTTCAAGCAGTATTCAGCGAAATCGATCTCAATTAGGCATATTTAACTATCGACCCGAAACCGGACGGTGCGCTAAAGTGAGCCATGAACTGGCATACCTGTCATACAACACAATATCCATAACATGATAGGTGATGATGCACCAACCACTCGTTGCTCATCACTAGTACATCTTTAGTTCAACGCTGCTGGAGGCGCACATGAACCCACTGTCCCTGACTGACTCTCTTCCCCATGATCTAGACAAAGCGCTGCTCGTTGGCCGCGCTTGGCTGGATGGCACGCATCCCGGCCCCGCACTGGTGACCGTTCACGCTGGCCAGGTCATCGATATCACCGCGTATGGCCCCACCATGGCTGATTTGCTGGAACGCGATGATGTGCTGTCCGTCGTGCAACGCGCAGAAGGACCGTCAATCGGTAGCGTCGAGGCGCTACTCGCCAACTCCCAGATGCCCTCGCCAACCGCACCCTATCTACTTGCGCCCTGCGATGTGCAGGCCGTTAAAGCCTGCGGCGTCACCTTTGCCGTTAGCCTGCTAGAGCGGGTGATCGAAGAGCAAGCGGGCGGTGATCCGGCTCGGGCCGTGGCGCTGCGCGATGATTTGCAGGCGCTGATTGGCACCGATCTCTCCAAGATTACCCCAGGGTCTGCCGAAGCGATGGCGCTCAAAGAAGCGCTGCAAGCCCGCGGTGGCTGGTCGCAGTATATGGAAGTAGGCATTGGCCCCGATGCCGAGGTGTTCACTAAAGCACAGCCGCTGTCTTCGGTGGGCTTTGGCACCCCGGTCGGCCTGCATGTGTCCTCGCAGTGGAATAACCCCGAGCCGGAAATTGTCCTGGCGGTAGACAGCCGCGGCCAGGTGCGCGGCGCCACGCTAGGCAATGACGTCAACTTGCGCGACGTTGAAGGCCGCAGCGCCCTGCTGCTCGGCAAAGCAAAAGATAACAACGCCTCCTGCTCGCTGGGGCCATTCATCCGACTCTTTGACGATCACTTCAATATGGATAGCGTGCGCAACTGCCAGGTATCGCTGCGCATTGAAGGCGAGGACGATGATTTCTTGCTGCAGGGTGAAAGCGATATGCGCGAGATCAGCCGCGATCCGCTGGACCTAGTGGGCCAAACTATCGGCGAGCACCACCAGTATCCTGACGGCTTCATGCTGTTTCTCGGCACCATGTTCTCACCGATTCAGGACCGCGACGGCGAAGGCCAGGGGTTCACCCACCACCTAGGCGATCGCGTCACCATCGCCACACCGTCCCTTGGTGCCTTAGTCAATACGGTAGGCCGAAGCGATCAGCTGCCGCCCTGGACCTACGGCATTCGCGAACTGATGCGCCACCTCGCGCGCCGCTAAGCATTACGTCACTCATATCACCGATTAGGAGAGCACAATGACAACCATAACTCGTGTCGAGATCAAGGATATCCGCTTCCCCACGTCGCGCACGCTGGACGGTTCGGATGCCATGAACGCAGCGCCCGACTACTCGGCCACCTACGTCATCCTGCATACCGATGACGGCAGCCCCGAAGGGCACGGTTTAACGTTTACTATCGGCCGCGGCAACGAAATAGTGGTTACCGCCGTACAATCACTCGCGCCGTTAATTGAAGGGCGCTCGCTGGCGTCCATCACCGACAAAATGGGCAGCTTTTGGCGAGAAATCACCGGTGACAGCCAGCTCCGCTGGATCGGCCCCGATAAAGGTGCGATTCACTTAGCCACCGCCGCCATCGTCAACGCCGTGTGGGATATGTGGGCAAAGCACGAAGGCAAACCGGTATGGAAACTGCTGGTGGATATGACCCCAGAGCAGCTGGTGCGCTGTCTCGACTTTCGCTTCGTTACCGATGCACTCACGCCGGAAGAGGCGATCTGCCTGCTGCGCCGCCAGTCATCCGGCAAAGCAGAGCGTGAAGACGAAATGCGCCGCGACGGCTATCCGGGCTACACCACTTCATCGGGCTGGCTGGGCTACAGCGACGAGAAAGTGCGCCGCTTAGCCAGAGAAGCGCTGGCGGAAGGCTGGACGCACTTTAAACAAAAGATTGGCGGCGATATCGAAGAGGATGCCCGCCGCGCAGCGTTGCTGCGCGAAGAAATTGGCTGGGATAACGTGCTGATGATGGACGCCAACCAGGTATGGGACGTCGATGAAACGATCACTAAAATGCGCCGCCTGGCAGAATTTGACCCGCTGTGGATCGAAGAACCCACCAGCCCTGACGACATTCTCGGCCACGCCGAAATTCGCCACCGCGTTGCGCCTATTGGCGTTGCTACCGGCGAGCACTGCCATAACAAAGTGATGTTTAAGCAGTTCTTCCAAGCAGATGCCATCGACTACTGTCAGCTCGATGCGGCACGCCTGGGCGGGCTCAACGAAGTCATCCTGGTGGTACTGATGGCAGCCAAGTTCGGCGTGCCAATTTGCCCTCACGGCGGTGGCGTTGGGCTATGCGAATACACCCAGCACATTTCACTTTTCGATTACATTGCGGTATCCGGTAGCCTTGAGGGTCGCGTTCTGGAGTATGTGGATCATCTTCACGAACACTTCATTGACCCCGTCGTTATTCGCGGCGGACGTTATCAGGTGCCCGAAGCGCCGGGCTACAGCATTGCCATGCATGCTCAGTCGCAAGCACAGCACTGTTTCCCAGATGGCGCTGCCTGGCAGGAAGAGGCCTAATGACAGCAATCACCACCTTTTTAAACGAGCTCGCCAGCCTGCTTGGCGAGCGCGGTTTAATACGCCAACCAGATGCGATGGCGCGCTACGTTAGCGATTGGGCGGGCGACACGCTAGGCATGCCCCTGGCCGTGGCTCGTCCGGCGAATACCGCTGACGTTGCGGAGGTTGTCAGGCGCTGCTATCAGCAAGGGATCGCAATGACACCCCAGGGTGGCCACAGCGGCCTAGTGGCGGGCGCATTGCCCGCCGCGAACGGCCAGGAACTGGTGATCAGCCTGGAGCGTTTGAATAACGTGCGGGCTATTGATCCGGTCAACTTCACCATCACGGTGGACGCTGGCTGCATCCTTGAGAACGTCAAGCTAGCCGCTGCCGAGCATGACTGCGATTTTCCGCTTTCACTCGGCGCTCAGGGCAGTTGTCAGATTGGTGGCAACATTGCTACCAATGCAGGCGGCCTTAACGTGCTGCGCTACGGAATGATGCGTGAGCTGGTGCTGGGGTTGGAAGTGGTGCTTCCCGATGGGCGCGTGCTGGAGGGCCTAAACGCCCTACACAAAGACAACCGTGGCTACGATCTTCAGCAGCTGTTTTTAGGCAGCGAGGGCACCCTGGGCATCGTCACCGGCGCCGTGTTAAAACTCTCACCTCGCCCGACTCAAAACCGCACCGCGCTGCTTGGCCTGCCCTCCGTTCAGGCGGTTATCGACCTATACGGCTTAGCACGCCGCGACTGCTGCGATTTGCTGACGGCTTTTGAGCTGATTCCGCGCCGCTGCATTGAGCTGGCCATAGAAGCAACGCCGGAGCTTCGCGACCCCATGGAAAGCGCCTACCCCTGGTACGTGCTCATGGAAGTTGCCGCCACCGGGCCGGTAGATTTAGCGACGATGCTGGAACAGCTGCTGGAAACAGGCATGGAGCGTGAGCTGGTGCTTAACGGCGCGCTGGCCGCCAGCGATACCCAGTCGGCCCAGCTGTGGCAGTTTCGCGAGAGTATGCTGGAAGGTCAGCGTCGGCGCGGCGAGCACTTACGCACCGATATCGCCGTGCCCATTTCAGCGATTCCAGAATTTGTCACGCAGGCGAGCGAGGTCATCATGGCCGCCTCACCCGAGTGCGAAATCATTGCCTATGGGCACGTCGGTGACGGCAACCTGCACTTTAACATTCTGCCGCCCAGCGCCATGGCTGACGCCGATAAAAAAGCCCATCTACATGACCTGGAAGAGCGGCTTTTTGAGGTGCTTGATGACTTCCAAGGCAGTATCAGTGCCGAACACGGCATTGGCCGCACCAAACAAGCGCCTTATTTGGCTCGGCTATCGCCCCTTGAGCGCGAGCTCATCAGCGGCGTTAAAGCCCTGTTTGATCCTAAGGGGCTGATGAATTCTGGAAGGATTTTGCCAACCGCAGATTAACGACCCCGCCAGGCAAGCGCAGAACGCACGTCCAAAGCGCTTGCCTGTCCTTCGCTCAGCGTTCATACAAACCCTAGCGTTTGAACCGCTCTGCCAGGCCGCGCAAGGCATTGGCATACAGCAGAGCATCGATCCCCACGCCAACGAATGTACAGCCCGCATCTAGGTAGCCGCGGGCTGCCTGTTCGTCCACCGTGACAATCCCTACCGCCTTACCCGCTGCGCGAATTTTGTGAATAGCATCGCTAATCGCCGCTTCCACGTCGGGGTGGCCGGCGTTGCCAAGATGCCCCATTGACGCCGACAAATCGGCAGGCCCAATAAACACACCGTCGACCCCGTTTACTGCGGCGATGGCCTCCAGATTATCCAGCGCCTGCTGGCTCTCTACCTGCAGCATCAGGCAAATCTCGTCATCCGCGCGGGCCAGATAGTCTTTCATCTGCCCCCAGCGCGAGGCGCGCGCCAGCACATGCCCAACGCCACGTTCACCGTGGGGCGGATAGCGGGTTGCCGCCACTAGTTCAGCGGCTTGCTCGGCCGTTTCTACCATGGGAATCAGTAAGTTCTGTACGCCAATATCCAAATAGCGCTTGATCAGCACGGTATCGCCCGTGGGCGGGCGCACGACAGGGTGGCTGTTATAGGGCGCCAGCGCCTGCAGTTGAGCAAGCAGGCTGCCCAGATCATTAGGAACGTGCTCGGCATCTAGCAACAGCCAGTCAAAGCCAGCGGTGGCGGCGATTTCCGCTGAGTAAGCGCTCGCTAGCCCGAGCCAAATCCCCGTTTGGGGATGGCCCGCTAACAGCTGCTGTTTAAACACATTTTGAGGCATGTTCATACTGGCTCCTTTTTATTTTGATGGCGGCTAAAACACTCGCCTTAAGCTCTTAATAACCCATGAGATCTGGCAGCCACGTGGCCAAGCCCGGCACGGCTATCAGCAACAAAATAGTGGCTATAATCGGCAGCAAGAAAGGCAGTATCGCGGTCACTACCTGACCGTAGCGCAATCGCGTAATGCCCACCATTAAAAACAGCACCGTGCCAAACGGGGGAGTGATTACCCCAACGGACAGTGTAATCACCATCACAATGCCGAAATGCACCGGATCTAATCCAGCGCTCAGCGCAGCCGGCACCACAATCGGCGTAAAGATCAGAATACTTTCAATCACTGACATAAAGCAGCCAATGAGCAGAAAGAACAGCGCAAAACACAGCAGCAGCGCCACCGTGGGCATATCGACGCTGGCGACCTGCCCGGCCAGTGCCTGGGGAATGCCCATACGCACCAGTATCCAGCCGTAGAAGCTGGAAACCGCAATAATCAGCAGAATAACCGCACTGAACATTAATGTTCTGCGGAAAGCATTAAAAAGATCCCGCCCGTTCAAATCACGGTAAATCACACCGCCCAGAATGATGGCGTACAGCGAGGCAATCGCGCCCGCTTCCGTCGGCGTGAAGAAGCCGCCCCAAATGCCACCCACGATGATTGCAGGCATCATTAGCGGCAAAATCGCACGCTTGCCGGTGCGAGCGACTTCGCAGGCATCAAACGGCTTAGGTTTAGGCATCACGACCTTGCCCGTGGCGCCAAGCAGCACCGTCATGCCCATCAGCAGCAGCGCCATCAAAATACCCGGCAAAAGCCCCGCCATAAACAGACCACCAATGCTGACGTTAGCAAGCCAGCCATACACGACTAGCGCAATGCTGGGTGGCAAGATTGGCCCAATAACGCTTGAGGCAGCGGTAATGCCCGTGGAGTAATCCAGCGCATAGCCACGCTCTTTCATGGCCTTGATTTCAATACTGCCAAGCCCCGCAGCGTCCGCTACGGCGGTGCCTGACATAGTCGCGAAAATAGAGCTCGCCACCACGTTAGCGTGGCCAAGCCCACCTTTAGTGAAGCCGACAAGCGCGGTCGCGAAGTCGAAAATGCGCGTGGTCGTCGAGCCGACATTCATAATATTGGCGGCGAGAATAAACAGTGGAATCGCCAGCAGCGTAAAGTTGTTGAGCGTTTGCACCATCCGCAGCGGCAATAGCTCAACGGGCAGCCCACCGGTGCCGGTCGCCACCAGCGCGATAAACGACGTCACGCCAATGGCCACCACCACGGGCAAGCCAATGGCCATCAGTATCAATAGCCCGCCGACAAAAATCAGTAATTCCATCATGGCTGAGCTAACTCCTCTGGACGCTCTTCTTCATCACGTACTTCCAACCACGCGACCGGGCCGCGCAGGGTTTGCCACACCGCTATCAGCGCCATGCCTGCAAAACTAAAGAAAATACCGTAATAGAGATAGCTGAAACTAATACTCAGTGAGACCGTTTTATTGTTGGCGCTCATATCCGACATGATCCATGCGCCCCAGGCGGCAAGGGCAAAAAAGCCGCAGGAAATCAGTGCAGTGGCTCGATACTGAAGGCTTTTTCCTAACCCCGAAAGCTTATGGCTAAACAAATCGACTACCAGATGCTCGCTGCGCACCCAGGCCGATAGCGATCCAAAGCCAATCGCGTAGATCGCCATCATAGACGCGACCTCTTCGGTCCAAGGCATACCAAGCCCCAGCAGGTCACGCGCAATAACCGCCGCCACAATAAGCAGTAGGATAGCGGCCATTAACGCCACGCCCGCCCCATCGCAAAGGCGGGTTACCCAGCGCAACGTATAGAAAGCTATTCGATCGAACCCGTTACTGGGCGGAACCACGTGATTCACAGGAAGACTCCCCGACATTTATCAACATATAAAAATAAAACGACGGCCCAATGGGCCGCCGCTGTTGGCTTCAGGTGCGTATTAGTTACTTTCGCTAGCCAGCGCATCTTCGCGAACGCCGTCGGCCATCTCAGAAAGAACGCGATCAATGGCGGGCATCGCCGCTTCGCGGAAGGCATCAATATCAGGCTCGATGACCGTCATTCCTTCTTCTTGAAGGGCTTCTAGATAATATTTATCCAGTTCAAGCTCTTGCTCTGAGCCATACTCGCGGGCCACATCGATGGCCTCTGCAATCAGCGCCTGATCTTCCGCTTCCAAACCGTCCCACCAGCGCGAACTGGCTACCCAGCTCCAGGGGAACTGTACGTGGCTGGTCAAAATCAGGTAGTCCTGCACTTCCCACAGCCGGCGCGTATAGGGCGATGAAAGCGAGTTCTCGTGACCGTCGACCTGGCCGGTTTGCATGGCCAGATAAATTTCCGGTGCCGGTACGTTGACGACCTGCGCACCAATTTCTTCCCACACTTCTAGCCAAATAGGCAACGAAGGCAGGCGAAGGCGGAATCCGGCAAGATCCTCTGGCGTATTAATTTCTTTATTGGCCGTCATATGACGCGGGCCGCGATGCTGGGTGCCGAAGAATTTAAGACCGCCTTGGCTCTCCGCCTTTTCAATTAACGCCTGCCCAGAAGGGGTCTCTATATAGGCGTCCACTTCGTCCCAGGTGGTAAACAAAAAAGGCACGGTGATGGCATCATATTCAGGCGCATATTGCTGGCGCCAGTTGCCGCCGGTCAGGGAGATCTGTGTCTGGCCAAGATTCAGCAATTCCAAAATAGCGTTTTCACCGCCCAGGGATCCCGCCAAAAAAGGACGCACCTCAAAGCGGCCCGGCGCCTGCTCTTCTAAATATTCAGCGAAACGTTCCACCGCGGCACTTTCCGAGCCGCCTTCACTCATGGTGTTGTTGACTTGAATTTCGATGGGATTAGCGAGGGCGAAGGGAGCCGCCGTTAACATTCCAAGGGTAGCCAGCGTGGCAAATAATTGTTTCCGCATGCGATGACTCTCTACGGTTGTCGTTATGGGGTGTCATTATTGTGATCGTTCTTATAACGAGTCCTAGTGACGCTACTTCAATCTTGAAACAAGCCGCCAACGGGCTCAAATCGACGTTCAAGAAGGCTGCCTTCGTATAATACGATGGCTAGAAACGCCCCTATAGCGCGTTATTTTACCCCTGCCCTCTCTGCCATACGACCAAAGATGAATAACGCCGCTGGCTTAAAGTACGCTGACGTGAACGCTGCAGACTATTTAACGCCTAATCATTCAGAGCCTGCATTCTCGAAATACGAAGCCGCTAGAGCATGCCTAATCTTCGATAAGCACCGAATGGGCGCTGTCGCCCACTAAGTGGTCAACCAAATGCCGGGCCGTGACGGGCAGCGTTGCATAGCGACGTATGCCAATCACCAGTTCGTGCTGAGCCCACGAGTCGCTCAGCGGGATGCTTTTCAGCTGCAGATCACCCAGGTCGCGATAAATGGCTTGTTCGGGCAGCACGCCAACGCCCATACCGTGATGAATCATGCGACATATAGCGTCAAAGCTACGCACTTGAATGCGCATTCTTAGCGCTTTTCCCGTCATATTGGCCTGCTCATTCAACAACGATTGCACCGACGCGTCTTGCTGCAAGCCAACAAAATCAAACTCAAGCGCTTCACTAAAGGCGATGCTTTCACGCTCAGCCAGAGGATGGCCCTTGGGCGTCATCAGTACGAGCCGGTCTCGTCGATACGAGAGCCGCTGAAGGTCAGGCGCCGCCACATGCCCAGCAAAAATACCGATGTCGGTCAGCCCGTCACGCACGGCGGCAACGATTTCACTGCTGACCCGCTCCTGCAGGTCGATTTTAATTTCGGGATAGAGCCGCGAGAAGGCGCTGAGGTCCTGGGGAAGAAACGCAATGATCGCTGAGGTATTGGAGTGAATGCGCACGTGGCCACGCACGCCTTCCCCATACTCGCTCAGCTCTGCATGCAGGCGTTCAATGTTATCCAGAATACGTCGGGCGTGGTGCAAAAACGCCTGGCCCGCAGGCGTTAGCTCAACGCCTCTGGGGCGACGGTACAGCAGCTTAGCGCCCACCAACACTTCCAGATCACTAATCCGCTTGCTCACGGCGGCAAGCGCCAAGTGTTCGCGCTCCGCAGCCGCTGTCAGGCGCCCCTCATCCGCCACGGAGATAAAGAGCTTAAGAGTGACAAAATCAAAGCGGCGCATAAGAATCTCCCGGTAAGACAACGGCCTTATGCTAGCGCAGACCTTCGTCGTCTACGAAACCTTTGTTACCCATTGTCTAATTGTCGGCCGCAAATCGCTCGCGCATGCTGACAATCTGTAATGAATCCAATCACAAGAGAAAGCCCCATGAACGCTCCCACTGCACGCCAGCTACCGCTACAGGGCCTGAAGGTTCTTGAGCTTGGTCAACTCATTGCAGGCCCTTTCGCCACCAAGCTGCTGGGTGAGTTTGGCGCAGACGTGATTAAAATCGAGCCGCCGGGCACCGGCGACCCACTTCGCAAATGGCGAATGATTGAAGATGGCACTTCGCTGTGGTGGCACGTGCAAACCCGTAACAAGCGCTCGGTAGCACTGGATTTACGCAGCCAAGAAGGCCAGGCGCTGGTGCGTCAACTTATCGCCGAAGCCGACGTCGTGGTGGAAAACTTTCGCCCAGGCACCTTAGACAGCTGGGGGCTAGGCTGGGAAGCGCTCTCTAAACTCAATCCTCGGCTGATCATGGTGCATATTTCAGGCTATGGGCAAACGGGGCCTTACCGCGACAAGCCCGGCTTTGGCGTGATTGGCGAAGCCATGGGCGGGCTGCGCTACCTCACCGGCCAGCAGGGCGAGCCTTCCGTACGCGTAGGCGTGAGCATTGGAGACTCGCTTTCCGCGCTTTATGCCGTGATTGGTACGCTGCTGGCGCTTCAGGAACGCAATCGCAGTGGCCTGGGCCAGGAAATTGACGTTGCGCTGTATGAGTCGGTGTTCGCGATGATGGAAAGCCTGCTGCCAGAGTTCGATGCCAGCGGCCAGGTTCGTCAGCCCAGCGGCAGCGCTTTACCCGGCATTACCCCTTCGAACGCTTATCGCTGCCAGGGCGGTGACTATGTACTCATCGCGGGCAACGGCGACAGTATCTTCAAGCGCTTAATGAGCGTCATTGGCCGCGATGATCTTGGCAACGACCCAGCGCTGACCCATAACGACGGCCGCAGCCAGCAAGCCGACATGATTGACGCCGCTATTCAAGCGTGGACTGAAGAACGTCCTCGGGATGCTATTTTGCAAGCCCTAGATGACGCCCGCGTACCCGCAGGCTACCCCTACACCGCCGAAGACATTGCCTTTGACCCGCATTATTTGGCGCGAGAAATGATTCAAACCTTTAACCGCCCCAACGGTAAAGCGCTAAAAGTACCGGGCGTACTGCCCAAGCTGAGCGCGACCCCAGGGCGGCTCGGCAACGGTGGCCCCGCGCTGGGTCAGCATACTGACGACGTATTGGATGAGCTGGGCATTGATCACGACACCCGCGTCAAGCTGCGCCAAGCGGGCATTATCTAACACATATAAGGCTTAGGAGAACACGATGCACAGCACAATGAGCCCGCCAACGCCCTGCTCTGCAAAGGTAGAGATCAATGAAGTCGCCCCGCGGGACGGCCTGCAAATTGAAGCGCGTTATGTACCAACAGAAGAGAAAATCCGCTGGATCGATGCGCTCTCCACCACCGGCCTGCGGCGCGTTGAGGCGACCTCGTTCACCTCACCCAAAGCGATTCCCAATCTGCATGACGCGGCCGAAGTAGTGACCGGCATTCAGCGCAGAGAAGGCGTCGATATCACCGTACTGGTGCCTAACGTTAAGGGTGCCGAGCGGGCATTAGCCTGCCAAGTGGATGAGATTAATCTTGTCATGTCCGCCAGCAATAGCCACGGGCTGGCAAACCTGCGCATGACGCCAGAGCAATCTCTTGAGCAATTCGCTGCGATTTTGGATGTTAGTAAAGATAGCGGCGTGTTTATCAACGCCTCTCTCTCGACCACTTTTGGCTGCCCATTTGAAGGCGATGTGCCGCAAGCCCGGGTGCTAGAACTGGTTGAACAGCTTATCGCACTGGGTATTCAGGGCATCACGCTCTGCGATACTACCGGCATGGCCAACCCCGCCCAGGTCAGCATGCTCTGCGAAGCCGTTCTTGAGCGCTGGCCAGAAACGCCGTTTACGCTGCATTTCCACAACACACGCGGCATGGGATTAGCAAACGCCCTAGCGGCCTGGCAGGCGGGCATCACGCGCTTCGATGCCGCACTCGGCGGGCTAGGCGGCTGCCCCTTCGCCCCCGGCGCAACGGGCAATGTATGCACCGAAGACTTGGTGCATATGTTTGAAACCATGGGCGTCGATACCGGTGTCGACCTGGATGCACTGTTGGAAGTCGCGGCCACCCTTCCCGACCTTATCGGCCATGATGTGCCGGGGCAGGTGGTTAAAGCCGGGAAATCGACGCGGCGTTATCCGATGCCTAAGGCTCATGCCTGAACATTAGGCATAAAAAAACGCTTAACCCACGGGCTGAGCGTTTGAACAATCCAGCGTAGCGCGCAGGCTTACGAGCGACGAGACCAGAATCACCAAACCAAGTATTCCCTTGACACCACCAACGTAATCAACCATCCATATAAGTGTCATGTAATGGCAACACCTTCAACCCAAGCTGAACCAATAACAACCAACAGCTGGTGATGAGAGTTATGAGCCAATCGCGTATCCGCCTGGAACGCGTCGCCAAGTGTTGGGGCGCGACCACGGCGGTCGATGATATTTCTTTTGATGTGACTCCCGGGCAATTCGTCATTTTGCTAGGGCCTTCCGGCTGTGGGAAATCCACCACGCTGAGGATGATCGCTGGCCTGGAAGAAGCCAGCAGCGGACGCATTACGATTGGTGAGCGCGATGTCACGCGCTTGCCGCCAGGGGACCGTGGGCTGAGCATGGTGTTTCAGTCCTACGCACTGTTTCCGCACTTAAGCGTTGCCGACAATATCGTTTTTGGCCTACGCAGCCGCAAAGTGCCCAAAGCGGAACAGCGCGAACGGCTGGAAAAAGTTGCCGAACTGGTCGATTTAACCGATTACCTGAACCGTAAACCTGCCCAGCTTTCCGGCGGCCAGCGCCAGCGGGTGGCGTTGGCGCGCTCGATTATTTCCGAACACCCGATCTGTTTGATGGACGAGCCGCTTTCCAATCTGGATGCACGGCTGCGTAGCGATATGCGCAGGGAAATCAAAGCGCTGCAGAGTCGCCTGAACATGACCGTCATCTACGTCACACACGATCAGGTCGAAGCCATGAGCATGGGTGATCGGGTGATTCTGATGGAGCACGGCAAAATCGTGCAGGACGGCACGCCCGACGAGCTATATAACCGCCCAGCGAGCGCCTTTGCAGCTAGCTTTATCGGCAGCCCTGCGATGAACCTGTTACCGCTGATAGCCGGCGAACATGGCGCCATTATTGCGGGTGAACCCAGCGTGTCGGTGGCCCCCCTCGAAGCCACTGGCGGGCAGCTGGGTATCCGCCCTGAAGATATAGAGCTACACCCAGTATCAGCCAATGGCGTACCGGCAACGGTTGTTAGCGAAGAGTATTTAGGTGCCGACACTATCGTCCATGTCACCGTCGGCGGCCATGCACTACGAGTGCGAATAAACGGAAAACTTACCCTAACTAACCCCCTTTGCAGTCTTGCCTGGGCGCCCGAGCATGCCCACCTTTTTGGTATCGACGGCCTGCGCCGCCATGACCTCACACCAAACGCTTTTCCTACCTCACCGCAAACCATTCCCCGCCCACCGAGAGTGGGTTCGTTCCAACACTGATGATTGAGGAGTCTAGTATGCGCTTGCGCCCGCCCTTCGCTTTAACGGCACTGACAGCCGGCCTGTTAAGCGCCGCACAGGTAAACGCTGATAGCGTCGATCTGACCATGTACTACCCGGTCTCGGTGGGCGGTGCACTCACCGACGTTGTGGATAACTTGGTCGAGGAGTTTGAAAGCGAATATCCCGATATCAACGTTGAGGCGATATACGCCGGTAACTATGACGATACCCGCGTGCGCGCCATGTCAGCGATGGAAGCCGGCGACACGCCCCAGCTATCGGTCATGTTCTCAATCGACCTGTACGAGCTGCTTGAGCAAAACGCCATCGTTGCCTTCGACGATCTGGTCGAAACAGATGAAGAGCGCGATTGGCTGGATAGCTTCTACCCAGGCCTGATGGAAAATGGACAGCTAGATGGAAAAACCTACGGCATCCCCTTCCAGCGCTCCACCATCGTGCTGTTCTGGAATAAAGACGCCTTTGAAGCCGCTGGGCTAGACCCAGAAACGCCTCCCGAAAACTGGCAAGAGATGGCAGAAATGGCCGCTACCGTTCGCGAAGCCTCCGGCGGCGATCAGTGGGGCGTGATGGTGCCCTCAACCGGCTATCCCTACTGGATGTTCCAAGCGTTCGCTTATCAAAATGGCCACCGGCTGATGAGTGAAGATGGCACCGAGGTGTATTTTGACGACCCCGCCGCCGTTGAAGCACTGGAGTACTGGGTGTCACTGGCCAGCGAGCATAACGCCATGCCTGATGGAACCATCGAATGGGGTACGCTGCGCCAGAACTTTATTGAGCAATCGACGGCGATGATATGGCACACCACCGGCAACTTAACCGCCGTACGCAGCGAAGCTGATTTTGATTTTGGCGTCGCCATGCTGCCCATGAATACCCAGCGCGGCAGCCCTACCGGCGGCGGCAATTTCTATATTTTTGAAGATTCAACCGAAGCTGAGCAACGTGCGGCGATGACGTTTATTCGCTGGATGACGGCCCCTGAACGCGCCGCCGCCTGGTCGATTGAAACCGGCTATATGGGCGTCAGCCCTGCGGCGTACGAGACCGATGCGCTGCAACGCTATGTAGAAGATTTTGCGCCAGCGGCGGTCGCGCGTGATCAGCTTGAGCACGGCACTGCGGAGCTTTCAACGTACCAAGGCGGCCGTGTGCGGCGGGCGTTAGATAACGCTGTGCAAGCTGCATTAACGGGTCAAATGACACCAGAAGAAGCGCTCAGCCAAGCGCAACAAGAAGCCGAAGGCGTGCTGCGTCGCTACGCCCGCTGATCGTTATATACCACCGAATTTGCCGGGGGCACACCCCGGCTTTTTCTAACGTGCGGTACTCATCTATGACCTTAACCGCTCATCGCAAAATGCAGCTTTATGGCGCGCTCTTGCTGCTGCCTGCCGCGATACTGCTGACCGCCTTTGCCTACCTGCCCACGGTAACCACCGTCATCAATAGCCTATTCTTGCCTGGCTTTCGCGGCGCGCCCACTGAGTTTGTGGGCATTGAGAACTATCAGGTGCTGTTCAACGACCCAACGTTTTGGAAGGTAGCCCGCAACAACTTAGTTTATGCAGTAGGTACGATTCCCACTTCGATCGCGCTGGCATTAGCAATGGCGCTATTCGTCAATGGAAAGCTGCGCGGGCGCGGCTTTGTGCGCATGGCATATTTTACGCCCACTATCCTGCCAATGATTGCCGCGGCCAATATCTGGATGTTCTTCTACGCTCCCCAAATTGGTCTATTCAATAAGCTTTTAGGCGCGTTAGGTTTTTCTGGCGTTAACTGGTTAGGCGATCCTAACGTGGCACTCGGGTCGGTGATTGTTATGTCGGTATGGAAAGAAGCCGGCTTTTTTATGATTTTCTACCTGGCGGCACTGCAGGGCATGCCGCCAGAGCTAAAAGAGGCAGCCGATCTTGAAGGCACTCGCCGCTGGAGCTTCTTCTGGCGCGTCACCTTTCCACTGCTGATGCCCACCACGCTATTTGTGCTGATTAACGCGCTTATTAACGCCGTGCGGGTGGTCGATCATCTATTTATTTTGACCAAGGGCGGGCCCAATAACGCCACCAATCTGCTGCTGTATTACGTCTATGAAAACGCCTTCTCTTTCTTTGACCGCACCACGGCGGCCACGATTACGGTGGTGATTTTGCTAGTGCTTGGCGTGGTAGCAACGCTGAAGTTCACGATTCTTGACCGCAGGACGCACTACCAATGAGCGCAACCACCTACTCGCCACGTGCCAGGTACTTCTCAGTGCCATCGCTGGAAACGGTAGCCGCATGGTTGCTGGCGATTATTTGGGTATTTCCGCTGCTGTATGCCTTTTGGGCGGCGTTCCATCCCAGCGAATTTATGGTGCGCTTTGAGCTCTTCGCCCCGCTTACGCTGGACAACTTTGTTAATGCCTGGTCTCAGGCGCCCTTTGCTCGCTACTACTTAAATACCTTCGCGCTAGTGACGGGGGTAGTGATTGGTCAGTTTGTGGTGTGCACGTTAGCCGCGTTCGCCTTTGCTCGCTTTCCGATTCCCGGTAAGAACGTGCTGTTTATGCTGGTGCTGATCCAGCTGTTTGTGTTTCCCGAAGTGCTGATCGTGGAGAATTATCGCATCGCCAGCGAACTGGGGCTGATCAACACCATCACGGGCGTTGGCTTGCCCTACGTGGCCAGCGCTCTGGGTATTTTTCTGCTCCGCCAGACCTTTAAAACGATTCCCCGCGAGCTGGAGGACGCCGCACGCATTGAAGGCTGCAGCTGGCTCGAAATTCTCTGGAAGGTTTATGTCCCACTGGCTAAGCCCACCTACTTGGCTTACGGGCTGGTATCGATCAGCCACCATTGGAACAACTTTATCTGGCCCTTGGTGGTCACCAACTCGGTGGAAAGCCGACCGCTAACGGTGGGCTTGGGGATTTTTTCCGCGCCGGAAACCGGCGTTAACTGGGCCACCGTGAGTGCGGCTACCCTGCTGAGCATTGCACCACTGCTGGTTGCCTTCCTGCTTTTTCAGCGCCAGTTTGTGCAGTCGTTCCTGCGCGCCGGGATTCGCTAAGCAAACGCGCAAGGGGCTTTCATGCGACAATCTCCGCTCGGCAAAAAGGAGAGCGTGGATGCACGGCGAACCCAACCCGGCGGCCCTCAAGGTGTTGCAGGACGTCTTTGGCTATGACAGCTTTCGCGGCCCGCAGCAGTCGATTATTAATCATGTCGTTGCCGGTGGCGATGCGCTGGTACTGATGCCCACCGGCGGTGGTAAATCGCTGTGCTATCAGATCCCTGCGCTGTTGCGCGAAGGCACTGCGGTCGTAGTGTCGCCCTTGATCGCACTAATGCAGGATCAGGTGGCAGCACTCGTTCAGAACGGCGTCCGGGCGGCGTATCTGAATTCCAGCTTGGACTATCACGAGGCGGTCGACGTGGAAAATCGCCTCCGGGCGGGCGAGCTTGATCTTCTATACGTGGCGCCAGAGCGGCTCGCCACGGCGCGCATGCAGGCGCTTCTGGAGCAGATGCGCATTGCGCTGTTTGCCATCGACGAGGCGCACTGCGTTTCCCAGTGGGGCCATGACTTTCGCCCCGAGTATCGCCAGCTTTCCCAGCTGCACCAGCGCTTCCCCAATGTGCCGAGAATTGCGCTGACCGCCACTGCCGATGTGCCCACCCGCGGCGATATCATAGATCATCTTCAGCTTGGGGAGGCGGCGCTTTACAACAGCGGCTTTGATCGTCCCAACATCCGCTATCACATCGCTGAAAATCAGGGCAACACCCGCGAGCAGCTGCTTCGCTTTATCCGCGAGAACCACAGCGGCGAAGCCGGCATCGTTTACTGTCTCTCCCGGCGCAAGGTGGATGACACCGCCGCTTGGCTTGAACGTCAGGGACTGACTGCGTTGCCCTACCACGCGGGGCTTCCCCCCGAGCAGCGCCAGCACCACCAGACCCGTTTTCTGCGTGAAGACGGCGTAATTGTGGTCGCCACTATCGCCTTTGGCATGGGCATCGACAAACCCGACGTACGCTTTGTCGCGCATCTCAACCTGCCCAAAAGCATTGAAGCCTACTACCAGGAAACCGGCCGCGCCGGGCGCGATGGTCTGCCCGCCGATGCCTGGATGGCCTATGGGCTTCAAGATGTGATTACGCTGCGGCAGATGCAGCAGGACTCCAGCGCTCATGATCATCAAAAGCGCATCGAGCAGCAGAAACTCGACGCCATGCTGGGGCTTTGCGAGATCATCAGCTGCCGTCGTCAGGCGCTATTGCACTACTTTGGCGATTCGCTAGACGAGCCCTGTGGTAACTGCGACAACTGTCTGATCCCGCCCGAGACCTGGAATGCCACCGTGGCAGCGCAGAAAGCGCTGTCGTGTGTCTATCGCACCGAGCAGCGCTTCGGCGTCACCTATCTGGTGGACGTACTGCTGGGTAAGACCAACGAGCGTATCACCCGCTTTGGTCACGATAAGATCAGCACCTTTGGCATCGGCGGTGATCTTTCGGCCAATGAATGGAAGGCGCTGTTTCGCCAGTTGATTGCGAGCGGTTTTCTCAGCGTCGATATGGAGGGTCATGGCGGGATTCGCTTAACGGAAAACGCCAAGCCGGTGCTGCGCGGCGAGCAGCCGCTGACGCTGCGTAAGCCGAGCAAGGCCAAAGCTGTACGACGCGGCAGTAAAGGCGCTTCGGCAACGCAGGGCCACGGCCCTTTGTGGGAAGCCCTGCGCCAGCACCGAAAGGCACTTGCCGAGACTCAGGGCGTGCCTGCCTACGTTATCTTCCACGACGCCACGCTTGCCGAAATGGCCGAACAGAAACCGCAAAATTTGCAGGTACTCGGCGCTATTTCCGGCGTTGGCGCTCGCAAGCTAGAAGATTACGGTGAAGGCTTTCTGGCGGTGATTCTAACTAACGGCGATGCCTAGCCGCTAAGTTTAGCGGCTGTTACCGGCAGTGCTCACCGCGAGCGATAGCGGCGGCGTCAAACACGCCGGTATCCAGCACCCAGCCGGTTACTAAAGACGCTGGCGTAACGTCAAAAGAAGGATTCCACACCGGCGCATTTTCCGGCGCCCAAACGACATTCCCAAAAGCACCGGAGGCGCCACGTATTTCAGCGGCGTCGCGCTGCTCTATCGGAATGTCAGCACCTGTGGCGCAGGCCTTGTCTACCGTGGTGTACGGCGCCACTACGTAGAACGGTACCTGGTGGTAGTGTGCGACAATCGCCAGCATGTAAGTGCCCACTTTATTGGCAAAGTCGCCGTTAGCGCAGATGCGGTCGGCGCCCACCATCACTTTATCCACCTTACCGGCGGCCATTAGGCTTGCGGCCATGCTGTCCGCAATCAGCTGGTACGGAATACCCAGGTCGGCCATTTCCCAGGCGGTTAACCGGCCGCCTTGAAGCAGCGGGCGAGTTTCATTCACGTACACATGCAGCGTTACCCCGCGTTTTTTGGCCACTGCCAGCGCGCCAATCGCCGTGCCGACACCCGCCGTCGCCAGGGCGCCGGTATTGCAGTGAGTCAGCACTTGCTCGCCCTCTGCCAACAAATCCGCACCGCGTTCGGCCATGCGCAAACACAGCTCGCGGTCTTCTTTAAACAGCGCGGCAGCGCGCTCGGCCAAAGCATCCGGCCCTTGGGCAAAGCAGGCCTCCATGGCGTCCAGGCAGTACATCAAATTAACCGCCGTGGGACGCGTTGCCCGTAAGCGATCACTAACCCACTGCCACTCGCTCTCCTGCCCGGGATGTTGCGCGGCATACTGCGCCAGCACAAAGGCAGCACTCAGGCCGATTAACGGCGCGCCGCGAATCGCCAGGCTTTTCACCGCCACCTGCCAATCCTCCGGGCTTGCACAGCGTACCCACGTTTCGGCCTGCGGCAGGCGCGTTTGATCCAGATACTCAAGCGAGTCGGCATACACCCGCAAACTGCGTGATTGAAGATGAGGCATCAGGGGCTCCTTGAGTACTGATTGCAAGAACGGGTGCGGCACATGGCTTATCAGCCGCGAAGCTTATCATATAGAATAAAGGCCTTTGAAAGCGACGCGATGCTGACCCTACAATGACCTCACAAGACGAACTGCTAGCCGCGATTGGCTGGGCCGCTCACAACGGCTGGACCCCAGCCACCGGCGGCAACTTCTCCGCACGCACGGATAACGGCTATCTGGTGACGGCCTCCGGCGTTGATAAAACCTGCGTGACGGCCAACGACCTGCTGCTTTGCAACCTGGACGGTGGCGTGCTTGAAGGTGATGGTAAGCCAAGCGCCGAAAGCGACCTTCACGCTGCGCTCTACCGCTTGGACCCAACGATCGGCTGCGTGTTGCATAGCCATACGGTCGCCAGCACCACCCTGTCGCGTCGCTTTCCAGAGGGTATTGAGCTAAGCGGCTTTGAAATGCAAAAGGCGCTTCAGGGCAACCAGACCCACGCTGCTACTATTAACCTGCCGGTTGTGCCCAATTCTCAGGATATGAGCGAGCTGGCCGATCATGTGCGTACTGGCTGGCCGATGCCATGGGGCTTTCTGGTCGTGGGCCACGGTATTTATGCCGTGGGCAACACTATTGCCGAGTGTCGCCGCCATTTAGAGGCAATCGAGTTTTTACTTGCCTGTGTTCTTGAAGAGAGTCGGTGGTCTAAATCATGAATAACCCAGATATGAATCATCCAGATTTTGATAACACCAGCATTCGCGCCGTGGTCACCGATATCGAAGGCACTACGACAGATATCAGCTTTGTGCATAAGGTGTTGTTTCCTTACGCTCATGACCAGTTGCCCGAGTTCGTTCACAGCCATTCAGCCCAGCCTGATGTAGCCGAGCAGATAGCCGCCGTGCGCGATGAGCTCAAGGCACCGGATGCCTCACTGGATAAAGTGATCGAAACGCTGCTTTACTGGATCGAGACCGACCAAAAAGTCACCCCGCTCAAAGCACTACAGGGCATGATATGGGCCGATGGCTATCAGCGCGCCGCTTTCAAAGGGCATCTTTATAGCGATGTTGCCCCGCACCTTCGTCAGTGGGCAGACGCCGGGAAGCAACTTTATGTCTACTCGTCAGGCTCGGTTCAAGCGCAAAAGCTGCTGTTTGGTTACAGCACAGAGGGCGATTTGACGCCGCTCTTCAGCGGCTATTTCGACACCCATATTGGCCACAAGCGCGAAGCCCCGGCGTATCAGCATATTGTCAGCAAGCTACAGCTTCCCGCCGATGAAATCCTGTTTCTATCCGATGTAGTAGAAGAGCTGGACGCCGCCAAGCAGGCGGGCATGCAAACACTGCAGCTGGTGCGTGAAGGCACGCAGGCAGGGACACAGCACGCTTGGGTGACAAGCTTCGATGAGATCAATCTCTAACGATTTAGTCTTTAACGGTTCAAGTATTCACTAGCGGAGAGCGCCTTAATGTCACAACTCAAAGTATTTGCCGATCAAGACCCGAACAGCGTATTGATCAACATCACCGACGGCGAGCAAATCAAGGCCGAGCTAAACCGTGTCAACGTGCTGTTCGAGCGCTGGGCAACGCCGGGCGAAATTGCTGACGATGCAACTCAAGATGACATACTGGCGCTCTACCAGGATGACATTGAGCGGCTAAAAGCCCAGGGCGGCTACCAAACGGTTGACGTGCTGCACATGGTGCCCACGCACCCCGAAAAAGACGCCATGCGCCAGAAGTTCTTGAACGAGCACCGCCATCACGAAGACGAAGTGCGCTTTTTCGTCAAAGGTCAGGGGCTGTTCTGCCTGCATATTGAAGACAAGGTGTATCAGGTGCTGTGCACCCGCAACGACCTAATCAGCGTGCCCGCCAATACGCCCCACTGGTTTGATATGGGCCCTGCCCCTGAATTCACTGCGCTACGCTTTTTCGATAACGTGGAAGGCTGGGTGCCCCACTGGACCGAAAGCGATATCGCTGGAAAGTTTGATCGGATTGATCAGCTTTAAACAGGCGAATTAAACAACGCGGCGGATTTCAACATCTGTCGCCTTTACGGGCCCGTCGGGCTACGCTGAATAAAAAACCATTTATAATCATGCTATTAAAAACTTTAGACGGCTATCGAACCCATTGACCCCGGTGGGTTCGATAGTCGCCTGAACACTGAGTTAGTGCAGTCTATTTGAAAGAACGAATAACACCAAATGATAGAACCGTTAAAAAATAAGCGCTGGCGTTACCAAACTGATAGTGGAAAGGAAGAAACCTATGACAAGCATCCAACAACGCGCCGCGCTACAACGCCAAATCTGGGCCATTGCCAACGATGTGCGCGGCTCAGTGGATGGCTGGGATTTTAAGCATTTCGTGCTTGGCACTCTATTTTACCGTTTTATAAGCGAAAATTTTGTTATTTACATCGAAGCCGGTGATGACAGCGTCAACTATGCAGAGCTGCCCGATAGCGTGATCACGCCCGATATCAAAGACGATGCTATTAAAACCAAGGGCTACTTTATTTACCCCAGCCAGCTGTTCAGCAAGGTGGCTAAAAGCGCCAATACCAACCAAAGCCTGAACACCGACCTGGCAGCTATCTTTTCGAATATTGAGAACTCCGCCAACGGCTATGCTTCGGAAGCCGACATTAAAGGCCTATTCGCTGATTTTGATACCACCAGCAACCGGCTGGGGAGCACCGTAAAAGACAAAAACACCCGCTTGGCGCATGTGCTAAAGGGTGTCGCCGGGTTGGATTTTGGCCATGATTTTTTTGAGGAAGGTGAAGACAGCCAGATTGACCTGTTTGGTGATGCCTACGAATTTCTGATTTCCAACTATGCCGCGAATGCGGGCAAATCCGGCGGTGAGTTTTTTACTCCGCAGCATGTGTCCCGGCTGATTGCTCAACTGGCCATGCACAAGCAGACCAGCGTTAACAAGATTTACGACCCCGCAGCGGGCAGTGGCTCGCTGCTGCTGCAAGCCAAAAAGCACTTTGATAATCACATCATTGAGGAAGGTTTTTACGGCCAGGAGATTAACCACACCACCTACAACCTGGCCCGCATGAACATGTTCTTGCACAACATCAACTACGACAAGTTCGATATTCAGCTGGGCAACACCCTGACCAACCCGCATTTTGGCGATGAAAAACCCTTTGACGCCATCGTCTCCAATCCGCCTTACTCGGTGAAGTGGATCGGCAGTGATGACCCCACCCTGATCAACGATGATCGCTTTGCTCCTGCTGGGGTGCTGGCCCCTAAATCCAAGGCCGATTTTGCCTTTGTGCTCCATGCACTCAACTACCTTTCCAGCAAAGGCCGGGCGGCGATTGTGTGCTTTCCGGGTATTTTTTACCGTGGCGGTGCCGAGCAGAAGATCCGAAAATACTTGGTCGATAACAACTATGTGGAAACGGTGATCTCGCTGGCTCCTAATTTATTTTTTGGCACCACCATCGCGGTAACGATTCTGGTGCTGGCCAAACATAAAAGCGAAACGACGACCCAGTTTATCGATGCCAGCGATCTATTCAAAAAAGAAACCAACAACAACGTCCTAACGGATGAACATATCAAGCAGATCATGGCGGTGTTTGATAGCAAAGAAAATATCGATTACCTAGCCCGCTCCGTGCCTCTGGAAGAAGTCGCTGCAAATGACTACAACCTTTCCGTGAGCAGCTACGTTGTAGCTGAGGACACCCGAGAGAAAACCGACATCACTCAGCTAAATGCCGAGCTAAAAACTACCGTGGCCAAAATTGATCAGCTACGGACGGATATTGATGCAATCGTCGCGGAAATCGAGGGGGCTTGAGATGAGTGAACTGAATTTTATGGACAAGCTACTGGATAGGGTGGATGTGGAGTGGAAGCCACTTTCCGATGTGGCTGAATATGTCCGAGGTCTGACTTATAGCAAAGCCAATGAGAGCAGCGATGGATCAGGTTATAAGGTTCTGAGAGCAAATAACATTACGCTTTCCGGAAGCACCATAAATTTTGACGATGTAAAGATTGTGAAGCATGAAACCAAAGTAAAGGCTTCGCAAAAACTGTATAAGAATGATATTTTGATAAGTGCCGCAAGCGGCAGCCGAGAGCATGTCGGAAAAGTCGCCTTTATCAATTCAGACATCGACTTCTATTTTGGCGGATTCATGGGGGTTGTTAGGTGCCACCGTGGTATTAACCCACGATTTTTGTTCCATGTGCTCACGAGTGGGATTTTTCAAAAACACCTCGATGAAATGCTTAAAAGCTCGACCATAAATAATTTAAGCTCATCGGTAATGAATGCTTTCCAAATCCCCATCCCCTACCCAGACAACCCCAAAAAATCGCTGAAGATTCAGGCCGAAATCGTCCGTATTCTGGACGCATTTACCGCCATGACCGCCGAGCTGACCACCGAGCTGACCACCGAGCTTAATCTGCGTAAAAAACAATACAACCACTACCGCGACCAGTTGTTGAGTTTTGAGGAAGGGGAAGTGGAGTGGAAAAAGCTGGGTAAGGTGGCAGCAAATCTCGATTCTAGAAGAAGGCCAATCACAAGCGGCTTAAGGCAACCAGGGAGTATTCCTTATTACGGGGCATCTGGCGTTGTCGATTATGTAAAAGACTACATTTTCGATGGTGATTTTCTACTCGTTTCTGAAGATGGTGCAAATTTATTGGCTCGCAATACGCCTATAGCGTTCAGTATCAGCGGGAAGACGTGGGTTAACAATCACGCTCACGTCCTTAAGTTTGATACCTATGCCGAGCGAAGATATGTTGAGTATTATCTGAACAGTATTGACTTAATTCCATACATATCGGGCGCAGCGCAACCGAAGCTGAATAAAAAGAATTTAGAAAGTATCCCTATTCCAAACCCCTCACCAGAGGAAAAAGAGCGGATCGTCGCCATCCTCGACAAATTCGATACTCTCACGGCCTCCATCAGCGAAGGCCTGCCACGCGAAATCGAATTGCGCCAAAAGCAGTATGAATACTACCGCGATCTGCTGCTGAGCTTTCCTAAGTCAGGCAAGGAGGCCGCGTAGTATGAGCAAAACGCTAATGGATATAGCCGAAGACTTAAGGAATGCCCCCAAAAAGGTGCAACTTATCTATGCCTTTAATGGTTCGGGTAAAACGCGCCTCTCACGTGAGCTCAAGCAGCTTATTACCAAAGATAATTGTGAAGGTGACGAAGCAGCACCTTCACGTGAAAAATTCCTGTATTACAACGCCTTTACCGAAGACCTGTTCTATTGGGATAACGATTTGGAGGGTGACGCCGAGCCAAAACTAAAAATTCAGCCCAATTCCTATACCAATTGGTTGCTCACGCTATTGAAAGACCTTGGTCAGGATGCGAATATTGCTGCGTACTTTCAGCACTTCACGAATGACAAACTTACTCCTCATTTTAGCGAAGATTTCAGCGAAGTGACCTTTTCACTGGAGCGGGGCAATAATGATAGAGAGATCAATTTAAAAATTTCTAAAGGTGAAGAAAGTAACTTTATCTGGAGTATTTTCTACACATTACTGGACCAAGTAATTACGATTCGTAATGTGGCTGAAATAGAAGAACGAGAGACCGATCAGTTTGATCAGTTGGAGTATGTATTTATTGATGATCCGGTAAGTTCTCTGGATGAAAACCATCTGATTGAGCTGGCGGTCAATTTGGCCACCCTTATCAAATCCAGCCCATCTAATTTAAAATTTATTATTACTACTCATAGCCCCCTATTTTATAACGTGCTCTACAATGAGTTGAATAGTAAAGCCTGTTATCTGTTGGAACGTTTTGAAGATGGCACTTTCCTGCTTGCAGAGAAGAATGGCGATTCTAACAAAAGTTTTTCTTACCATTTGTATTTAAAACAGATCCTTGAAAAAGCAATTTCTGAAAACAAAATACAGAAGTATCATTTCACACTTTTGCGCAACCTATATGAAAAAACTGCCAGTTTCCTGGGTTACAGGTATTGGTCAGAACTTTTGCCAGACGATAAGCAGACCTATTTTAACCGTATTATTCAGTTTACCAGTCACTCAACATTGTCGAATGAGGTTATAGCTGAGCCCAGTGGGCCAGAAAAGAATACGGTAGCCTTACTACTGAAGCACTTGGTGAACAACTACGGCTTTTGGCAGCAGGAAGAAGAAGCGCATGGATAAAAATACTTTAAGTCTGCAGGATCAAACTTCCGACTTTCTGCTCTACACCGCGCCCAGTGGAGCGGTTAAAGTTGAGGTGCTGCTTAGTAACGAGACGATTTGGCTGACTCAAGAGCGCATGGCCGCCTTGTTCGGTGTTCAGCGCCCCGCCATTACCAAGCACCTTAAGAACATCTTTGACAGCGGAGAGTTACAAGAAGACGTGGTGGTTTCCATTTTGGAACATACCACTGAACACGGCGCCATTGCGGGCAAAACCCAAACCAAGCAGGTGAAATACTACAACCTCGACGCCGTTATTTCTGTTGGGTACCGAGTTAACTCGACGCAGGCCACCCAATTCCGCATCTGGGCAACAAAGCTGATTAAAGAATACATCATCAAAGGCTTTGCCATGGATGATGAGCGCCTCAAGAATGGCCGCTATTTTGGCAAGGACTACTTCAAGGAGCTATTGGAGCGGGTGCGCTCTATACGCGCGAGCGAGCGGCGCGTTTATCAGCAGATCACTGATATTTTTGCTGAATGTAGCATCGATTATGATCCTAAATCGAAAACCACCCAGCAGTTCTATGCCCACGTTCAGGATAAGTTTCATTTTGCCATTACCGGCCATACCGCAGCCGAGATCATTGCGCTGAAAGCAGATGCCAGCAAACCCTTGATGGGCATGAGCACTTATAAAAATGCACCGGATGGGCGAGTATTAAAGTCGGATACAATCGTCGCGAAAAACTACTTGAGTGAAAATGAAATAAAACAGCTGGAGCGCGCCGTATCTGCGTTTTTTGATTATATTGAGGGCATCATTGAACGGCGCAATACTTTTACGATGGAGCGCTTTGCTGAGAGTGTCGATAAATTCCTAACATTCAATGAGTATGAAATTCTTGAAGGCTATGGAACAGTGTCTCGCAAGCATGCAGAGCAAAAGGCTCATGCTGAATACGACCAATTCAATAAGCAGCAGCGTATTGAGTCGGACTTCGACCGAGAGATCAAACAGCGGCTGAGTAGGCAGGATAAAGACGCATGAGCTACCAGCCGCCTTTCACCATCACCAGCGAAATCCTGAATTTGGTGGCCGACATCAGCCAGCAAGTCGGTCGACTGGATGCCAGTGCGCTGAATGCTTCGCCGCAGTTACGCAAGCAGAACCGCATCAAAACCCTGGCAGGCACGCTGGCGATTGAAGGCAATACCCTCACCGAAGAGCAGATCACGGCGATGATTGAGGGTAAGTCGGTGCTGGGCAGCGTGCGTGAGCTGGCAGAAGTAAAAGGGGCCATTGCTGCCTATGATGCCCTGCCCACTTGGCAACCAGGCAACTTAGATCATCTGCTGACGGCACACGGCTTGATGATGTCGGAGATTCTGACCAACGCAGGGCGTTTTCGCGACAAGGCGGTAGGCATTCAAAAAGGCAAGGAGGTGCATCATGTGGCACCTCCCGCCCACCAGGTATCAGGCTTAATGGCGGATTTAGCCCAATGGTTGAAGCAGGCTAAGGATCATCCGCTGATTACCAGCAGTGTGTTTCATTACGAATTTGAGTTCATTCACCCCTTCAGTGATGGCAATGGGCGAATGGGGCGTTTGTGGCAAACTTTGATTCTGTCGCAGTGGCATCCGTTGTTTTTGTCTCTACCGCTGGAAAGTGTGATAAAAGATCACCAGCAGCAGTATTACCAGGCACTGGAAGACGCTGACCAGCATGCCGATAGCACACTCTTTATCCACTTCATGCTCTCGGTGATTGCCCAAACCCTGGCACAAAACGCCCCTGTAAACGTCTCTGTAAACGCCCCTGTAAATATCGATGGGCTGAAAACGCCCGAGGCTATCTTGCGTTTATTGCATGATGACAACCAACTCACCCGCCAAGAGCTTGCCGAGCGGATCGGCAAAGATGTTCGCACCATCGCCCGTGCCATCGCCAAACTGCAGCAAGCGGGCACGTTAACTCGAATTGGCTCGGACAAAGCCGGACACTGGGAGATCCACCTGTGACAACGTACACGCCCATCGCTGAATCCAACAATTTCATTGTCTTGGAAAGATACAGCAAGGATTGGAAGGTGGCCGAGAGCTACCAGAGTGAAGATGCCCTGGAGCAGGAGCTGATTCAGGATCTGGTCAATCAGGGCTATGAGTACCTGCCCGGCCTCAATAGCGCTAATGCGCTGTTAGCCAACGTGCGTGTGCAGCTGCAGGCGTTAAATCAGGTGGCGTTTTCAGAAAGCGAATGGCAGCGTTTTGTCGAAACCTACCTGGATAAACCCAGCGACAGCAGTGTGGATAAAAGCCGTAAGATTCACGACGACTACATTCACGATTTTACCTTCGATGATGGCCGCATCCAGAATATCTACTTGGTCGATAAGAAGACCATTGCCCGCAATAAGGTGCAGGTGATCAAGCAGTTTTCACAAACCGGCAGCCACGCCAACCGCTATGATGTCACCCTTTTGGTCAACGGCTTGCCCTTGATGCAGGTGGAACTGAAAAAACGCGGAGTGGCGATCCGCGAGGCCTTTAATCAGGTGCATCGCTACAGCAAGGAGAGCTTTAACAGCGAGCACTCCCTGTTCAAGTATTTGCAGTTGTTTGTGATTAGCAATGGCACCGACAGCCGCTACTTTGCTAACACCACAAAGCGCAATAAAAACAGTTTCGACTTCACCATGAACTGGGCGCAGGCAGATAACACCCTGATCAAAGACCTGAAGGACGTTACAGCGACTTTTTTACAGAAGAACACCCTGCTGAATGTTCTCCTGCACTATTCGGTGTTTGATATCGACAACACCCTACTGGTCATGCGCCCTTATCAGATTGCCGCCACCGAGCGAATTCTGTGGAAGGTGAGAAGCTCGTTTGAAGCCAAAAACTGGAGTACGCCTGAAAGCGGCGGGTATATTTGGCATACCACCGGCTCGGGCAAAACCCTAACCAGCTTTAAAGCGGCACGCTTGGCCACTGAGCTGGAATTTATCGACAAGGTGTTTTTCGTGGTAGACAGGAAAGACCTGGACTACCAAACCATGAAGGAGTACCAGCGCTTTTCCCCCGACAGCGTGAACGGCTCAGACAACACGGCAGGGCTGAAGAGGAACATTGAGAAAGACGATAACAAGATCATCGTCACCACTATCCAAAAGCTCAACAACCTGATGAAGAGCGAAGCCAGCCTGCCCATCTATAAAAAGCAGGTGGTGTTCATTTTTGACGAGTGTCACCGCAGCCAGTTTGGTGAGGCACAGAAAAACCTGAAAAAGAAATTCAAGCGGTTCTACCAGTTTGGTTTTACCGGTACGCCCATTTTCCCGCAAAACGCGTTAGGTGCTGACACCACCGCCAGTGTGTTTGGCCGCGAGCTGCACTCTTATGTCATCACCGATGCCATTCGGGATGAAAAAGTGCTCAAGTTCAAGGTGGATTACAACGATGTGCGACCCAAATTCAAGGCGTTAGAAACCGAGCAGGATGAGAAAAAGCTAAGCGCCGCCGAGAACAAGCAGGCGTTGCAACACCCGGATCGCATTCGGGAGATTTCTCGCTATATCCTGCATCACTACCGCCAGAAGACGCACCGTCTGCAAGGGAACCACCAGGGCTTTAACGCCATGTTCGCGGTGAGCAGCGTGGAAGCGGCCAAACTCTATTACCAGACGCTGAGTGAGCTTCAACGTGATAGTGACAGGCCGCTGAAAATTGCCACAATTTTTTCTTATACCGCCAATGAAGAGCAGGATGCCGTAGGCGATATTGTGGATGAAAGCTTTAATGTGTCGGCTATGAACGCCAGTGCCAAGGAATTTTTAAGTGCTGCCATCGACGACTACAACGTTTACTTCAAAACCACTTACAGCGTGGACAGCAACGGCTTTCAGAACTACTACCGCGACCTAGCCAAGCGGGTAAAAGCCAAGGAAATCGACCTGCTGATCGTGGTCGGCATGTTCCTGACTGGCTTTGATGCACCAACGCTGAACACCCTGTTTGTCGATAAGAACCTGCGCTATCACGGTTTGATGCAGGCATTCTCACGTACAAACCGCATTTATGATGCCACCAAGGCGTTTGGTAATATCGTCACCTTCCGCGATTTGGAAAAGGCCACGGTGGATGCCATCACCCTGTTTGGGGATAAAAACACCAAAAATGTGGTTTTAGAAAAGAGCTACAAGGAGTACATGGAAGGTTTTACCGACCTAGTGACAGGCCATGCAAGGCGCGGTTTTATGGAAGTGGTCGCCGACCTGGAGCACAACTTTCCTGATCCTGCTGCCATCGAAAAGGAAGCAGACAAAAAAGCTTTTGCTAAGGTCTTTGGCGAGTATCTGCGCGTAGAAAATGTGCTGCAAAACTACGACGAGTTTGCCAGCTTGAAAGCTTTGCAAAGCCTCGACACCAGCGATCAAGAGGCGGTTGAGGCCTTTAAAGCAGAACATTACTTGGACGATGAAAAACTGGCTGAACTGCAAAGCATTCGATTACCCGCCGAGCGTAAGATTCAGGATTATCGCTCGACCTACAACGACATCCGGGACTGGCAGCGCCGTCAAAAATCCGCCCAAGAAAAAGAAACATCCACCCTCGACTGGGATGATGTGGAGTTTGAGGTGGACCTGCTGAAGTCCCAAGAGATCAACCTGGATTACATCCTAGGGCTGATCTTTGAGCACAATAAAAAAACCAAAAGCAAAGCAGATTTGGTTCAAGAGGTGCGGCGAGTTATCCGTGCAAGCCTTGGCAATCGCGCTAAAGAAGACCTGGTCGTTGATTTCATCAACCAGACCGACCTGGATCAGATCGGTGAGAAAGCCAGTGTGATTGAGGCCTTCTTTACCTTTGCCCAGGCTGAACAGCACCGCGAGGCCGAAGAGCTGATTGATTCAGAGAATCTCAAGGCAGACGAAGCCCGGCGCTACATCACCACCTCGCTCAAGCGGGAATATGCCAGTGAGAAAGGCACCGAACTGAACAGCCTGTTACCGAAAATGAGCCCACTGAACCCACAGTACCTCACCAAAAAGCAGAGCGTGTTTCAGAAAATTGTGGCGTTTGTGGAGAAATTCAAAGGCGTAGGGGGGAGGGTTTGATAAGGCAGAACGCTATCTGTTACAGCGTGACGGTGTGGCTCATTGCGGGCTCCATTTCAGGAAAAGACGGCTATATTTTATTTAAAATATTGAAAAAAGATCTGCTGTTAAGCTTTACCAAGCCGGAGACGCAGCCCTCAAGTACGGAGCCGGGGCATGGATAACATCAGCCAGACCCAACAACTCGTCAGCGAGATCAATCGCCTGCATGCGGATTTTTCCAGAGATTATTTTGAAACCGGAAAAATCGCCAAACTCAATCTTTCCAGAACCATCCGACAGATTCCCGTCGCCCATATTTATCAATATCGCCTCACACTGCATGAAAGCATTAACGACTACCTGATGGCCGCCGATATAGACATCAGATACTTTTATCGCGTGAAAACCCGCGAAAGCATTGATGACATGATCGAGCGGTTTTCACACTGCGAAGATCAATATCCGGTGAATAACTGGCTGAATGATATTTTTGGTGCCCGGATTGTGCTCGCTCCTGATGACGTTAATACGGTGATGGAGCGGCTGGATGACTGGCAAGACGCGCTAGGGTTGAAGAACTGGTATTTGCGCGACAAGCCAGGTTACCGAGGCCTGCATGTTTACTTCAAAAACAAAAATAACTTTTACTTCCCGTGGGAACTGCAAATCTGGGACGCAGCCGATGTTCGTAGCAATATTGAAAACCACGAAAAATTCAAACGTCACTTTATGTAGTCAATGATCTGACATGAGCTACAAAACGCCCCAGCCTGAGCACCCCCAGTGTCAGGATAAGTGTCGCACCCTCTGATATTCTTTCTTAAACATTGATCAGGGGGTCAAAGGAGACACTCATGCCTCGCTATTCAGATGAACGTCGGCAAGCGGTGGTGGCCAAATTACTGCCGCCTCATGCCCTTTCACCCCATGAGATTGCAGCACAGGAAGGCATCTCATTAGCCACGGTTTATAAATGGCGTAAAGAAGCACGTATTAATGGAAAATGTTTACCAGATGCCTTGGGCAAAGGCGCTGATGGATGGTCTTCCCGTGATAAATTTAGCGCTGTTGTTGAGACGGCCTCAATGAATGCTCACGACGTGGCTGAGTATTGCCGCCGTCGCGGCCTCTATCCAGAACAATTGGAGCAATGGCGTTCTGACTGTGAACAGGCGGCCTGCTTGTCACAGTCAGAACGCCAGCGTGAGGCAGATGAGCTCAAACAGCAGCGCAAACATATTAAAGCACTGGAGAAAGAACTGGCTCGCAAGAACAGTGCGTTAGCCGAAACAGCGGCCTTGTTAACGCTGCGAAAAAAAGCAGCGGCGATCTGGGGGGACGAGGACGAATGATTAGCACCCCTGATCGCCGACATGCCATTGCGCTGATCGATAACGCCCGTGCTCACGGTGCACGTTTAGCAGCCGCCTGCCGTGAACTGGGCATGAGTGCTCGGACGTATCAACGCTGGACACGCGATGGTGAACTTCGCGAAGACCTGCGGCCTTTAGTTGAGCGGCCCACACCGGCGAATGCGCTCACGCCGATAGAGCAGCAGGAAATCCTCGACATTTGCCACCGGCCAGACTATGCCCACTTGCCGCCGGAACAGATCGTGGTAAGACTGTTCGATGAGGAAGCGCGCTACCTCGCCTCAGCTTCCACCTTCTATCGCGTGTTGCATAAACACAAAGAAGCGATCCATCGGGGCCGCGCCAAGTTGCCGAAGCGTCACGCCCGACCGACGACGTATCAGGCGACGGCGCCTAACTGCGTTTGGACGTGGGACGCGACCTGGCTGGGTGGCCCCATCAAAGGTGAGTATTACTATCTGGTCATGATGCTTGATATTTACAGCCGCAAAATCATCGGCTGGGAAGTCTTCCTCGCGGAATCAGCCCATAACTCCCGCACGGTGCTGGAACGTGCAGTGCTGGCCGAGCAGGTCGTCGATCAGCCCTTGGTACTTCATGCCGATAATGGCAGCCCGTTTAAGGGGGCCACGCTATTAGAGAAACTGCATGAGCTAGGCATCACCCCCTCGTTCAGTCGACCCCGGGTCAGCAACGATAACCCTTACTCAGAGTCGCTGTTCCGTACGTGCAAGTATCGTCCCTGTTATCCAACGAAGGGCTTCGCCCATGTTGATGCTGCACGGGAATGGGTAGCTGGCTTCGTTCAGTGGTACAACCACGAGCACCGCCACAGCGGAATCCGTCTCGTCACCCCCGCCCAACGGCACGCGGGTCAGGACACGGAAATACTGATTAAGCGCGATCAAATCAATCGAGCAGCGCGCAACGCCAACCCAGCGCGATGGAGCGGCAACACACGTAACTGGACACCCGTAAAGACAGTATCACTTAACCCAGAAAGAGAGCTGAGTGTGACGGTAAACGAACCAGAAAAGAAGGCTGCATAAATATAGTCAGAGACGACAACTTACTTGACGATTACCGAGCATTAATGCTGCCTAGTAATACATCAACCTTTCAAAAGCCGCGGGCCTGCTTGCCCGCGGCTTTTTATAGCGCGTCTTTTATAGGATGCTGTTTATAGAATATCTTGGCGGTTATACGTCTGGGCCAGTTCAATGAGGGCCGACACCTCACGGGCTGCCTCCGGCTCCATAATCAGGGCCTGGCCCATCAGCACGTTGCGGGCTTCAAGCTTGGCACGCAGGGCGGTGTCTTCAATCTCTTCAAAATCGGCATTATGGGCAAGTGAAAGTACCCGGCGGTGCATCTCGATGCCGCAGTAAGCCAGCGCGTCCAGGCGGATCTCATCAAGCAGCGCATCGCAGGCGTCATCGGCGCTATTGCCCTGCTCTTCAAATAACGCTTTCGGGAACAGAATCCCCGTCCGTTCGGTTTGCCATAGGTGGCGAAACTCGTCATCAAAGCTTGTGAAGCACGCCTCAATTACTTCAAGAATCCATGTCTGATAGCTTTCAAGCTCGCTTTCTTGACGGTGAGCAGGCTGGCTAAAGTAGGCCATCAGGAAGTTAGCCACCGCCATTCCCAGATCAAACGCCATCGGTCCGTATTGAGAGAACTCGGGGTCAATAACGCGTACGTCGGTATCGGTCGCCATAATCGAACCGGCGTGCAAATCACCGTGGAGCATGGTTTCGGTGTTGGCGGTGAATTTCATCAGCAGCCGCTGCACCTTGGCTTTTAGGCGAGCATTTCGGCGCAGTTCATCCACCACCGGTGAAAGCTCCGGCGTGTGGTGATTCATTTCAGCGGCGTAATAGGGGTCGGTAAACACCAGCGATTCGGTAATCGCGGGAATCGCCACGTTGCCAGAAAATAGACCTACATCCTGCTTTTTCTCAGGACTGCTGAGCGAAAGCTCTGAGCCACGAAACGCCGTGCGCGCGCAGAACTGGCCGATAGTGTCGCCAAGCTGCGCCACTCTCTCGCCAGCAATTAGCTTGCGCCGCAAAATCGTATGCGGATGAAGATACTCCATCACAAACAGCGCCTGAGGCTTATCGAAGTAGTAAACCTCTGGGGCAATGCCAGGTGCGCGCTTGGCCTGACGCACCAGCGCGTAATATTCAAAGTGAGCGCGATACGTCGGTAGCGGCCAGCTCTCGCCAACCATGCGAACATAGGGCAGTGCCTGCTTTACCACGACAATGCCGAGGCTTCCGGAGACAATAAACACTAGATTGAGATTGCCGTCGCCTACCTCGCGAATTTCCCAAGCGGCAGGCTCACCACCCACGCGACTGGCTACCGCGTCAATACTGCCGAGTCTTGTTGAAAGTGTTTCGACGCGAAGGGCGCGGTAATCTTGATCAAGTTCCAAAAGGTCAATCCTCACAATTTTTACACTGACTCATGCCTAAAAACAGTACTCGAATATAGCGTATTTACAAAGCGGCGCGACGCAGCAAGCCTATCGCCTAGTGATCAAGGCGTTGGCCTCCTGCTGACTAACGGCAATATTAACGCAACTGACTATCTTTACTACCTCGGCGGTTATAGCCACTGACGCTTGACTGCTTTTTATCAAGCTCTCCTTGGCAAGCGACACATAGCCTAACGCCCGGCATTGCCTGTCGGCGCGCGTCAGGAATGGGGTCGCCACATTCTTCGCAAATCTTCAGGCTGGCGCCGTGGGGTAGTTGGCTGCGTGCACGCTGTACCGCATCGTTCAAGGTGTTTTCAATCTGCTCCTGTTCGGCACCGTCTTTAGACCATCCGCCTGCCATAGCCGCATTCCTCGTCTCTATGATCACAATCTTCCAGCATAGCAGTCACGAAAGAGGAAAAGAGTCACATGGAAAGCATAGTGTCATTTTCTTGTAAGCAGATGGCCTTAATGTAAGGGCTCACTCAACGGAGAACCCTCATGCTGAAGCGTCCCTTAACGCTTTCTTTATCTACGGCAGCCCTCGTGGCCAGTTTGTTTGTTTCGACCCAAGCAGCCGCAGATAACACGCTAACGCTTTACACCAGCCAGCCCAACAGCGATGCCCAACAAACGGTGGATGCCTTTCAAGCGGCCTATCCCGACATTGAAGTGGAGTGGGTACGCGATGGCACTACGCGGCTGATGACGCGGCTGCGTTCGGAGCTTTCAGCGGGGGTAAGCAATCCAGATGTGCTGCTGATTGCCGACAGCATGACCATGGAGTCGCTCAAACAAGAAGGCCTTTTGCAGCCTTACTTAAGCGATGAGCGCCAGGCACATGACGCCGAGCTATACGACCCGGAGGGCTATTACTACGGCACCAAGCTGATCACCACGGGAATTGTGTATAACACCGGCGCTGAGCACCAGCCGCAAAGCTGGCAAGACCTATTGGGCCCCGATTATGAAGGGCTCGTCACCATGCCCAGCCCGCTTTACTCTGGCGCAGCGTTAATCCATATGGCGGCCATCAGCGCCAATCCGGCACTGGGGGCCGACTACTACGACGCGCTGCACGCCAATCGTACCGAAGCCCAGGGCGGCAATGGTGGCGTATTTAACGCCGTGGCCGCAGGCACCAAGCCCTACGGTATCGTGGTCGACTTCTTACCCATTCGTGAAGCGGCTAAAGGCTCGCCGGTCGCGTTTGTGTTCCCTGAAGAAGGCGTCAGCGCAGTGACTGAGCCAGTGGCGATTATGCAGGGTGCCAAGAATGTGGATGCCGCACAGAAGTTTGTGGATTTCGTGCTCTCCGAACAGGGCCAGGCACTGGTGAGCCAGCAGGGCTATCTGCCTGCGCGCAACGATGTAACGCCCCCCGAAGGCTTTCCTGCCCGCGACAGCATTACGCTGATGCCGGTGGATATTGAGCAGGCCCTGGAACAAGAAGCAGCGCTTAAACAGCGCTTTAGCGATTTATTCGGCGGGTGATCATGACTCCTGCCCTGACCTATAGCAGCCAGCACCGCTGGCTGCTTTCCAGCCTGCTAATCGGCATTGTGCTGCTCAGCCTAGTACCCAGCGTGCGCCTGCTGATAGAGGCTTTGAGCGACCTTGCTCAAGGCCGGCAGTCACCGCTATGGCAAGTACTCAACAGCGCCAGCACCTGGCGAGCCCTCTGGCACAGCCTGTATACCTCAGGGCTTGGCATGCTGATTGCGCTGGTGCTGGGCAGCCTGTTTGCGTTTGCCATCACGCTCACCAACGTGCGCGGTAAGTCTTGGCTGGTGTTCTGTTTCATGCTGCCCATGATGATTCCACCTCAGGTCACTGCGCTCAGCTGGTTACAGCTTTTTGGCCCGGCCAGCCCGCTATTAAAGAGCCTTGGCATGGCGCCGCCGCTCGGCAGCCCTCAACCGCTTTATTCGGCGGAAGGCATTGCCTTACTGCTAGGGATTCAAAGCGCTCCGCTGGTATTTCTGGCCCTGCGCACCAGCCTACTTTCGCTGCCCCGCGAGCTTATCGAAGCCGCGCGCATTAGCGGCGCAAAGCAAACTCAGGTGTGGGGCCATATTATCCTGCCCGTTACCCGCAGCGGCTTAGTGGCCGGGGGCTCAATGGCGTTTATTTCGAGCCTGGGTAACTTCGGCATTCCCGCCATGCTGGGCATTCCTGCCGGGTATTTTGTGCTGCCCACGCTGATCTACCAGCGTATGGCCAGTTTCGGCACTGGCGTACTGGCTGAAATGGCCGCCCTGTCACTGCTGATCGGGTTACTGGCGCTGGCCGGTGTAGCACTGCAGCAGCGCCTGATGAGCCGCAGCCGCTTTGGGTTAGGCGGCCATAGCGGCCGCTCGCATGATTTCACGCTTGGCCGCTGGCGCACGCTGGTAACTGCTACGCTGATCGGCATCTTGGTGGTTATTTTAGTCGCACCGCTACTCGCCCTTATCGCCAGCTCTCTGGTACCGGCCATGGGCGTGCCGCTTAACGCTGAGACCCTCACGTTAAATGCTTATGCCGACGTAATCGGTCGTCAGGGTGCAACGTGGCGGGCAGTCAACAATAGCCTATGGCTGGCGGGCAGCGCCGCCGTGGTGCTGATGCTGCTTAGTCTGCCGCTGGCGTATCGATTACAGCGCTTGCCTGAGCGCTTGCGTGGCGCGGTGCTCAGCGCGATTGAAATTCCCTACGCCCTTCCCGGCGTGGTGCTGGCGATTGCCTGCATTCTGCTGTTTGTACGCCCACTGCCAATTATTAATGTGGCGCTCTACGGCACGCTGGGGCTTATTTTCATCGCCTATTTGGCGCGCTTTTTGGTGGTTTGCCTCAAGCCCGTGGCCGCCAGCTTAGCGCAGCTTGACCCCTCGCTTGAAGAAGCCGCACAGCTAGCCGGCGCGGGCCCCTGGCGGCGGCTAGGCGGCATCGTGCTACCGCTGGTGGCACCCGCCGTGTTTGCCGGCGGGCTGCTGGTGTTTTTATTAGCAGTCAACGAACTCACCGTATCCGCGCTGCTTTGGAGCGCCGGTAACGAAACCCTCGGCGTGCTGATTTTCAATCTTGATGAAGGTGGCGAAAGCGTTCTGGCCTCCGCCGTTTCAGTGCTGGTGGTGATCATGGTTGCTGCATTAATGCTGGCACTTAGTTTGCTGGCCCCGCGGCTACCTAAAGGCGTTATTCCATGGCAGGGCTAATATGACAGGGCTAATATGGACAAAGCTAATATGACCGGGCTAACCATTGAGCGTGTCAGCAAACGCTTCGGCGAGCACACCGCCGTCGATGAACTATCCCTTGCGGTTGCCCCTGGTGAGTTTGTGGCGCTGCTCGGCCCCAGCGGCTGCGGCAAAACCACCATGCTGCGCATGCTGGCAGGCTTTGAGACGGTTAACGACGGCACTATTCGACTAGGCAACCGCACGTTGGCAGGCCCAAATATCCATATGCCGCCGGAACAACGCGATATGGCAATGGTGTTTCAATCCTATGCGCTGTGGCCGCATATGAGCGTCGCCGACAACGTCGGCTACCCAGTCAAACTTCGCGGCCTGCGCGGGGCGGCGTATCAGCAAAAGGTTCAGCAAGCCCTGGCCTTGGTAGAGCTTGAAGCCTACGCCGGGCGCACGCCCCAAGCTCTCAGCGGCGGCCAGCGCCAGCGAGTGGCCCTGGCTCGCTGCCTGGTTAGCGACCCATCCGTAGTGCTGCTGGATGAGCCACTGGCCAACCTTGACCGCCACCTGCGCGCCACCATGGAACACAGCTTTCGCGACTTTCATCAGCGCACTGGCGCCACCCTGGTTTACGTCACGCATGACCAAACCGAAGCGATGGCGCTGGCCGACAAAATTGCCGTCATGAAAGCCGGAAAACTGGTGCAGTGGGGCGCGCCAGAAACGCTTTACCGGGAGCCACGCACGCCGTGGGTAGCGGGGTTTATCGGCCAAGGGAGCCAGCTAAAAGTTGCCGCCGGAAGTCCCGGCAAACGCCTAGAAAGCACTGCCTTAATGCGCGGCCTGAGCGCCGTTGCATCGGAGCGCACTCAAACGGTACTGGTGCGCCCTGAGCATATTCAGATCAGCCCTTCTACTGCTACGGCAGATCAACTGCCCGCTCAGGTTGAAAGCATTATTTTTCGTGGCGAGCGCTTTGAGCTCAGCCTGCGTCTGCCCAGCGGCGAAACGCTGCTGGCCTATCATCACAGCGCAGCTGAATTGGGTAGCCAGGTCGCCGTCACCCTTCTTCAAGGCTGGTGCCTGGAGCCCGACCAATGAGCGTCGACATCGACATTCTAAGCGGTTTAGGCGACAAAGGGCCGGCCGCTATCGTGGTCGAGGCAAACGGTAAACGCCTGCTGCTGGATGCAGGCGGAGCGCTCCACCCCGGCGACACCATTACCTGGGCCAACCATCTTGATGTAGACGCAGTGCTGATTAGTCACGACCATATCGATCATATTGGCGGCGTGGCCCACCTGCCTAGAGATGTGCCGCTGTACTGCACGCCGCTGGTCGCCCAGGCGCTGCCACCTGGCCGCACGTGGCGGCCATTGCCCGAGCGCGGCTCGCTAACCGTCGCAGGCATTGACGTCACCACAGGGCAAGCCGGCCACTCGCTCGGGGGCGTATGGCTGCACCTTGCGATTGGCAGCGGCGTATTTTACAGCGGCGATGCCTGCTTTGAGTCGCGGGTGTTCCCGTTCGATACGCCGCCCAAAGCCGCCACTGCACTGCTGGACGGCTCTTACGGCAGCTACGATGCCCCGCAAGCAGCATGCTATCAGCAGCTACGCCAGCAGATTCATCGCCCGCTCGCGCTCCCTGTACCCACCTCCGGTCGCGCGTTGGAGCTGGCGCTATGGCTTAGCCAGCTAGCCCTGCAACAGGGAATAAGTTTGGCGATTGATCCAGCAATACGCAGCGCCTTGGCAAGCCTGCTTGCCCAGCCAGCCACGCTAAGGCGCCCGGGCATCGATGCCGCCATTGACCGCGTTTTGACAGGCAAGAATGATCCAAATGCTACGCTTCAACTGATTAGCGATCGCGACGACACGCCAGAGCAATGGCCCCATCATCATCTACTGCATACCGGCTATTTGACGCCCGAGCGCTGCGCCCAGCTCGCCGCAGGCAAGATAAGCGCGCAGCGCTGGAATGTGCACCTGCGTGCCTCGCACCTGGTGGCACTCGCCGATCAGCTAGGCGCTACCCGGACCGTTCCGCTATTTACTCAGCTCACTGATAATGCGTTAAACGCCTGGAGCAGGCTGCTGGGTAAGCGTCTATGTACGACTCGCCACCTTAAAGCCGGTACGCGCCCAACCACGTTGTCATCATTAAGGAGTTTTGCATGTCCGCAGTAATTGTCGACGTTGACGGTACCCTTGCCGAGTTTCATCCCCACCAGGTCAGCGATTGGGTGCTGGGTAGCCAAAAACAGTGGGAGCCGTTCTTCGCCCATATGGCCGAAGCACCGGTGATTGATGCGGTTGCCAAGCTGGTCACTATTCTCAAGACGCAAGGCCAGCAGATTGTGATTTGCAGCGGCCGCCCGGATAGCCACCGCGAGCATACTCAGCGTTGGTTAGAGCGTCACGCCATCCCTTTTGATGCCATGTACCTGCGCCCAGAAGGCGATGACCATGTGGATGATGAAGAGGTGAAAACCGCGCTGCTCAAGCAAATGCGCGACGATGGGTTCGCCCCCTGGCTGGTGCTGGATGATCGTGATGCCGTGGTTGCCCAGTGGCGCGCGCTGGGCCTTACCTGCCTACAGTGCGCGCCGGGGGATTTCTGATCGAGTACGTAAAGTCAGCAGCTCGTTAAAATATATAGCTGCTGTTTTGCCTCTATCTTGATCATCTCCTTCCCCACCCGGCTTCTCCTGCTTTCTGCGTGCCCCAGCATTTAATGCTGGGGCACGAGCAAGCACAGCTTTGCAAGCCATATCATATGTTATAACATAACAATAAATCAGAACATCGTTGTCTCCTTGCCCCCTTGGCTAGAGGTGACGCTGGCCTAACAACCTTTTGTATTGAGAATTTTCATGAACCTCATTCGCTCAATGCTGCTGGCAGTGTCTGGAGTGTCTGCCAGCTATGCCATGGCTGATACAACGGACTACCCGCTGACGCTGAATAACTGCGGCAAGCAGATTAGCTTTTCAGCAGCGCCCAACGGTACGGTCACCATCGGCCAGTCGGCAACCGAAATCCTCTATGCGCTGGGGCTGGGCGATCAGGTATTGGCCACGTCTGTATGGTTTACGCCCGTATTACCGCAATTTAGTGAGCTTAACACCGCCATTGAACGCATCGCCGATAACGACCCAAGCTTTGAGTCAGTGGTTAACCAACGCCCCGAACTAGTCGCTGTGCAGTATGAATGGCATGTTGGCGCGACAGGCAGCGTAGGAACGCGTGAGCAGTTTGACGATCTGGGCATTGCTACATACATCATGCCTGCCGACTGCGATACCAAAGATAACACCACCGGCGGCGACGGCATGCGTACTGCGCCGTTTTCGCCGGCTCACATTTACAAGGGCATTGTCGAGCTCGCCGAAATCTTCAATGTGCAATCGGCTGGGGAAGCGCTGATTGAGAGCCTTGATACTCGTGAAGCAGACGCGGTTGCCGCCGCCGCCCAACTTGATCTACCGGATAACCTTTCTGCAGTGTTCTGGTTCTCCTCGCCCGATAATGGCGTTGCCCCCTTTGTCGCGGGGCAACTGGGCGCGCCCGGCTATATGATGAAATCACTAGGGATACACAACGTCATCCAGTCCGATGAGGAGTGGCCCACGGTAGACTGGGAGACTATTGCTCGAGCCAATCCGGACGTGATTGTCATCGCGCATATGGACCGCCGCCGCTATCCCGCTGACGATATCGACGCCAAGCGTGCATTTCTGGAAAGCGACCCTGTGACGCGTGAAATGCAAGCGGTTCAAAACGGCCATATCATCGAGATGGATGCCCACGCCATGAGCGCGACAATGCGCACTCTTTTCGGGCTTGAAACATTATCAGATGCCCTGTCGGGGATGACCTTCGAGCGATGAACAGGGCATCTGCGCTCACGACATGGCCGTGCCTTCAGGTGCGTGGCCTTTGGTGCTGGCTGGCGCCGCTGATTCTCTTCTCGGCGCTCATCGCCGGAACCGCCATTGGCGAGACGTCGATACCGGTAGAAACGGTCCTGAAGGTGCTTGCCAATCAGTTGTTGGGAGCTGGCTATCCCGTTGATCGAATCGATGCCGGGATTATCTGGAGTTATCGTCTAAGCCGCGCAGTCGTCGCGGCATGCTGTGGTGCCGGGCTGGCGCTGGCCGGTGTTGTGCTTCAGGCGCTGCTGCGCAATCCGCTGGCCGATCCCTACCTGATGGGAATTTCCGCAGGCGCATCGACCGGCGCCGTTTTGGTCGCCGTTGCTGGGTTTGGCGCAGGCGTTGTAACCCTCTCGGTGGGTGCCATGGTCGGAGCCATTGCGGCATTCGGGCTGGTGGTAGTGCTCGCCTACGCAGCGTCTGATAGCGCCGGTGGTGGAACACAAGCATCCAGCACAATCATTTTGGCCGGTATCGCCGGATCGAGCCTGTTTAACGCGTTGACGGCGTTTATCATTGCCAAGTCGGCCAGCGCGGAGCAGGCCCGCGGCATCATGTTTTGGCTGATGGGCAATCTTTCCGGCGTTCGCTGGGACAACGCCTTTCTTGCCGTACCCACCGCGCTTGGCGGCCTGTTGATCTGCCTCTGGTATCGGCGAACGCTGGATGCCTTTACCTTTGGCGTCGACAGTGCGGCATCCATGGGCATCGCCGTGCGCCGTGATCGGGGAATCCTGATCGCCACCGTCGCGCTGATAACCGCTGTGATGGTTTCCATGGTAGGTGCTATCGGCTTTGTGGGGTTGGTAATTCCTCATGCCATGCGATGTCTAACGGGGAGCCGGCACACCCGCCTAGTGCCCGCCTCTGCATTGGCGGGCGCGGTATTTCTGATCGGCGCTGACGTGGTGTCCCGAGTACTGGTTGCGGGGCAGGTACTCCCCATTGGGGTTGTCACGGCACTGGTCGGCGCGCCGATTTTCGCTTTAATACTGATTCGCGGAGCAAGATCACGATGAAGCTCGCCGCAGAAAATCTGAGCTGGACAGTTCAGGGACGCACGCTGCTGAAGGATGTCAGCTTTGAAATTGCCGCTGGTGAGACCTTTGGGCTGATCGGGCCGAACGGCTCTGGTAAAACGACGCTGCTACGTCTGTTTGCCGGCCTGCAAAAATCTAAAGTGGGTCGCGTACGAGTCGGCGAGCAAGATATGGGCCGCATGCGTCAGCGCGACATAGCGCGCTTGGTGGCGCTGGTCGAGCAGCAGGCCAACACCACTGAGCGCATCAGCGTTCACCAGGCCGTATCACTGGGTCGTACCCCCTTTCTTTCGCCGTTTCACCCCTGGTCTGATGAGGATGAAGCCATCATCTCGCGCGCGCTGGCGGATGTGGGTATGCAGTCGATGGCTGAGCGTCTTTGGCATACGCTTTCCGGCGGCGAGCGCCAGCGCGCCCACATTGCGCGAGCCCTGGCCCAACAGCCTAGCGTGCTACTGCTGGATGAGCCCACCAACCACCTGGATATTCGCCACCAGCTCGCCATTCTTCAGTTAGTCAGGCAACTTCCCATTACGGTGGTGATTGCTCTCCACGATCTAAACCAGGCCATGGACTGTGACCGTATTGGCGTTATAGAAAGCGGTCGACTGGTCGATTTGGGCACGCCTCGGCAAGTGCTGACGTGCCGTCGGCTGCGCCAAACCTTTGGCGTGCATGCCGACATTATTGAAGACCCCATTGGGCAAGGACAGATTATGCGTTTTCGCCAAGCAGTCTAGGGCTAAACACTATTTGTTGAGCTTCTTTCGCCGCTGTTCGGCTCGCTTAAGGGTAGAGATTTTCTCGGGCCGCTTCATGGATTTCCAGTGGCGGATCTCTTCAATGCTGCGCCCACAGCTGGAACACATGCCGCCTTTCAACTGGCAAGTGGATATGCAGGGACTGTCAATTTTTTTGGCCATTAGTGCCTCGCAGCGCGTGAGCGCAATCGGCGCTGCCAGTCGCCACCGTGGCTGCGTTGGCACGCCTGCTCGCTATCAAAGTCGATATGATGGGTAACGCTATCGAGTGCTACGCCAGCCTCGGCCAGGGCGTTAGCCGTAACATCATGTAGACGCTGTTTGTCATCCTTCAGCGCTGAAGCTAAGTGGGCGTCGGTATCAAATACCCAGATAACGACAAGGCTTGCGGGGAAGTGCTGGTAGTCAACGCAGTGGGTTAGCCAGACAAACCCTGCCACCTCCACTTTGGCCTGCTCGCAGGCATCGGTCAGCGAAGCGATTAGCTGCCGCTCCAGTTTGCCGCGTTCCCGTTTGGCAATCATAAGTTTTCCTGGTTGGTCGTGTGTATAGATCAGTAGTGCGAGCCGCTAGCCCGCTACCGGGAGACGCCCGGCAAAACCTGTCTCAGTGCCAAACGCTAGCCAGTTGCCATCCGACGACCAGCACATGGTGGTAATTGCCCCATTGCCTGGTGGTTTAACGACGACTTCCTGCTCGCGTAGGGGCTCTGCGATAGTGATTTGACCGTTATCGTAACCGATCGCGAGGATCGCGTGTTTGGGGTCTCCGGCGACGGCGGTGACTAAGGCGCTGGCCGATTCACCCGGCGTTATCGGCTCACGTCCTTTAGGCCCTTTGCGGCCCTTGAATGACCAGCAAGGCGCACAAGGACTACCGCTGGTGGCCAAATAGCGTCCGCCATTGAACCAGACCATGACTTTACCTTAGCGCTATAGCCACTCATAAAAAGGGCATCATTGTCCTCGAGTCGCCAGCCGCGCAGACACTCCTCCTGCATTGCAGAAATAACAAAGCGACTATCCGGGCTCCAGGTAACCGCCAGGTGCGAGCCGGGACACTTGAGTGACACCGGCGCTGATTCTGCCGAACGCGTGGAGCAGAGCGTTACGCCACCGTAATGGGCCACGGCCATGCGGTAACCGTTAGGCGCAAAGCAGATGCCGCCTATCGTACTCGGGAATTCACGCACCAGAGGCTGGCCTTTCTCGGCATACAAATTTAGCCGATTGCCTTCGGTGCAAGCCATCATCCCATTGGCGTGGCTGGCCACGTGGTCAATCCAGCAACCCTGGAAAGCAGCCATCTCATTGGCCGTGCCATCGGCGTCAATGCGCCTAAAGCACCCATCATCGCCGCCGCTCAAAAACCCCGCTTTCGGCGCGCTGGAAAGACTTAACACGGCGCCTTGATGGGCTTGGGTCTTGATAGGCTCATTATCCGCATTAGCGGGTAACAGACGCACGCTGCCATCACCGAGCGCAAAGGCTAGATTGTTCGCTTTATCAAAACAGGCGGATAGCACATACGCCGACCACTGCCACTGACACCCCAACTGCTCAAGGATCGAGGCCGGCTGACTCATGACAGCCTCTGGGTGGCGCTAACCTTTTGGATACAAGCCTCGAACCCGGCCCGCAGTTTTGCTTCATCCAAATCACGACCAATAAACACCAGACGGCTATGGCGCGGCTCACTGCTCGTCCACGGCTGTGTAAAGATCCCATTGGCCAGCATATGCACACTTTGAAAAACATAGCGTTTGGGCTGATCCAGCAGATGTAAGATCCCTTTGCAGCGCAGAATATTCACGCCATCAGTACGCAGCACTTCCGTGACCCAGGCATCAAACCGCTCGGGAAGCAGCGGTTGATTCGCCGTCAACGAGATACTCTTGACCTGCTCATCATGCTCATGGGCGTGCTCCTCGGTCAGAAACCCCGGTTCCAACGAGATGATTCTTTCCAGATCAAAGGCCCCGAGGTCGAGCACCTCAGAAAGGTCGACATCGCAATGGTTGGCCGTCACGACTTTTACATAGGGATTGATGTTACGAATCCGTGCGACGAGCGCCTGCTGCTCCTGCTCATCGATAAGATCGATCTTGTTGAGGATAATAACGTCGGCAAACGCCACCTGTTCAGCTGCTTCTGGACTATCGCTAAGCCGAGCGGGCAGGTGCTTGGCGTCAGTGACCGTGACCGTGACCACCGCATCCAGCGCCGTTTTGCTGCGCACATCGTCATCAACAAAAAAAGTCTGCGCTACAGGCGCAGGATCCGCCAGACCTGTCGTTTCAATGATGATCGCGTCAAAACGATCAATGCGCTTCATTAAACCTGAAATAATGCGTATCAAGTCACCGCGAACGGTGCAGCAGATACAGCCATTATTCATCTCAAAGACTTCTTCATCGGCGCCAACGACCAGATCGTGATCAATCCCCAGTTCACCAAACTCATTGACGATCACTGCATAGCGTTTGCCGTGATCCTCAGAGAGAATGCGGTTGAGTAGCGTTGTTTTGCCAGAGCCTAAATAGCCTGTCAGTACGGTAACCGGGACTTTTCCCATGATGAGCTCCTGCTTACTCGAAATTTATTATATGTTATAACATTTCTTTAAAATCAGCATAACCATCTTTTTAGAAGACCAAGGGAATCGATATGAAGAGCTGGTAGACGCGTTGTGAAAATAGTAAATAGAAGCGTCGAACGAAAGCGATAAGCAGATAACGCGCAACAAAGTGTAGTGTGCGTCGAGAGATTTTTAAGCGTTTGCCAACCTAGTTCGATATTGCCAGACCAGCACCGCCAACTATTCCTAAGCCAATTACCCGATCACGCATTGGTGCGGAGACGGTCTCTACCAGCGAAAGCGCCATATCAATCTCCGCAGTGACGCCTGCGCAGATGTAGTGACCGCTGCTTTCGATAGAGAGAATGCCCGTGCAACGCGCCATGTCGGCAAGGACGATTACCCCACCGATATGGACAAATCTAACCGATATGCTCTAGCGGCCCCTCCATGCGCCGCACGCTAGAAACGAAGTCGCTAAAGCGTTCGCCTTGAATCAACACATGGTCGCTTAATGCCCGCTGCGCGGCTGCCGGGTCACCTTTCTCAATCGCTTCTACGATGGTTTGATGCTCGCTCAGTGAGCTATGCACCCGCTGTCGCACCTGCAGCTGCAGGCGTCGATAGGGCTTTAGGCGTTGCTTTAACTGACGCGCTTCGCTGGCCAAAAAAGTATTGTGGCTGGCGGCGTAAATGCAGTCGTGAAAACCTTCATTTTCGTAATAATACTCGTCGCTATCACCAGCTAAGGCAGCCGCTTCGCATCGCCGATGCGCGTCACGTAGTGCCGTCAGTTCCTGATCGGTGATCCGGCGGGCAGCCAAACGGCCGCACATTCCTTCAAGCTCGGCCATGACTTCAAACATTTCGATCAACTGGTCGATACCGACTTTTGCCACAAAAGTGCCTTTCTTGGGTGACACCGTTACCAGCCCGCTGGCAACCAGCTGCTGAAAAGCCTCACGTACCGGCGTTCGAGAGACCTGAAACGCCTGCCCCAAGGCCTCAGGATCGAGCCGCTCTCCGGGGACGCGGCGGCCATTAATAATGTCATCTTCGAGAGAATCTCTCAGTCGCTGTGCGTTTGAACGCTTAATGCCCGTCATGTTTTACCTCCTGAATCGCGGCTTATTTCACGCATTTAAAAAGACCATATAGTTGACATTAGCACAGTTAACCGCTATTGAAATATATATCAGCTTGCCTGATGAACACACAAAAGCTTATCCAAAAACATAACAACAAGTGTTGGAGATGCCACATGAAACGCTATTTGATCCCTACCGCGGCTGCACTAGGTCTTGCTATCGCGGCTTCTCATGCCTCTGCGGATACCGTACTACGTGCCTCGCACCAATTCCCTGGTGGCCAGGGGGATGTACGCGATGAAATGGTTCAGCTCATGGCCCGCGAAGTGGCCGACGCAGATGTCGGGCTGACCATCGAAGTTTACCCTGGCCAATCGCTGTTTAAAGCTCGCGAACAGTGGGGAGCACTGGCGAGGGGCCGCTTGGATATCACGTCGCTACCGCTTGATTACGCCAGCGGCCGCCATCCGGAGTTCTCTGCCACGCTGATGCCAGGACTGGTACGTAACCAAGCGCATGCTCAGCGCCTGAACGACTCTGAATATATGCGGCTCATCAAAGACGTCATTTTAGAAGGCGGTGGGCGCGTACTTGCCGATGCCTGGCTATCTGGCGGCTTTGCCTCAAGCGAGCAATGCATAACCTCACCTGAAAGCGTAAGCGGGCAAAATATTCGTGCGGCGGGTCCTGCGTTTGAAGAGATGCTGGAAGAGGCAGGCGCATCAATTGCCTCAATGCCCTCCTCTGAGATTTATACCGCCATGCAAACCGGCGTGCTGGAGGCTGCCAACACGTCCTCCATGTCATTTATCTCCTTTCGCCTTTACGAGCAGGTTGAATGTTTGACCCAGCCAGGCGACTTCGCGCTGTGGTTTATGTACGAGCCGATTCTGATCTCTGAGCAAGTATGGCAGGGGCTTAACGAAGAGCAGCAAACGGCGTTAATGGAAGCTGGCAAATCGGCACAGAACTTCTTCGCTGAAGCCGCTACGGCGATTGATCAAGAAATGGTCGACCTCTACGAAGAAAATGGCGTTGAGGTTGTCAGCATGAGCGAAGAAGACTACAACGCTTGGCTTGATATCGCCCGCGAGACCTCCTACAAAAACTTTGCTGAGAACGTGCCTAATGGCCAGGCCATTATCGATGCGGCTCTCGCCGTTGAGTAAGCAACGGGTTAACGCCTAATAGCTCGGCCACTCCGCTAGGCGTGGCCGCCTTATGATGCTTGCTCAGCCGGATGAACAAATATGGCAACCACCACTCACGAACCCTCCTCACGCGGAGGCATTCTTGGCGGCTACATTCGCGCCATGGACGTGCTTTCTCGCGTTTCTGCCTACTTAGCCAGCGCAATGTTTATTGCTGGCGTGCTGGTTATCTGCCAGATGGTCTTTGTGCGCTACGTATTGGGAATGAGCACCAGCTGGCAGACCGAGTTCACCATTTTTTCGGTCACCGGGGCGATGTTAATGGGTAGCCCCTACGTCTTAATGACCGGCGGTCACGTCGCCATCACAATTGTACCCGATGCGCTGGGTGGCATTGCGCGCAAGGCGATGCGCCTAGTCGCCGCGCTATTTGGTTTAGGTTTTTGCGCCGCGCTCGCCTATGCCAGCTGGGTCTATGTTCTTGAAGCCGTTCACGGTGACTGGACCACCGGTTCGGTATGGAACCCGCCGCTATGGCCGGCACTGCTGCCAATGGCCGTCGGCGCGACCCTTTTATCACTTCAGTATGTAGCTGAAATTTTGCGTGGGGAGAGCTGAGCATGGATCCCATTACGTTAGGCATTATTGTCGCCATCGCGCTGATTGCGCTAATGGCCATCGGCACCCCTATTGCGTTTGCACTCGGCGGCGTTTCCCTGCTGGCGCTGCTTTATGACCGCGGTCTTTCTGAGCTTACCTACTTCGGCGAGACGTTTTTTGATCGCATTGCGGAATTTGGCTTCGTTGCCATTCCCATGTTCATTTTGATGGGCGCTGCGGTGGCGTCCTCGCCCACGGGGCGTGATCTGTATCGCTCGCTGGACCTATGGATGGGTAAGCTGCCCGGTGGCTTGGCCGTTTCAAATATCGGCGCATGTTCGATTTTTGCCGCCCTTTCAGGCTCGTCACCGGCGACCTGCGCGGCAATTGGCAAAATGGGCATTCCTGAAATGCGTAAGCGCGGCTACCCCGACGGCGTCGCGGCGGGCTGTATTGCCGCAGGCGGCACCTTGGGGATTTTGATTCCGCCGTCGGTCACCATGATCATCTACGGGATTTCCACCGAAACCTCGATCGGGCGACTGTTTATTGCCGGCGTGGTGCCGGGCTTTATGCTCGCAGGCCTGTTTATGATCTGGACCATGATCGCCTGCAAAAGAGCCGGGGGTTATAACAACCCAATGGCGGCGTCCGTTGATCGGTTAAAACAGAACGTTAAGGAGAATGTTGATACCAATCTGAAAGCGTTAGTCCGTGTTCTACCATTTCTAGGCGTAGTCGCGGGTATTTTGTTTGCCCTCTACGGCGGAGTGGCAACACCCTCAGAGGCAGCGGGTGTCGGGGCTTTCCTGTGTTTGGCGCTGGCAATACTTATCTACCGCATGTGGCAGCTAGGGCCCATCAAATTAATCATGCGCGACTCGCTGCGCGAAAGCGTGATGATCATGCTGGTCATTGCTACCGCTGAAGTGTTTGCCTACGCGCTTTCCTCGATGTTTATCACCCAAACCGTGGCGGCCGCGATTGCGGATCTGGAAGTAAACCGCTGGGCGCTCATGGGGGTGATTAACCTCTTCTTGCTGGTGGCAGGCTTCTTCCTACCGCCCGTCGCCGTGATCGTGATGACCGCGCCTATTTTATTGCCGATCATTTTGGCGGCCAACTTCGACCCCTATTGGTTTGCCGTGATTTTGACCATCAACCTGGAGATCGGTCTGATCACGCCACCGGTAGGCCTCAATCTATTCATTATTAAAGGCATCGCGCCGGATATCTCACTGCGCGACATTCTGATGGGGAGCTTGCCCTACGCGCTATGCATGGTGCTGGGTATCTTGCTGCTGTGCCTTTTCCCAGGCATCGCACTGTGGTTACCTAACTTGATCATGGGTTGAGGAGCGAATAATGAACATGACGTTTCTTCAGGAGCTGTTCAACAACATCACCCAGCGTGATGCTCTGTTGCGACGCCGCCAGCCTGAGACGCTAACGCCCGACCACCGCCAACTAGTCAAAGCCTGCCAAACGCTGCTTGAAAGCGATGGGGAAGCCTCCAGCATTGCCTTGGCAAGCCGCGCCTTAGCGATCTATCAACGTCTATCAGAGGCTGAAAAAAGCAGCTTTTTTGCCCGTCTAGCGGCTGACTTCGCGGCCGAGCCAGGCCCTATCGACGCAGCCTACGCAAGCTACCATAAGGCCCGTGACAATGACTCTCTGCAGCGGCTTTTCGAGGCCTGCGAACCGCGTCGCCAGGAGCTCTTCCGGCGTTTGAACCTGGCCAGCGACGGTACTTATGAGCTGGTTAAAATGCGCGAAGACTTACTAGGATTATTACGCGAACAGCCTGATCTAGCCGCGATTGACGATGATTTTGGCCATCTATTCGGCTCCTGGTTTAACCGCGGCTTTTTGATGCTCAAGCGCATTGATTGGAACACGCCGGCCTCGATTCTAGAGAAGATTATTCGCTACGAGGCAGTTCATGAAATTCAAGACTGGGACGATCTGCGTCGTCGTCTCGACGCTCGCGACCGGCGCTGCTTTGCCTTCTTCCACCCGGCGATTGGCGACGAGCCGCTTATCTTTGTCGAAGTCGCGCTGCATAAGGGCCTGCCGAGCCGTATTCAGCCCATCTTATCTGGAGAGATGTCTGGAGAGAGATCTGGCGCTAAAAAGGGACTCAACGACCCTGATGACGCCGATACCGCGGCGTTCTTTGGCATCAGTAACTGCCAAACGGGGCTACGCGGAATATCGTTTGGCAACTTTTTAATCAAGCAGGTGGTTCAGGAGCTTTCGCAGGAACTGCCGCAGCTTAAATACTTTGTGACGCTTTCACCGGTGCCCGGTTTCGCCCAATGGCTGCAAGCACAGCGTGACGATGAACAGCTGCCCCAGCCGCTGCGACAGTCACTCAAGGCGCTTGAAACACCGGCGTGGCATCAAGATAAAGCCCATGAAGAGCAGCTTAAAGCCGCGATTCGCCCGCTGGCCGCACGCTACCTGGTGGATGAGAAGAACAGCCACGGCCTACCGCTAAACCCGGTCGCGCGTTTTCACCTGGGCAACGGTGCTGAGCTGCACCGCATCAACTGGTTAGGCGACACGTCCGACAAGGGGTTTCAACAGAGCGCCGGCTTAATGGTCAACTATCTATATGTGCTGGACGATATCGAGCACAACCACGAAAACTATACCGCCAAGGCCACCGTTGCCTGCTCAAATGAGGTGCGCGACCTTGCTCGTCGCGCGCGCAAACTGGCTAAGGGAGAAACAACAAAATGAGCCATAACCTATTTACAACGTTTGCCGCCAAGATGCGCGAGCGTGCTGACGCCGATTTTATTACCACACGTGAAGGTCGCCACTACAGTTATGCCGATGCGCTGAACATGAGCGCGCAGCTTGCCGGCGCATTAACCGAGCTTGGCGTTAAACAAGGCGATCGTGTCGCCGTCCAGGTGGATAAAAGCCCGGAAGCGATCCTGCTTTATTTAGCCTGCCTGCGCATCGGCGGCGTTTATCTGCCCTTAAATACCGGCTACACCGGCGATGAAATTCGCTACTTTCTAAATGACGCCGAGCCTGCGCTGTTCGTTTGCCGGCCCAAGGCCGCTGATGAGGCGCGCACGCTTGCCACAGACACCGGCTGCCCGGCGGTAGCCACCCTGGGCAGCGCCGCAGACGGCACCCTGATGGAAGCCGCCCGCCAGGTAGCACCACGAGAAGATATTGTGACGCTCGGCGAGCGTGATCTAGCCGCTATTTTGTATACCTCAGGAACCACGGGCCGCTCGAAAGGCGCCATGCTCACGCATGAAAATCTGGCCTCTAATGCGCAAACTCTCTTAAAAGCATGGCGCTTCAGCGCGGATGATCGGTTGATTCACGCCCTTCCCATCTTTCACACCCATGGCCTATTCGTTGCCTGCAACGTCACCCTGATGGCGGGCGCCAGCATGCTGTTTCTGCCCAAATTCGATGCCGATGTCATCTTTGACGAGCTGCCCCAAGGCAGCGTGATGATGGGCGTTCCCACCTTCTATACCCGGCTAGTACAGGATGAGCGCCTGACCCCTGATGCTACTGCCAACATGCGGTTATTCGTCTCCGGTTCTGCCCCGCTAACCGCTGAAACGCATGAAGCCTTTGAGGCTAAAACCGGCCATGCGATTCTTGAGCGCTATGGCATGACCGAAACCAATATGAACCTTTCCAACCCTTATGAAGGCGCACGTCGCGCGGGCACCGTCGGCATGCCGTTACCCGGCGTGGAAATGCGCATTACCGACCGTGAGACCGGCGGTGAGGTGGCGCATGGAGAGATAGGCATGCTGCAAATTCGCGGTCCGAACGTGTTTATCGGCTACTGGCGGATGCCTGAGAAAACCCGTGAAGAGCTTCTAGATGACGGCTTTTTCATTACCGGCGACCTCGCCATGGTCGACGAACAAGGCTATGTGCATATCGTCGGCCGGGACAAAGACTTGGTGATTTCCGGTGGCTACAACGTCTACCCCAAAGAAGTCGAGCAAGTAATCGATGAGCTTGAGCAGGTCGCTGAGTCAGCGGTGATTGGCTTGCCACACCCTGATTTTGGCGAGGGCGTAACGGCGGTAGTCGTGCGCCAAAAAGGCGCAGGTGCTGAAGCAAACAAGCTTGAAGAAGCGGTGGTGATCCAGCATTTAGACGGACGGCTGGCCAAGTATAAGCAGCCCAAACGCGTATTTTTTGTCGATGAGCTACCGCGCAATACTATGGGTAAAGTGCAGAAAAATGAGCTGCGCAAGCAGTTCAACGACACCTATCGCTCGTCTTAACGGCCCGCCCTGAAAACATACTCTTGCCAGCCTTTTGCCCCGCCACGTGCGGGGCTTTTAGTAGGGCTCTTCTGGGAAAAGGAACCATTTGCTTCACTAAGTGTTAAGGTGAAACCACTTAACGAACGATGGAGCAAATCGCCTTGACTCAGCCTACCGTCACTAATGGTATAACCGCCGCCGAACTGTATCGTATAGTAAGCCAACCATCGTCCAGCAGCGACGACGCTGCAACGATCGAGTGGCCCCAGGCGACAATCAGCCTGGATGAAGCGAATCAGACGCTGATTTGGGAGCTTAACGATTACGGCAACTTGCCGATGACGCTTTCGCGCAGCGAAAATGAGTGGATCGCGATGGCCCCCATTGTGGCGGTAGAAAGCGTGACCAAAACCGCTGAGCTGAACGACGTGCTGCTGCGTCAGGGCATTTCGTTACCGTTAGCCTCTGTCGGCATTGTAGAAATCGACGGACAAGATGTTTATGTGGCCTACGGACAGCTGTTTGGCGACTCTAAGCTTGAGTCCATTTGCGCTGAGCTGCACGCCACGGCCGCTGCCGCTATGGACGTTGCTGAACTGATTCAAACGCACTTCGTCTAATACTGATTAATGTACCGTCGCCGCTATGGTTACTATTAATAGCGTTAATATCGATAGCGATGATTAATTATAGGGCGGCGGTGAGATAACGATATTTTTTTAATTTTTAAAGAGAGACTCTCTATGTTAAGCAAAATCATGACGGCCCTACGTGGCAAAGCGAATGAAACCGGTCAAACCGTGGTGGATTCACAGGCACTGCGCATTTTAGACCAAGAAATTCGCGACTCGGAAAACCACCTTAGCCAATCGAAAACTGAGCTCACCCGTTTAATGGGCCAGCGCCAGCTAAACAGTAACAAAGCGGACACCTTGGAAAGCAAAATTACCGAGCTGGAAAAAAGCGCTGAGGCCGCCCTCGATAAAGGTGAAGAAGAGCTGGCGGTGGAAGTCGCCGAGCGCATGGTTGCGCTGCAGGATGACCTGGAAGCAGAGCGCGCCATCGTCAGCGAATACGATGCCAGCATTGAAAAACTGCGCGGCGCGATTCGCGGCACCGACAATCAGCTGCGTCAGCTAAAGCAGCAGGTTAGCGTTGTGAAAGCCACTGAGTCGGCGCAAAAAGCCCAGTCTGCCGTCGCGGCTCGTCATTCCGGCCAAAACAGCGCTATGAGCAGCGCGATGGAATCACTTGAGCGTATCAAAGAGCGCCAGCAACTTAACTCAGCGCAAATGAGTGCGGCAGATGAAATGGCGGCGGAAGAGAGCGGAAGCTCGCTAGAGTCACGCCTAAAAGCGGCCGGCATTGGCGGTACGCAGCGTAAAGCAGACGACGTGTTAGCGCGCCTGAAAGCGAAGAAAAGCGCCGCTCAAGAGTAAGCTCATCGCTGATCCGACCAAGCTGCTGAGCAGCCATCTTCACTAACGAGGTAGGCCATGTTTGACACCCTCAAGGCACTTTTTCGCGCCAACACGCAAAAAGCCCACGAACCGGGCACGGACCGCTCGGTCGCCGCAGGGTTGCCCACCGGCATCAGTCAGGAAGACCTTGAAGGTCTGAGGCTGGACGGGCGCGTCAACATCAAGCTGATTGGCCTGCGTGCCCACCAGGATGCTCTGTTTCGCTGGGATGATGATGCCTATCATCATATTGCCGCCGTCGGGCACGTTGACCTGGGGCAAGGGGCGCACTTAGTGCGCTTCTACTTAGACAACGATACGTGGCTGCAGGCCAACATTGAGCATGGTCAGGTACTTGAATATAAGCTGTTCGACTTTTACCGTGTTGCTCACCTATCGGACGCCGAGTTTGACGGCGTCATCAACGGTGAAACCAAACAGCCAGACAGCATCGGCGCACAGACTGTCGCCCTTGATTCGACGGAGGATGAACCACGCACCTGCAGCTACGAGCGGGCCTGGGGAAACGGCGAAAGCCTGTGGTCACCGCCAGTGGTCTTTGAAGAACAGGTCATGACCACGGAAAGCATGGTCGCGCTTACGGTGATCCACCATGCCATGCTTTATGAGCGCACTATCCAAGACACTGAGCGCATGGAATATTTACTGCTAAGCGCTGAAAACGATGGTGAAGGCGGCTATATGCTGGTGCAAAACGTCGGTGTCGATGTGGCCTCTGTCGATATCGATGCGGTGTAATCCGCTCGATGATTTTACAACGTAAACAAGCCTCTCGAAGGGAATAAGTACCATGGTAAATTATCTCTACGGCCTGCCGTCCTTTTTGGCATACCTAGCGACCGCGATCATTCTGCTAGCCGCCTTTATGTACTGCTACAGTCGTATTACGCCACACAATGAGTGGGCGCTGATCCGGGCAGGCAATGCCGCCGCGGCCTCTGCTTATGGCGGCTCTATTTTAGGTTTTACCATTCCGCTATATGGCGCAATGGCGCACTCGATTAACTTTATCGATTTTGTGCTTTGGGGCGTCGTGGCCTTTATCGTCCAGCTGGCAACCTTCTTCGCGGTTAAGCTATTTTTGCGTAAGCAGGGTGAAAGTCTTTCCCAGCACATCACCGAAGGCCACCAGGCTTACGGGATTTTAATGGCCAGCGTGGCCGTGGCAGTCGGCTTGCTCAATGCCGCTTCGATGACCTGGTAATAATGGCATAGCAAAGGAGAAAGCCGGTATGTCTACACAAGATCGCACCCCGCATTTGCCACGTCGCAAGCGTAGTGGTCGCCTTACCTTAGCGATGATGGGTGCCAGCGCGTTTGGTCTCACCGCCTGTGGTCAGCCGCCTCAAGAAGAACAAATCACTGAGGTCGACTTCGATGAGCCGAAAAGCTTCCAGAGCGTCGAGGAGTGCGTTGCAGAGAATGTTTATACGCGCAGTGCCTGCGAAGATTCCTACAAGGCTTCCTTAGAAGCGGTGCCGCGCTATAACACGCTTGAAGAATGTGAAGCGGAAAACGGCGAAGGCGCTTGTGCTGCCCCCACTGAAGAACAGTCCCAAGCCGCCACGGGCAGCACGGGCGGCAGCTGGTTTATGCCCGCCATGATGGGTTATATGGTTGGCAGCATGATGTCCAACACCAGCCGTGGCCGCTCCTTTGAGCGGGTTTACCAAGAGCCGGTATACCGCAACCGCCAGAACCAGGGCAACTGGAACACCGCTTCTAACCAGGCCACGCAGCGCGTATCTCAGCGCAACGAGTCAATGCGTAGCTCGGTGGCCCAGAACCGCCGAGCCGCATCTCAGCGCAGTGGCTTTGGCTCGCGCTCTTCGGCGCGGGGTGGCTGGGGCTCCTAGCCATCAGCGGATACGACTATGCTACGAATTGATATCCCTGAACGCAAAGAATGGAAAGCCCTGGCCCAAGAGCTGGGGTTTCATTTCCATACGATTGATGGGGAGCCCTACTGGAAAGAAGACGCCTACTATCAATTCACCATGGAACAGGTGGAAAGAGATATAGAGGCGCCTACTGAAGCGCTGCATGAGATGTGCATGGAGCTGGTCGATAAAGTCTGCCACTCCAATGCCCTCATGCAGCGTTTGGCGCTGCCTGAACACATGTGGGACAGCATCCATAACTCATGGAAATCCGGCCAGCCGCATCTGTATGGGCGGATGGACTTTGCCTACTCCGGCGACGGCCCGGCCAAGCTGCTGGAACTCAATTACGACACGCCCACCTCGCTTTACGAAGCCGGCTTTTTTCAGTGGGTGTGGCTTGAGCAGGCGATTGCTCAAGGCATCCTGCCGCGCCACGCGGATCAGTACAACTCGATTCAAGAACGGCTGATCAATGCCATGGCACATCTTGGCGATCGCCTTGAAGCGCGCACGCTGTATTTTTCCTGCATCAAAGATAACGCCGAAGAGCGTGCCACCGTGCACTATTTACAGGATGTGGCCGTACAGGCGGGCCTGAACGCACCGTTTATCTTCACCGAAGATATCGGCCTACAGGCCGGTGCCGAGCACTTTGTTGATTTAGATGACCAGCCTATCCACGCGCTCTTCAAACTCTACCCGTGGGAAGAGATGGCCGATGATGCCTTTGGCGAGGCAATTCCGCAGTTGAACACACACTGGTTTGAGCCTCCCTGGAAAGCCATCCTTTCTAACAAAGGAATTTTGCCGCTTTTATGGGAGCATTTTGAAGGCCATCCCAACCTGCTACCGGCGTTTTTCGAGAATGCCAGCAGCCCACCGCTGCCAGCGGGCTGGGTGCGCAAGCCGTTTTTCTCCCGTGAAGGCAGTAACGTGGAACTAATTACCCCAGCCGGCCAGCGTGAAGCCGTGGGCGGCCCGTATACCGACAGCCCTTGGATTCGCCAGGCGTACCATCCGATGCCTCGCTTTGGTGACAACCACGCGTTAATTGGCAGCTGGGTCGTCGGCGATCGCGCCTGCGGCATGGGGATACGCGAAGACGTAGGGCGCATCACCAAAGACTCCTCCTGCTTTGTGCCCCACGCGATCGTTTAGCCTATTTACTAAGCGCCCATCAGCCATAAGCAGCTAATCACATCGCCTTCGACTATTTCGCTATGCGCGGGAATCACCGCAAACGCATCGGCATTGATGCACGACGAGAGCACGCCTGAGTTCTGATCATCAAAGGCCGTTGCCGTCACTCCGTGGGGCGTAAACTGCAGCGTGACGCGCATGTAGTGCTCGCGCGGGCCGGTTGAGGTAGCAAAGTTAGCGCTGGCGGTGATGGTAGGCAGCTGGCTTAGCGCCGGACAGCCCAGCAGTGTGCCTAGCAACGGGCGTAGAAACAGCCAAGCCCCCACAAATCCCGACACCGGATTGCCCGGCAGGCCAACAAAGCGTGCCTGGCTGCCATCACGGCGAGGCAAGCGGCCTAGCGCTAAGGGCTTGCCTGGGCGTATCGCCAGCTTCCACATATCGAGTTGACCAATCGCCTCCAGCGCAGCCTTTACGTGGTCTTCTTCGCCAACGCTCACGCCGCCAGTGGTGACCACAAGATCTGCCTCAGCGGCTTCGGTTAACAGCGCCACGGTGCGGGCATAGTTATCCGGCACGCTGATCGTACTCACCACCTCAGCACCAAAGTTCTCTAACAGGCGCTTCAGCATGGGCCGATTAGAGTTATAGAGCTGCCCCGGTTTCAGCGGCGTGCCGGGGTCGATAATTTCATCACCGGTCGACAGCAAGGCCACCCGAGGGCGGCGCCGTACGCTGACCTGCGTAATGCCCTGCCCTGCCAAATGGCCGAGCACGGCGGCTTCCAGCCGCTCTCCGGCATTGAGCAATACACTGCCTTGGCGCACATCACGCCCTTGAAGGCGAACGTTGTCACCGCTGGGAATATCGGCCGGCATCAGTGCGCGCTCACCATCAACCTCTACCCGCTCTTGCATCACCACGCAGTCAGCGTCGGGAGGAATCTCGCCGCCGGTAAAAATACGCGCGCAGCTACCCGGCGTAAGCGTTTGAGCCGGGGTGCCGGCGGCAATACGCTGGCTAACGGGCAGCCACTTTCCGGCATCGGCGGCACGCAGTGCATAACCATCCATCGCGCTGTTATCAAACGGCGGCACGTCTAACTGCGCGATGACTTCCTCAGCCAGCACTCGACCGGCGGCGGCTTCCAGCGCGACACTCTCGATCGCGATGGGCCGCACGTCGGCGAGTAGTGCGGTAAGCGCGGCGTCTATCGGCTGCAAATCAGCCATGTTGACCTCGACCTGGAATGACGAGGTTGGCGAAGTTGCAGGGCTTGTGTCGGCTATCCAGCTGTTCAGCCAGAATGCCATCCCAGCCGGTGCGGCAGGCGCCGGTCGAGCCGGGTAAACAAAATACCACCGTCGCGTTTGCCAGGCCGCCTAAGCAGCGGCTTTGGATGGTGGAGCTGCCAATTTCATCACCACTGAGCTGACGAAAGCGCTCGCCAAAGCCTTCAATGCGCTTGTCTAACAATACTGAGATGGCTTCCGGGGTTGAATCACGGCCGGTAAAGCCGGTGCCGCCGGTAGTGATCACCACCTGCACGTTGGCACTGGCGATCCACTCTGCGACCACCGCACGAATACGGTAAACGTCGTCTGGCACAATGCGCTTTTCCGCCAGGGTATGCCCTGCGCTAGTGAGGCGTTCAACAAGCGATTGGCCGCTGCGATCCGTCTCTTCCGTTCGGGTATCCGAGACGGTGAGTACTGCTATGTTTAAAGGCACCATGGATTCCATTCGCCTACTCCTGGCTATTTTTCTTGGCTTGACGCGCATCAAGCGCGGCCAGCTGTTCAGGCGTTGCCTTTGCCTGGTGGTGATCTTTCCACTCGCTGTAGGGCATGCCGTAGACGTACTCGCGCGCGGCCTCCAACTCAAGCGATTCGCCGCGCTCGTCGGCGGCGCTAACCATCCACTTGGAAAGACAGTTACGGCAGAAGTCCGCCAGAATCATCAGGTCGATGTTCTGCACATCCTTGTTGTCGTCCAGGTGGCGCAGCAGGCGGCGAAAGGCGGCTGCTTCAAGTTCGGTACGGGTGGCCTGATCCAATTCATTAAACGCTGACATTGCCGTTCCTCTCGTTAAAAGTGGCGTAAGGTGCAGCATAACAAAAGACACCGCCCAATGGCGGTGTCTCAGATACTGCGCATGCTTCTCAGCTGGTTCGCGTTGCCGAGGGTTCGCCGCTGCCGCCCGATGACTTAAGCGCCGCAACCTCTTCTTCTGAAACCGTCTGATCCTTGACCTCTTCGTACCACAGGTTGTGGTGCTCCTTGGCCCAGGTTTCATCCACGTAGCCCGTGGTCATGCCTTCTAACGCGCCTTCCGTACCCAGCGTGCCGATATAGATATGCCCCAGAGAAACCGCCGTTAGCCCCAGCGCGCCCACTGCGTGGATAATGTTCGCCCACTGCATGGTATCGCGCCCCTGATTGAAGTTGGGGAAATCGAGCACAAAGCCACTGGCAATCACCAGCAGTCCGACACTGGCTAATATCCAGTACCAGGCTTTTTCACCCCCGTTGGCAAACCCGGCATCGACGTGTTGTTTACCTACCATACCGCCGCCCTTTTTGAGCCATTCCCAGTCGTGCTTTTTGGGAATGTTCTCTTTAATCAGACTGACCAGCAGTATCACCAGCAGGATACCAAAGATGGGCCCCAGGTAGTTGTGCAGCACTTTCGTGGCCGCAATCATCCAGGCCCACACCCCATCGCCAAACAGCGGACGAATCACAAACTTGCCAAACAGCAGTGTCATTCCCGTCAGCGCCAGAACAATAAATAGCGTGGCTACTGTCCAGTGCAGCGCGCGCTTCATCAGCGTCCAGCGCAATAGCAGGCGACCGGTACGCGGTGCCTCAAGCTCCTTACGTCCGACAATGAAGTAGAACAGCGCGATCAGCGCCGCCATGCCAAACACGGCAATCAAACCAAACGGCGACACCCAGCGGTTACGGATCTGCCGCCAGGTTTCACCGCTTGCATTGATCAAGCTGTAGTTGCTGTCAAAACGTGAGTCGCGGTAGTTAGGCCCGGTCTCGCCGCTGCGCACCTGGCGCCACTGATCGGCGGTAATGCCCGGGGCGGCGGTGCTCATTTCACGGTCAGGGTCCGCCTGTGCTACCGCTACCTGCGTAAAACCAAGGCTAAGCAACAGTGCAAGCGCCACCAGCATAAAGCGCCACATGCCCAGGGCAACAAGCCCGTTATCTGAGCGCGACACCCCGCCGGGCGCCTGTGCAGTCAACTGGTTCATGACACGTCTCCTTACCCTTTACGGGCAGCATCATAGGCCAGGTTGTCGGCACTGGCCTGGGGGTTGTTAGACCAGGCACCGTCTTTGTGGCCGCGCTGCACCACACGCTGGCGGAAGATATCAGCGACGTCTTGTGCATCACCGGCCAGCAGCGCTTTGGTGGAACACATTTCCGCACATAGCGGCAGCTTACCTTCCGCGATGCGGTTAGAGCCGTACTTCTCGTACTCTTCTTCTTTGCTATCGGCAGGGCCGCCGGCGCAGAAGGTGCACTTGTCCATCTTACCGCGCTCGCCAAAGGCATCCTGCTGAGGAAACTGCGGCGCGCCAAACGGGCAGGCGTATAGGCAGTAGCCGCAGCCAATGCACAGATCTTTGTCGTGCAGCACGATGCCGTCATCGGTTTTATAGAAGCAGTCGGTAGGGCAAACGGCCATGCAGGGTGCATCGTCACAGTGCATGCAGGCGACAGAGATCGACATTTCGTTCGCTTCGCCGTCATTGAGCGTGACCACACGGCGGCGCTGAATGCCCCACTCAACATCGTTGGCATTCTTACAGGCGGTGACGCAGCCGTTGCATTCAATGCAGCGCTCGGCGTCACACATAAATTTCATTTGAGCCATGTTGTTCTCCTAATGCCGGGGCGAGATTCCTCGCGCCCCGGCATGCTGTCAGGTCGGGGCTTGTTTTCTAGATCAGGCGCGCTCAATGCGGCAAATGGTGCACTTGGTCTCTTGCATCAGCGTTACCGGGTCGTAACCGTAGGTGGTGGCAGTATTAGCCGCCTCGCCAATGATGTAGGGATCAGATCCATCCGGATAACGATCGCGCAGGCTTTCACCTTGGAACATGCCGCCAAAGTGGAACGGAATAAACGCAACGTTACGGTCAACGCGAGGAGTGACCAGCGCTTTGACTTTTATCCGCCCTCCTTCAGCCCCTTCGACCCAAACGTCATCGCCATCTTTAACGCTAAGGTCATTGGCATTCGCCGGGTTGATTTCGACGAACATCTCCTGCTGCAGCTCGGCAAGCCACGACATGGAACGCGTTTCATCGCCGCCACCCTCGTATTCCACCAGCCGTCCGGAGGTGAGAATAATGGGATATTCGCTGGCGTTGTCGCGATCCTGGATCGTTTTGTACAGGGTCGGCAAGCGCATGATCGAGTCAAAATCGTCCCACGTAGGGAAACGATCAACCAAATCACGCCGCGTGGTGTACAACGGTTCGCGATGCTTCGGCACCTGGTCAGGGAAAGTCCAGACCACGGCGCGCGCCTTGGCATTGCCGTACGGCGCGCAGCCATGCTCAATGACCACACGCTGAATACCGCCGGAAAGATCGGTTTTCCAGTTCTTGCCTTCCGCCGCCAGTTTTTCGTCGGCGGTCAGGTCATCCCACCAGCCCAAATCTTTAAGCAGCTGGTCGTTGAACTCAGGGTAGCCATCGTCGATATCGCCACCCACCGGCGCCGAGCCTTCGGCCAGAAGATTCACGCCGTCACGCTCAATACCAAAACGCGCTCGGAAACCCATGCCGCCTTCCATCACCGGTATGCTGGTGTCGTAAAGGTTGGGCGAACCGGGATGACCGAATTCCGGCGTGCCCCAGCAAGGCCACGGCAGTCCGTAATACTCGCCATCGATCGGGCCACCCTGCGCGCGCAGATTCTCAAAGCTAAAGGTGTGCCAGTTTTTCTGGTGCTCTTTGAGACGCTCAGGGCTTTGGCCTGTGTAGCCTACCGTCCACATACCGCGGTTAATTTCACGCAGGATATCGTCGATCAGCGGCTCGTCGCCGTTCATCTGGTAGTTTTTTACCAGCTCGTTGCCAATTCCCAGTTTGCGGGCAAATAAGTACATGATTTCGTGATCGGGCTTGGATTCAAACAGCGGTTCGATCACGCGGTCACGCCACTGAATAGAGCGGTTCGTGGCGGTAACGCTGCCGGTCGTTTCAAACTGACTGGCGGCAGGCAGCAGATAAACGCCGTCGCTGCGATCATGCATTACCGATGCCACGGTGGGATAAGGGTCAACAATGACCATCATTTCCAGCTTGCGCATCGCCTGCTGCATTTCGACGCCGCGTGTTTGAGAGTTTACCGCGTGCCCCCAATAGAACATCGCTTTCAATGCAGTACGCTGAGAGATGTTTTCATCGTCTTCAAGCACACCGTCGACCCAGCGCGAGACGGTGATGCCGCTGGTGTACATCGGCTGGCCATCGGCATATTCGCTGTCGTCAAAGCGACCTTTGATCCACTCGTAGTCGAGATCCCATACCTTCGCCCAGTGCTGCCACGCCCCTTCCGCCAAGCCGTAGTAGCCCGGCAGCGAGTCAGAGCCTAAGCCCAGGTCGGTCGCGCCCTGCACATTATCGTGGCCGCGCAGAATATTGGCGCCGCCGCCTGACACACCTATATTGCCGAGCGCCAGCTCTAAAATGCAGTAAGCGCGGGTATTGTTGTTGCCAGTGGTGTGCTGCGTGCCGCCCATACACCACACGACGCAGCCAGGACGGTTGTCAGACAGCCGCTTGGCCACGTCAAACATGTCGGCTTCGGAAACACCCGTCACGTCTTCAACCACGTTGGGTGGGAAGTTGGCGACTTCGGCGCGCACTTCATCCATGCCGTAAACGCGCTGGTTGATGTACTCGTTATCTTCCCAGCCGTTGTCGAAAATGTGCCACAGCAGGCCCCAGATATAGGCCACATCTGACCCCGGACGCAGGCGCACGTACTTGTTGGCTTTAGCCGCCGTGCGGGTAAAGCGCGGGTCTGCCACGATGATGTCGCAGTTGTTGCGCTCTTTCGCGATCAGGATGTGCTGCATCGCTACCGGATGAGCTTCGCTAGGGTTCGAGCCTATAAACAGCATCGACTTGCTGTTGTGCATGTCGTTGAGCGAATTGGTCATCGCTCCGTAGCCCCAGGTATTCGCCACGCCCGCCACGGTGGTGGAGTGACAGATACGCGCCTGGTGATCGGTGTTGTTGGTGCCCCACAGCGAGGCAAGCTTACGCATCAGGTAGGCTTGTTCATTACTAAACTTGGCCGATCCCAGCCAGTAAACGCTGTCAGGGCCATGCGCTTCGCGTAGCTCAAGCAGCTTGTCGCCAATTTCGTCAATGGCGTCGTCCCAGCTCATGCGCTCCCACTCGCCCGCCACTAGCTTCATGGGATACTTGAGGCGCCGCGTGGAGTGGCCGTGTTGGCGCAGTGAGGCGCCTTTTGCACAGTGCGCCCCGCGGTTGATCGGATGATCGAATGCCGGCTCCTGTTTGGTCCAGATACCTTCCTGCACTTCCGCATAGACGCCACAGCCCACCGAACAGTGCGAGCAGATGGTGCGCTTTGTTTCTACGGGTGAGTCCAGCACGGGCGTTTTATCAGCGGACTCGGCGCGGCGCATCATCGGCGCGCCCATAAAGCCAACCGCGGCCACGCCGCCCGTTGCAGCACCGCTGCGTTTAAGGAACTGACGGCGTGAAATACCCAGCCCGGGGGCTTTGGGGGCGTCTGTTTTGCGAGTTAAGCGCATGGCAAATCTCCTGGCATTCTGCCGTCAATCACGCAGCGAGGCGTAATACGCACGAACGTGGTCGGTCTCACGGTAGTTAACCGTTTGTTTTTCTTTTTCCGCCGGGGCGCTATCAGCCTGAGCTAAGGTGACATGACCGACGGCGGCCGCGGCACCAGCGGCGGCGGCTCCTAACCCAACCGTTTTCATAAACCGGCGGCGCTCAGAATTGTGGGGGGTGTGCATGGGTTTCTCCTCTCGCCTATGTTTTATGCTGGTTTTTTTATACGCGGCTATCGCCGACGGTCTATCCACGTTTGCGTTCAATAATGCGCACCGGAGCGTGATCAGCGTCAATGCTTAGACTCGCCCTCTCGCTTTCCACATAAGCGCTGCCTAACGTTCCCAGCGCTGCATAAAAAGCGGTGTCTACCTGCCCTAGGTCGTCAAAGCAGCTGGCTGCCCAGGGGGCGATGTGCTGACTAAAAAAATACGCCTGTTCATGGCTCTCAGACTCAATCAGCATCGCCATAACTTCGCATAGCGCCGCCAGATGATCTTCAGGATCTCGGGTGTGCTCACTGCGTTCAAAGCCAAGCGCCCTGAGGTCTTGGCGCAGCGCCACTAGCGCGGCTTCCATCAACTCACCATTGCGATACCACGAGGCGTACGGCACGACGTCACCTTGAATGACGCCCACCAGATGACGAAAGTGAGCGCGCTGCAGCGGCGCTACGCCATCGCCGCTCTTATCCATGGCGGCTGCCGCATCTGCCAAAGCTTGCCAGCGCTTTGCAAGCGGGCTGCCATCTTGCTCAATCGCCAGCTCAGCCAGCCACGCCAGCATGTCGGCATCCGGTGCTTGGCGCAGCAAGGTGGCCAACAGCCGATAGATATCGGCACGTAGCGCATCCGCTTCGTTCAGTGCGGGCAATCCATCCGTCATCGGCTTATACCTTCAGTTGCGCGTCAGGATCGCGAATCATGGTTTTCCAAACATCCTTCACCCGGCAGTCTTCGCACATTTCCAGGCGGCTCATCGCCTCGCCGGCAAAGTAGGGATGATGGGCAAGCTTCTGTTTAATCGCCGCGACCGTGCTCACGGTGGCAAACGGTTTGCCGCAGTTGATGCATTCAAAGGCCGCTTCTTCATGGCAGATATGCCGCGTTTCACGGGCGCCATCTGCTAAAAAGCCGGGCATCAGCGTAATCGCATTTTCCGGACACGCCTGCTCGCAAAGACCGCACTGCACGCAGTCCGCTTCAAGAAAGCTAAGGGCGGGCGTATTGCCGCCAGATTTTAACGCGGGCGTAGGGCAGTTGCTGACACAGGCATGGCACAGCGTACAGGCGTCGCGGTCGACCTGAATCGCGCCGTAGGCAGCGCCTGTCGGCATCGTCGCTCGCGCCCCGCTGGGGCTACCCAGCTCGGTAAGGCGCGCCAACACGCGGTTCAAACGCGCGCGCTTTTCGGGCTCAGGCAGCAATAGCGGCGCATCTGTCAGGGGTGGAAGCGTCGGCAGTGCATCCCGCGCAGCGCCATCGGCAACGCCGATCAGCTGTACGCGAGCGCGGTCGTGCCCCAAGGCATCTAGCACGGCGTGCGCTTGAGCAATCTGGTCATTCAAAAAAGTGCTTAAGCGGGCGGGCATACTAGGATGCAGCTGGATACGCACCTCGGCGGCACCCGCCGCCAGCGCGGTTAGCCACTGGTCGTGTCCCGCCGCCCCCAGTTCTTCCAACGGGGCATCAATCACATGGCCTGCAGGCACCGCGCCGGTTGCGCGCTCAGCGTCTTGCGAATCATGAGTCAGAAAACGCAGCACCGGCACCTGGCCACCGGCATCGCGATAGGCCGCGAGCCACATAGACAGCGTATCCTGCTGGCGGCGTGTTTCTGGCATGCGAAATTCGATCGCCCCCGTGGGGCAGGCGCTGGTGCAGCTGCCCACGCCTTGGCAAAGGTAGGGATCAATTTCAATATGGGATTCGATACGCCCTTGAATGCTGGAAATCGCATCCGCCGGGCAGACATCCAAGCAGCGGGTACAGCCAATATTGCCACTTGTGGAGTGGGCACATAGATCGCTGTTGACCTGAAAGTAGCGCGGCTTATCGAACTCACCGACCAGCCCGACAAAATTTTCAAGTGATTCGCTGCGCTGCTCAATGTCCTGCCAAGACATCACCACATAGCCAGGTGACGGAAGCTCCGCACGCTGGGAATGAGCCGTCGCAGCAAGATCGAGCACAAGGTCAAATCCGTCGCGTTCAATCAGTGCCCGAGCAAGGTCCAGCGGCGCAACGCCGTCATCTAACCGGGCGCTAAACGCCCCCAAGTAGCCGCTGATTCGCAGCTGGCTGAGCTGCTCGGGCGTGAGCATTTGCGTGACAAACGGCTCACTGGCCCCCATTAGCGCGGCTGTTTCGCTCTCAGGCCCATTCTCCACAGGCCCAGTAACCAGCAGCGTAAGCGATGCAAGGCCGCGCCTCTGAAGCGCGCGGGCGGCCGGATACACGTCGGCAGCCGCGCCTATCAGCAGCGCATGGCCACGGCTGTGATAGGTCACATTAGCAGGCGTTAAATTAGCTGGCCAAGAAATACGGCGGCGTACCGTTTCTCGAGCCTCGGCATTGCGCTGGTCGTCTATCGACGCCAGTTGGATTCGTTGATTCATGCATTCTCACGGTCAGTGAATAATTCTTATTATAATTTTGAGTAATATTGTTTAATCATTATGGCATAGCGTTTCGTTGACGCTAAGCTGAGCCTAGGCGTAACACGGCATTTAGCCAACTTAATTACGATTAACGCTGGCAGTAACGAGGGATAAAAACCATCCTAGTCAATTGATTTAATAGTTATTAATTAGCGATTTTAGATTTTCTTTTGAGGCTCAAAAATTAAATCAGACTGGTCGTCTAGAAGGGGCTTTTCTACAGCGCCTTCGCTTGCGCTGCCGGGCATGGAAGATTCGTCTTCAGGCGCGAGAGAGTGATCATTGGGCTGCTCGCTGGCCACCTGCTCTTTTGGTGGCTCAACGGGTGCATCATCCAGCGGCTTATCAAGCGTCTCTTCTACTTTATGGGTCCAGCGGCGCAGCTTGCTGGCAAGCCCGTCGGCCATGGGCTTGAGCTGCTGTCGATAGTCAGCGTCATAGTCATCTAACCCATCGCGCACGTTATAATTACCGGTGGCCCAAAGGCGCTTCAAAGCGCGCCGTCGCAAGGCTCCGCTGACGCCCGGCAGCATAAAGGCACTAAAGTCGCTGCCGACGTCCAAGGTATCGGGGTCTGGCAGGGTGTGGTCAAGGCTGCCAGGCGCCGGTTCGCGCTCGGGCTCTTGCGCTTCCAGTGCCGATGCCGACGGTTGATCATCCGTGGCGTACGGCTGATCGGCGTCGCTATGAAGCGCGTCAGCTGGCTCTACGGTGATTTCATTGGCAGGCTCGGTGGCTGGCACTGCGTCTGGCGAGGCACTGCTTTGCTTTTGAGCATTGCGCTTTAGGCGCGACCAGCGTTCCAGGCGACTCATCGCGGCGGCTCATTGGCAGGCATCTCTTTTGCGCGCCCTGCCCCTTTGCGTTTTTTCTTGCGCACCTCGACAGGCGCCTCACCGTGGCGAGCAAGATAGCTCTCCATCCACACCTGAATCGCCATCGGCATCAAGGCTTCCAGCACCTGCTGCTCGCCATCCATCCAGCCAGCTGCAACATCTTGGCTGGCCGTTATTGCATCGGGGTGCGGCGTTTGCCCGGTAAAGCCCGCGCGGACAAACAGACGCGGCGCGCTAGCGGTTAGATTGAAGCGATACGCCGCGCGCTCGGTCATCGAAAGCTGCAGCTGAAGCGTGACCGGCCCCTGATCGCCCAGAGCAAGTTCCGCAATGCGCCACTGCGTTAGGCTAAAGCGCTTTACCTGCTTGGTTTCGGCAATCAACGTAATACTGATGGGGCGTAAATTATCACTCATGGCATTAGCACCCTGAAACTGGAGTAGACAGAACTTGAATAGACGGAGCTTGAATAGATGGAGCTTGAATGGGTAGACAAGTAAGCATCCCCAGCGCCATCATCGTCAACCCTGACGTTTTGCGAGAACTATTTTTCAAAAGCTTTTTTCAAGAGCTTTTTTCAAGAGTTATTTTCAAGAACTATTTTAGCGAGGTTCATGGATGCCTGCCCTTCAGTTAAGCCGAGCCCGCTTACCGGCCACCACCGAGATTAGCGTCGTTGACGAATATGGCGATACGCGTCAGCAGGCGATTGCCGCTGAACGGGCGCTTACCGTGTATCTCAATAAGCGCGAAATTGTCACGCTGATGACCCTGGGTGACGACCCCGAAGCGCTGGTGGTCGGCTATTTACGCAATCAAGGCTTACTACGGGCTGCCGAGGACTTGACCGCGGTGCAGGTCGACTGGGCAGTAGAAGCCGCCGTGGTGGTTACACGCCACCTGCCTGAAGATCTGGAAGCGCGTTTAAGCACGCGCACGGTCACCACCGGCTGCGGCCAGGGCACGGTGTTTGGTAAACTGTTGGATCAAACCGCGCTGATGGCGCTGCCCGATACGAAGCTGGCACAATCGACGCTTTATCAGCTGCTGCAAAATCTCAACGCCTATAATGAAACGTACCGTAGCGCTGGCGCCGTTCACGGCTGCGCTCTCTGCGCTCAAACCAAGGTGCTCGATTTTGTCGAAGACGTTGGTCGACACAACGCCGTGGATACCCTGGCGGGGCGTCAATGGCTACAGCAAGCGGATAGTGCCGATGCGGATATTTTTTACACCACGGGGCGGCTGACATCAGAAATGGTGCTGAAGGTGGCGCAGATGGGCATTAGCGTACTGGTATCGCGTTCAGGCGTAACGCAAAAAGGCGTTGAGCTGGCCGAGCGTTTTGGCGTGATGCTTATCGCCCGCGCCAAAGGCCGCCATTTTCAATCGATCAACACCCAGAATCGCCTAACCCTGGACGCCATTCCTGAGCGACCGCCTGCAGTACATTCATCAAAACAGGCACGCTCATCAAAGCAGGCACATTCATCAACACAGGCACGCTCATGATCCCTACCCAAGAAATAACTGGCATGATTCTAGCCGGCGGCGAAGGACGTAGAATGGGGGGCCGCGATAAAGGGCTTGAGCCTTTTGCAGGCTTGCCGCTTGTCGCTCATGCGGTTAAACGTCTTGAGGGCCAGGTAGGCGAACTGTTGATTAACGCCAATCGCAATGCCGATGCTTACCGCTTCTTTGCTGATCGTGTGATTGCGGATCTTGTTATGGACGGCGCCGACGGCGGCTTCAAAGGCCCGCTTATGGGGATTTATAGCGGCTTGCGCGCGGCCAAAACGCCTTGGCTACTGATTGCTCCCTGCGACTCTCCCGCCCTGCCGGACAACCTGGTGGCACGTTTGATGGCAGGCATTGGCGATCATGATATCGGCGTGGCCTTTGACGGTGAGCGGCTGCACCCCGTAGTGGCACTGCTGCGTACGTCACTCGCCGATGATTTAGCCCTTGTGCTGGCCGAAGGCGAGCGCAAAATCGACCGCTGGTATGCGCGTCATAGCTGGTGCAAGGTCGACATGTCCGACTGCCCTGACGCCTTTGCCAATCTTAATACCGAGGAAGAAAAGCTGCACCTTGAAAAAGTTCTGCTGTCTACGACGGACAAGGGGGCAACATGACGCTCTCCTGCTTTGATCTCGGCGAGAAAATGCTCAGCGTGGATGAAGCCCGTCAAGCGCTCGCCACGCTGATTGAGCGCCCGTTAGGCAGCGAACAGGTTCCTCTGGCACAGGCCCATGGCCGTCGCCTGGCCACCGAGGTGCTGGCAACTATTAACGTGCCGCAAAATACCAATGCGGCGATGGACGGCGTGGCGCTGGCCTTGGCGAGAGAAGGTGTTGGCCCCAAGCAAACCCACTGGCCCCTGGCCGGTGAAGTGTTAGCAGGCCAGTATCGCAGCGAAATGGTACCTGCCGGCCACTGTGTACGCATTACCACCGGCGCCCCATTGCCGCCGGGCACCGACACCGTGGTAATGAGTGAACAGCTGCGCGAACAGTCAGATGAACAGCCTGAGCATGCGATCATTGAGTCGCCTGAGCGTCTCAAATACGGCCAGCATGTACGCCAAGCCGGTGAAGACATGGCGATTGGCGATACGGCACTCCCGGCAGGTTCGCGACTAGACGCCGCCAAGCTGGGCTTATTAGCGTCGCTGGGCTACGCCACGCTAACCGTGTGCCAACGCCCGAAGGTGGCCATCTTCTCTACCGGCAATGAGGTTACCGCCCCCGGCGAGCCCATTGCCCAAGCCTGTGTTTATGACGCGAATCGTTTTACGCTGATCGGCATGCTCGCCGAGTACGGCGCTGACGTGATTGATCTCGGCATTTTGCCGGACGAGCTGGGCGCCATCCAAACGGCTCTGGAGCAGGCCGCCCAGCAAAGCGATTTAGTGATCACCAGCGGCGGCGTATCGGTGGGTCAGGCTGACTTTACTCGCACCGCGTTGCAGCAGCTGGGGCGTCTAGCGTTCTGGCGCGTAGCGCTTCGTCCTGGCCGGCCAATGGCCTGCGGCTGGCTGGGCGAACAGCACACGCCGTTCGTCGGCCTGCCCGGCAACCCAGTGGCGGTCATGGTAACCTTTCTACAGTTTGTGACGCCGCTGCTGGATCAACTTCAAGGGCTGCCTGCGTCACCGCCCCATCGCCTTTATGCGATTGCTGACCATCAATTAAAAAGCCGCTTAAAGCGCACTGACTTTATTCGCGGCGTTTACCATACTGATGGAGAAGGACAGTTACACGTATGCAGTACCGGCGCCCAGGGTTCGGGTATTTTAACCTCGATGGTGGCTGCTAATTGCTTGATTGAGCTTGCCGACGACCAAGACGGCGCTCAACCAGGCGAGGTAGTCAGCATACAACCACTAACGGGATGGCTATGACCGAGCAACGAACGACTCAGCAACGTGTTGGCCACTCATATTCTGACCAGCCACTGATTGATGATTTTGGCCGGCGTATTAGCTACGTGCGTATTTCGGTCACCGACCGCTGCGATTTCCGCTGCGTGTACTGCATGAGCGAAGAAATGACGTTTCTGCCTCGTGCCCAGGTACTGACGCTGGAAGAGATTGCCATGGTGGCCCGCGCCTTCACCGAGCTGGGGGTTGAAAAAATTCGCCTTACCGGTGGCGAACCGCTGGTTCGCAGCGGCATTGATAAACTGGTCGATGAGATCGGCGCCATGCCTGGCCTGACCGACTTCACCATGACGACAAACGGTGCCAGCCTGCGCAAGCACGCCAAACAGCTTTACGCCAGTGGCCTGCGGCGTCTCAATATCAGCCTGGATTCACTGGTTCCAGAACGCTTCAAGCAGCTGACTCGCACAGGCGATCTCGCCAAAGTGATTGACGGCATTCACGCCGCTCAGGAAGCCGGGTTTAAGCGCATTAAGCTCAACGCGGTGATCTTAAAAGGCCGCAATGACGATGAAGTGATCGACCTGGTCACCTTTGCCCGCAAAGAAGGCCTCGACATTAGCTTTATCGAAGAAATGCCGCTGGGCGATGTCTCCGATCACTCACGGGCGGAGACGTTCTATTCCAGCGACGACGTGCAGGCGATGATTGAATCCCGCTATCCGCTGATGGCCACGGCCGAAACCACGCCGGGCCCTTCGCGCTACTTTAAGATGCTCGACAGCGAAAGCCGCGTTGGATTTATCTCACCGCATAGCCACAACTTTTGTGATACCTGCAACCGCGTACGGGTCACCGTGGAAGGACGTCTGCTGCTTTGCTTAGGCAATGAGCATTCCGTGGACCTTCGCGCCGTGCTGCGCCGCTATCCAGGCAATATGCAGATACTTAAGCAGGCCATCATTGATGCTTTGCCGCTTAAGCCGGAGCGCCATCACTTCACCACCGATGGCGATGTGCAGGTGGTACGCTTTATGAATATGACGGGAGGTTAGGCTTTGTCAGCGTTAACGAAAGTGCCGGTGCATATCATTACTGGCTTTCTAGGCAGCGGCAAAACCACGCTTATCCACAGCCTGATTGAGCAGAAGCCTGTGGATGAAAAATGGGCGATTTTAGTCAACGAGTTTGGTCAAATCGGCATCGACCAGGCTATGTTTGATGCCCGCGATGATGTCGTTGTTAAAGGCCTGCCTGGCGGCTGTTTATGCTGTCAATTGGCGTTTGTCCTGCAAGCGGCTTTGGTGAATTTGTTAGCACGCAGCAAGCCCGACCGAGTCATCATTGAGCCTTCTGGCCTTGGGCACCCCGCTGGCCTGCTGGACTTGCTGCGCGGTGAGGCCTTTAACGACGTGGTCGACGTGCGCGACATTATTGCCACTCTCGATCCGCGCCGCCTGGATGACGCCCGCGCTCGCCAGCACGACACCTTCCGCGACCAGCTCGATATGGCCGACGCCGTGGCGCTGACGATGCTCGACCAGAGCACCTCGGACCAGCTAGCCGCTGCCCATGCGTTTGTCGCCGAGCGCTGGCCACCGCGCAAATGGGTGCAGGAAACCGTACAGGGCGAGCTTTCACTCACGCTGCTAACCCAGAGTAGCAGTGCCACCGTTCGCGGCCAGGAAATGCCGGGCAGCCATCAGCAGCTCGCAGCAATGCCCAGCCTTGCGGGTTCGTTTTTTGATTTCCCGCCGCCTCCGGGCAAGCCCCAACGTGAAACCGGTACGTCGCTAGGCTATACCAGTACGGGGCTGCGCTGGCATCCCAGCGAGTGTTTTGACCTGGACAGCCTCGCCGCCCACCTAGGGGAACTGCCAAGGGAGGCGCGCATTAAGGGCGTTTTTCATACCGACAATGGCTGGAAGCGCCTTAACCGTGCAGACGGCACCCTCAGTATTGAAAGCAGCGCATGGCGGCAAGATTCTCGACTGGAAGTAATTCTTCCCGACACGCTGGCCGCCCCTAGCCTGGACCTCGAACCCTACCTATGCGCTCTGCCCGCCAGTTAATAAGCGGATATCTACGCCGAGCATTTAGATTTTTTCAATCCGCCTTTCCATTTCCTCTACGGTTACCGGGCGCCCAAACAGGTAGCCCTGGTAAACGTGGCAGCCGTGAGCCAATAGCCACGCCTGCTGTGCCTCTGTCTCCACCCCTTCCGCAATGACTTCTAAATTTAAACTCTCCGCCAGGGCAATCGTACTTTCCACAATGGCCGCGTTCGCCTGGCTATCCAGTACCTGTTGAACAAACGACTGGTCGATTTTCAATTGATCCAGCGGCAGCTGAGCCAAATATGCCAATGACGAATAGCCGGTGCCAAAATCATCCAGCGAAAAGCGCACGCCCTGCGCCTTTAAGGCGAGCATTTTATTTCGAGTATCATCCTGGGCCGTCACAAAAAGTGACTCAGTCACTTCTAGCTTTAAGCGGCTAAGCGGCGCTTGAGTGCGCGCAAACACCCCTTCTACGCGAGATAAAAAGTGCTCATCGCGAAACTGTAGCGGGCTAAGGTTGACCGATATCGTCAACTTGCTTAAACGCGGATGCGCTACCCAGTGAACTAGTTGCTGGCAGGCATTTTCCAGCACCCACTCACCCACGTCATTAATCAATTCAGTGCTTTCTAGCATTGGAATAAATTCACACGGAGACACCATGCCGCGCTCAGGATGCTGCCAGCGTAATAGCGCCTCTACACCAATGATCGTGCCGTGAGAATTGACCTGGGGTTGGTAGTAAAGCAGCCACTGCAGATTTTCTTGCGCTTGGTATAAATCTGCCTCTAGCTTCACATGGGCCAACAGCGCTGCCTGCATGGCGGGGTCAAAAAAGCACAGCGTGTGGCGGCCATTGTCTTTGGCTTTAAAGAGCGCCAGATCCGCCTGCTGCAAATACTCATCGACGCTATGTTTATCGCTCTCCATCACCGCAATACCGATACTGGCCGTGATCGTAACGCTCTCTTCACCCAGCACGATGGGCTCATTGAGTACCGCCAATAATTTATGTCCAATACGCTCAGCAAGCTCCGTGATTTGAGTGCGATTACTCTCAGCACCTTCAATTAACACCGCAAATTCGTCGGCTCCTAAGCGTGCGAGCGTATCCGTATCGCGCAGCATTTGGCTCATCCGCTGGGCGACGCTCTGCAATAACTGATCTCCTTGATAGTGTCCAAGTGTGTCATTAACTTGCTTAAAATTATCAATATCAATAAATAACAATGCGACGCAGTGCTGATGGCGCTGAAGCGCTTTGAGCGCAGTCTCCATACGATCTAGGAACAGGCGGCGGTTCGCCAGCCCCGTTAACGAATCATAAAATGCCAGCTGATGAATCTCCTGCTCAGCGGCTTTGCGCTCGCTAATATCGCTCATCGTGGTCACATAATGCGTCAACACGCCGACGTTGCTATAAACCGCGCTCACCGTAAGCCATTCAGGAAATAGCTCGCCATTCTTGCGCTGGTTCCATATCTCGCCTTCCCAGTTGCCGGTTTTGAGCACTTGCTTCCATAAGCGCCGATAAAACGCTGCGTTATGTAGCCCGGAACTAAAGATGCGCGGCGTTTTGCCGACGATTTCGGCTTCGCTGTAACCGGTAATGCGTGTGAACGTGTCATTCACCTTAAGGATTAAGCCCTGGGCATCAGTAATTAAAATGCCTAAGTGTGTGTGAAAAGCGGCAGCGGCAATCTGCGTTTCCGCGCGCGCCTGTTCACGCTCTTCAATGCGCTGGCGTAATTGATCCGCTAGCGTTAAACGGCTTAAATAATGACGCGCGCCCCAAGCCCCTAGCAGCGCCATCACGCCCACGATTATCATAAGTATCCACATCCGCTGGCGCCAACCCGCCAGCAGCTCATGCAGGTCAATACCGACGACGACCAGCAGAGGACATTCACCGACTCTGTGCATATTGAACAGCCGCTCACGATGATCAATGAGTGACGTCGCCTTTAGTGAAAAAATAGGCTCTCCGCTAGCTATCCACTGCGTCATGGCGGGGCTACTGAACTGACTGCCGATAGGTAATGACCCATCTAATAATGGATATCTAGCGACCAACTTTAAATCGGTATCAACTAAGGTAATGCTCTCGCCATCGTATCCACCCATTTGTTCAATGGCATCGGTAAACACTGTAGGGACGATGCGTGAGATGACTGCGCCATTGAACTCGCCACTGGGACTTTCCAATCGTCGACCATGGTATAGGTAGAAGCGCTGATCACCAGTCGACAAATTGAGAGGGGTCATGGCTTCCCGCTGCGCGCCCTGCGCTAGAGCGTTAAAAACAGCCGTTTCGCTGATATTAAAACCTGTATTCCACTTTCCACCACCGCTTACCAATAAGCGCCCCCGTGCGTCAAAAACAGCTACTTCATCAATCATAGGCACATACTGAATGAGATTTCCTAGCGCTTGCTGAAGCCCCTGAGCATTATCGCTATTAGGCATCCCCTGTACAGCGAGCAGCTCGGTTAACCCGAAAAGAGCTTGCTCACTTTGGGCAAACACGCCTTGTGCCCACTCCGTAACGACATTGGCACGGGCGTTAATGCGCGATTCAGCCGCGGCTATTTCTTGTTTATATTGTTCACTCAGCAGCCAACCGAAAAGCACCACCATGACACTAAGCGCCAGCACATAGAGTGCTATCACATGTCGGCGCTGTTGACGGTAGGTATCGGTCGTTTTCAGCACATCGTCTTTTGCATCAATCGGGATGACAGGCATCGCGCAGGGGCCTTATCTAGGTATGCCATCAGAACACCTAGTACAGTGTAAGAAAAATCAGAGACGCTATACCCCACTCACAACAAATAGCTTTTACATGTATATCATTTTTCATCGTAGTTGATTCGTTAAAAAAGCGTGACACTATATATCAATTATTTAGATATCCAGGGACTGTGATGGCAACGCTAGGTCAAATGAGCGACTACGAAATACGCTTAATTCGTATTTTTAAAACGGTTGTCGAGTGCGGCGGCTTTACCGCGGCTGAAACGACGCTTGGCATTAGCCGCTCGGCGATTAGCCAGCACATGAATGACCTGGAAGGTCGGCTAGGATTTTCGCTCTGCCAGCGAGGACGCGGGGGGTTTAGCTTAACCGAAGAAGGGAAAGAGATTTATCAGGCAGGGCTTACGCTGCTCACTGCGCTGGAAACCTTTAAAAGCGACGTCAATGCCCTGCATCAAACGATTAAAGGCGAGCTTAATATTGGCATTACCGATAATTTGGTCACGTTACCGGCCATGCATGTCACCAATGCGCTGGCCGAGCTGAGTGCACCGGCGCATGATGTCACGCTGCATATTCATATGGAGCCTTCCGATGCGGTGATTCGAGGCGTGATGGATGGCCATCTTCACGTTGGCGTCGTGCCTGCGGTGAATCTACCGACCAGCTTAGAAACTCGGCACCTCTACGACGAGCCTTCGTATCTTTACTGCGCAGCGAAGCATCCTCTTTTTTCTGAGCCTGACGATGATGCTGCCAATATTGCCCAATACCCGGCTATTTCGCCGCGCTATCCGCTACCTGCAGCAGCGCGCGAGGCCCATGAGGCGCTTTGCCTGCGCGCCTCAGCATCAGACCGTGAAGGGGCGGCCTTTTTGATTCTTACCGGACGTTTCATCGGTTTTCTACCCGAGCACGTGGCGGCCCAGTGGGTGGCCGCCGGCAAGATGCGGGCGCTACATGCAAGCACCCAGCACTACCGCATTCCTTTTGTGCTCATCACCCGCCACGACCGGCGCCCTAATCGCGTAGTGGATGCGTTTTTAAGTTTTATTAAAAACGCAGAGTGAGAAAAAAACCGTACGCTTTATGAACGCTGCTCTGCTGCGTCACGCGCCATGACGGGCACGGGCCCGACCTGTGGGGACGATGCCAACGCGTGACTCGCCACGTAGTAAACAATCGCTCCCAGCGCTGAGCCTGTGAACCAACCGTAGTCATAAAACCAGTTCATGGTGCCTGTGACTAGCGACATTAACGTGAGCAGCACCGGCACGCCAAAAGCAATAAAGCCTGCGATATTTACCGCTGGATAGGCATGGTTATCCATATAAAGACTGGGTATATCCAGACGCTGCTTTTTAATCAGGAAATAATCCACTGCCATAATCCCGGCAATGGGCCCCAACAGACTGGAATAGCCAAGCAGCCAGTTCGAATACATCTGCTCAAGGGAAACACCTTGAGAGATCATTCCTGCTTTTTGCAAAAGATCGTAGCCCATCAGCAGCACGCCCACCGCGCCGGTCATCAATACGCCGCGGGTTTGATTAATAAATTTGGGCGCAATGTTCTGGAAATCATTGGTGGGCGAAACAATATTCGAGGCGGTATTGGTAGAAATGGTAGCGATAATGATCAGCAGCATCGCCATCACTACCCAGAAGGGGCTGTCGATATAGCCAATTAAGCGCACCGGATCGGCAACGGTTTGGCCCACTAATGTCTCAGAAGCGGCGGTCAACACCACCCCGAGTGCCGCAAAGAAGAACATCGTCAGCGGCAGGCCGATGACTTGACCAACAATTTGGTCTTTTTGGCTTTTCGCAAAGCGGCTGAAATCGGGGATATTAAGCGATAGCGTGGCCCAAAAGCCGACCATGGCGGTCAAACCCGCGAAAAAATAGCCGTAAACCGACGCCCCTTCAGGGCGCGATGGCGGCTGCGCGAGAAGCTCGGTCATCGACATATTCGGCCATGCCCACATCATTAGCCCGATACCCACCGCAAGCAGCAGTGGAGCGGCCAATGTTTCCAGCCATTTGATCGATTCAGCCCCGCGAATAACTACGTAAAGGTTCATCGCACCAAAGACAAAAAAGCCAATAACCTCACCGATACCACCCAGTGCTGCCCAAGCAGGCACCAGCTCTGAAAGCAGCAGGTGAATCGCCAGGCCGCCAAACATCGTTTGAATACCAAACCAGCCACAGCCCACCAACGCCCGCACCAGACAGGGCACGTTAGAGCCTAAAATGCCGAAGGAGGAACGCAACACCACGGGGAAAGGAATACCAAACTTGGTACCCGGAAAGGCGTTCAACGTCAGCGGAATCAGTACGATGATATTCGCCAAGAGAATAGCGAATAACGCCTCGCCCACGCTTAAGCCAAAGTAGGCGGTTAATACGCCGCCCAGTGTGTAGGTGGGCACGCAGATCGACATGCCGACCCACAGGGCGGCGATATTCCATTTGCTCCAGGTGCGCTCGCTGGCCTGGGTCGGTGCAATATCGTCATTAAAGCGCGAGCTGTTGCGTACATCGCTCCCTACCTCAAGCTCAATCAGACCATCTCGATCAATCATCTGAGAGGTTGTTTCTGGCATTTTTGTATCTCCTCAGCACTGCGTTGTCCAACCTAGGCGATGCCTGAACACCAGCGACAGCGGCTAACGTCAGGCAAACCTTACTTCCCACGGTCAGTGAAACGTCCTAGACGAGATTCAAAGCAATAAGCGTGCCTAGCTAAGCGAGCATGCCAGTTAACTCATTGATTAAAAAGCTGCCTTGGTGGACAACAATATTATTATTAGCTTTTTATCTTTGACGATGTTGTTCCTCTAACAAACGTCGACTAGACAAAGCTAGATCAAAAAAAATATTTGCACCAACTTTAAACATCACGGCGTTTAAAATAAGACTTAAAAAATACATAAACAATTGATTTAAAACAGTTAATAAAAAACTCCAAAACGGTGCGCACGCTCACCAAAAGAGCGAATCCTTCCATTTAAAGAAATAAAGTCAAACAAACTCAAAGAGTTAACCCTAATTTAAAAAACAATGAATGATGGCTTGCTAAAACCACCAAGCCAGCGATACTTTTAATAAAAGCTGTCTTGATTGTCAGCTTTATTAGATAACGCTTAAGACCTAAACAAACGCTTTACACCAACAATCAGAGGGAGCGTCTAATGCAGAAGATGAAAATCGGCTTAATTCAAATGGGCTTGAAAACCAGCACCGAGCTTTCGCCCGAGGCCATTCGCGATGCGATGAACGAAGCCCATCTACCGATGATTCAGCAAGCCGCCGACCAGGGCGTGCAGGTGCTGTGCTTTCAGGAAGTCTTTAATCAGCCGTACTTTTGCCCTAGCCAAGACGGCAAATGGTACGCCGCCGCCGAGCGCGTTCCCGAAGGCCCTACCTGCCAGATGATGCAAAAACTGGCCGCCGAGCATCGCATGGTGATTATTGTTCCGATCTATGAAGAAACCGAGACCGGCGTTTACTACAACACCGCCGCCGTGTTCGATGCCGATGGCAGCTACCTGGGCAAATATCACAAAACGCATATTCCTCAAGTCGCCGGCTTTTGGGAGAAGTTCTTCTTCAAACCAGGGCAATCCAACTGGCCGGTGTTTGATACCGCCTACGGCAAAATTGGCGTGTATATCTGCTACGACCGTCACTTCCCCGAAGGCTGGCGGGCGCTGGCGCTCAACGGCGCTGAAGTAATTTTCAACCCTTCCGCCACCGTGGCAGGGCTTTCTCAATACCTGTGGGAGCTAGAGCAGCCGGCCTCCGCGGCTGCCAACGGCTGCTTTATTGCCGCCATCAACCGCGTCGGCACGGAAGCGCCGTGGAACATCGGCGATTTCTACGGTTCCAGCTACATCGTCAATCCTCGCGGCAAAATCGAAGCCCAGGCTAGCGAGAGCGAAGACGAGCTGCTAGTGCACGAGATTGATTTAGATATGGTGCGAGAGGCCCGTAACAACTGGCAGTTTTTTCGCGATCGCCGCCCCGAGACCTACACCCGCCTCACCGACGGCGAGTAGCCCTACTTAATAAATTCTTACAAGGAGTGAACAATGAGCTTATTAATCAAGGGCGGCACGGTGGTCACCCACGCCGATACTTACCGGGCCGACGTGCTGTGTGTAGACGGCAAGATTCATGCGATTGGTACTGATTTAGACGTCCCTGAAGGCTGCGAGATTGTTGACGCCAGCGACCAGCTGGTGATGCCCGGTGGCATTGACCCCCATACCCATATGCAGATGCCGTTTATGGGCGCGGTGGCCAGCGAGGATTTTTACACCGGCACCGCCGCTGCCATGGCAGGCGGCACCACCACGATTATCGACTTTGTCATCCCCAGCCCCGGCCAATCGCTGCTGGAAGCCTTCGAAACCTGGCAAGGCTGGGCAGAAAAAGCCGCCACTGACTTCGCGTTCCACGTGGCCATTACTTGGTGGGATGAAAGCGTTAAAGAGGAAATGGGCACTCTGGTGCGCGAGCATGGCGTTAACAGTTTCAAGCATTTTATGGCCTATAAAGGCGCCATTATGGCCACCGATGACATTCTGGTGGAAAGCTTTTCGCGCTGTTTAGAGCTAGGCGCCATTCCCACGGTACACGCCGAAAACGGCGAGCTGGTGTACCACATGCAGCAAAAATTGCTCGCTCAAGGCATTACGGGGCCGGAGGCGCACCCGCTTTCTCGCCCGCCTCAAGTAGAAGGCGAAGCCGCCAGCCGCGCGATTCGTATTGCCAGCACGCTAGGCGCGCCGGTTTACCTGGTGCATGTTTCTACGAAAGATGCGGTGGATGAAATTGCCTACGCCCGCCAGCAGGGTCATCAGGTGTTTGGCGAGTGTTTGGCAGGCCATTTGCTGATTGATGACAGCGTCTACCAACACGCGGACTGGGCAACCGCAGCGGCCCACGTGATGAGCCCCCCCTTCCGGCCTAAAGGCCACCAGGAAGCACTTTGGCACGGCCTGCAGTCCGGCAATCTACAAACGACCGCCACCGACCACTGCTGTTTCTGCGAGGAGCAAAAAGCGGCCGGCAAGGATGACTTCACCAAAATACCCAACGGCACCGCCGGTGTCGAAGACCGGCTGGCGGTGCTTTGGGATGAAGGCGTTAACACCGGCCGACTTTCGCCCCAGGAATTTGTCGCCATCACCTCGACCAACACCGCCAAGATTTTCAATCTCTACCCACGCAAGGGTGCCATTCAAGTCGGTGCCGACGCCGATATCGTGGTGTGGGATCCCAACGGCACCCGCACCATCTCCGCCAAAACCCATCACCAGAACGTCGACTTCAACATCTTCGAGGGTAAAACAGTCCGCGGTATCGCCCGCCACACGATTAGCCAAGGGAAATGGGTATGGCGGGATGGCGAGCTACACGCTGAACGCGGTGCGGGCCGCTACCTAAAACGCCCCGCCTACCCCGGTGTATTCGAGCTGCTGGCCAAACGTGCGGAGTTGAATACACCGGTTGCCGTAAAGCGCTAAAAGTCAGCCAATAAAAAGCAAAAAAGCCGAAAGAATGGGAGTAACACCGTGACCAATCCACTGGACTACCTGCCCAGCGCAAAAGAGGTCGGCACCTACGACCCACAAACGCTGGCTAACAACTTTAGCGATCTTCATCCGCCGCTCACCCAGCGCCAGGCGATAATCGAAAGCCAGCGCTGTCTCTACTGCTATGACGCGCCCTGCGTTGAGGCGTGCCCGTCGGATATCGACATCCCCAGCTTTATTCGCCAAATCAGTGACAGCAATATCAACGGCGCGGCTGAAACGATTCTGGAAGCTAATATTCTGGGCGGCAGCTGTGCTCGCGTGTGCCCCACTGAGATACTCTGCGAGCGTAGCTGCGTGCGCAATCACGATGCCGAGTGCCAGCCCGTATTAATTGGTCTTTTACAGCGTCATGCCACCGATCACATGCAGTTCGAACACCACCCGTTCAAGCGCGCGGCCACCACCGGTCGTCATATCGCCGTGGTAGGCGCCGGGCCGGCAGGTTTATCCTGTGCGCACCGTTTAGCCATGTTAGGCCATCAGGTAACGATCTTTGAAGCTGAACAAAAACCCGGCGGGCTGAACGAGTACGGCATTGCCCGCTATAAAATGACCGATGACTTTGCGCACAAGGAAGTCGCTTTTTTACTCGAGATTGGCGGCATCGACATCCAGTACGGCCAGCGCCTGGGCGACAATCTCGAACTGGCCACGCTCCATCAGCAATACGATAGCGTGTTTCTCGGCTTAGGCCTGAGTGCCAGCCGCGCTTTAGGTCTCACCGGCGAAGAAGCACCCGGTTTAATGCCCGCGGTTGAGTACATAAAAACGTTGCGCCAAGCCACTGATCTGGGCAGCCTGCCCGTCTCCAAACGCTGCATCGTCATCGGCGCGGGCAATACCGCCATTGATATGGCCACCCAAATGGCTCGCTTAGGCGCCACCGAGGTCACGCTGGTGTACCGCCGCGGCGTTGACGCGATGTCGGCTACCGATCACGAACAGGACATCGCCAAGGCCAACGGCGTGCGCTTAGTGACCTGGGCACAGCCCGATGAAATTTTGCTGGATACCCAAGGGCGGGTCGCGGGAATGCGCTTTGCCAACACCGTTGAGCAAGCGGGCCGCCTCACATCGACGGGCGAAACGTTTGAGATTGCCGCCGATGCAATTTTCACGGCGATTGGTCAAGGTTTTGAAGGCAAAAGCCTACGCGACACCACCGCTAGCGAACTTGATCGAGACGGCGAGCGCATCCATGTCGATGAGATGTTTCGCACCTCTTTACCCAATGTTTATGCGGGCGGCGACTGCGTAAAACCCGGCCAGGACCTCACCGTTCAAGCCGTGCAGCACGGCAAATTGGCCGCTCACGCCATTCATCAAGCGCTTGCCGCTAAGCAGGAGGCCGCATGAACACGACACCTTTCACTTCCCTCTCTTTTCCAGGCAAGAAAAACAGCGGCGATAGGATCGTTAACGGCGTCGATTTATCGGTTAACTTTGCGGGCATTAAAGCCCCCAACCCGTTCTGGCTGGCCTCCGCCCCGCCTACCGACAAAGCTTACAACGTCGTACGCGCCTATGAGGCGGGCTGGGGCGGCGTAGTATGGAAAACCCTCGGTGAAGAGCCGGCGGCGGTCAACGTTTCTTCGCGCTATTCAGCGCATTACGGCAAAAATCGCGAGGTGATCGGCTTTAACAACATTGAGCTGATTACCGACCGTTCGCTGGAGATCAACCTGCAAGAGATCACTCAGGTGAAGAAGGATTGGCCCGACCGGGCGCTGATCGTTTCCATCATGGTGCCGTGTAATGAAGAGGCCTGGGCGTATATTTTGCCGCTTGTGGAAGCGACCGGCGCAGACGGCATCGAACTTAATCTGGGCTGCCCCCACGGCATGCCGGAGCGCGGCATGGGCGCAGCGGTAGGCCAAAACCCGGATCTAATCGAGAAAGTCACCTACTGGTGCAAGAAGCACTACTCCAAACCGGTGATTGTGAAGCTGACGCCCAACATTACCGATATTCGCGTGGGCGCCCAGGCAGCGCTGCGCGGCGGTGCTGATGCGGTATCGTTGATCAACACCATTAACTCCATTACCAGCATTGACCTTGATGCCATGGTCGCCAAGCCGACGGTGGGCCATCAAAGCACTCACGGTGGCTACTGCGGCAGTGCCGTGAAGCCTATCGCCATGAACATGGTGGCTGAAATTGCCCGCGACCCGGCGACCCCCACGCTGCCCATTTCCGGCATTGGCGGTATTTCAAACTGGCGGGATGCGGCGGAGTTTATCGCCCTGGGCGCGGGCAGCGTTCAGGTATGTACCGCGGCAATGCTCAACGGTTTTCGGATTGTAGAAGAGATGAAGGACGGCCTTTCGCGTTGGATGGGGGAAAAAGGCTACGACTCGATTGAGGCGTTTTCCCGCAAGGCGATACCGCAAACCACTGACTGGAAACATCTGGATATTAACTTCAAAACCATTGCCCAGATCGACCAGGACTTGTGCATTGAGTGCGGCCGTTGCTATATCGCCTGCGAAGACACGTCGCATCAGTCGATTGCTAAGCTAGTCGAGCAAGACGGTGCCCGCCGCTACGAGGTGATTGAAGATGAATGCGTGGGCTGCAACCTGTGCCAGATCACCTGCCCGGTAGAAAACTGTATCACCATGGTGCCTCAAGAAACCGGCCAACCCTTCCTGGCCTGGGATAACGATCCGCGCAACCCTTTCCAGGTCGCAAGCTAAAGCAACTCACGTTACCCAGCGCCACCGCCAGCATCGTTCAAGGGCGGTGGCACTTATTGCAACACTCCGTTCCTTCAACAAATAGCGACAAAGTACGGCATTCTTGAGAAAATGAGAAACTATCGCATATGCAATTTTTTCTTATAAATTTTCTCATAAAGGAAGCCTGATGATGTCTCCGCTTTTCTCTCCAGCTTTTACAAAAACGCTCGCGGCAACGCTGCTTTGCTCAGTTGCCGCCGCCGCTACTGCCGATCAGCGCATTGCCACATTTGATCTAGGCAGCCTAGACACACTGGATGCGCTAGGCGCCAGTGAGCAGGTAGTCGGCATTCCCAAGCAGATCCTGCCTGATTATTTATCGACCTATAGCGGCGATGCATATATCGACTTAGGCGGACTAAAAAGTCCCGACCTTGAAGCCATTGCACAAAGCGAACCGAGCTTGATTCTTTATACCGGCCGCCAAAGCGACTGGGAAGCCGAGTTGGCAGAGATCGCTCCGCTGCTGAATACCAGCTTACAAAATGATGATTACCTGGCATCCTTCGATGAAAATGTTCGCCAGGTTGCCAGTAAGATAGACGCCGAAGCGCGCGCCGAAGAAGCCCTTGAAGCGCTACACGCCAGCATTGAAACTCAGCGCGAAGCGTTAAGTGACGCCCCTCGCACGCTGGTGGTAACACACAACGGCGGCCACTTGATGCTTAATCAACATCCGATAGTGCATGAGGTATTGGGCGTTGCAGCCCTTGAGATGCCCGATAGCGTGACCAGTGAAACGCGCGGCACTCGTACCTTCACGCCGCTTACCCCTGACGCGATTGCCGAGATTGCCCCAGACGTGGTGCTGGTGATTGACCGCAGCGCGGCGATTGGCGAAGAGCCCGCTGACGCAGAAGCACTCGCGCAAGCGCTTGACGCCGCTGGAGCCGACACGAAAATCGTACTCCTCACGCCCGCTCTCTGGTATCTCTCCGGTGGTGGCCTGCAGAGCCTAGCGATGCAGATCGACGAAGTTGTGGAAGCGCTAAACCAGCAGATATAACATTATTAGTGCCCCGATTCCCGCTACTCCTAATGCCTCCAGCGCACCTATAAATTCGTCATCTATGCTCACGTGGGCGCCAAGCCCACGTGTTCCACGCGCGTAAAACCTCAAAAGCTGCGCAGTGGCCCCGGTCAGGGCGCTGAATATTGCCAGGATTGCCTCAACCGGCCCGCTGATAAACAGCCAAGGCAGCGAAGCTAGTAGAATAACGAAGCTAATACTCGTGGATATAGAAAGCTGCCAATAATAACGAGCATCATCACCCTCATCACTACTCTGGCCACGTATCAGACTCGCGAGCTTTGGCCATCGCTGCCCCAGCAAGAACAATCTGGACCTAGCTAAAAGCGTCGTATGCATGTCGATATATCCCATCTCGAAGAGAGTGGAGACATCATGCTGCCTAAATACTTAACGATCACTTAAGCACCGTTAACTATTCACTACGCTCTAGTTACTACGCTCTATTAACTAGTATATTAACTGCTAACGGCGTGCGACTCACGACATGGCTGGCTGATGTCTAGCCCCTGCTGATAAACATCAGTCGTTACGTCAAGTAAGCCAAGCACGCTGTGAAAAAAATTGTCATGTGATGCGGGATTTGCCGCGACCTGGCCCAAACACGTCGTATCTATCTGTTGGCGCCTTGCCATTGCAGGAGAAAGCCACCACACCATAGGCACTCTCGTTTGCTCATCCGGTGCGATCGAATAGGGAATACCGTGTAGATACAGGCCTTTTTCGCCCAGTGACTCGCCATGATCAGAGACATAAATCATGGCAGCCTCATAGCCTGACTGCTCAGATAAGGTGTCGATCACCTGGCTCAGCACGCTATCGGTATAGCGCAGCGAATTATCGTAGCTATTGGTAATAGATGCCTGCGAACACTGTGACAAATCAGAAGTCATGCATGTGGGCGTGTAATACTCAAACGCGGACGGATAGCGCTGGTAATAACTCGGCCCATGATTGCCTAGCTGATGCAGCACAACAACCTTACTATTACTTGGCACCGTCTCAATCTGACGGCTTAGCGCCTCAACCAGTGCTTCATCCAAGCAGCGTCCTTCATCACACAGCGCAGGATAATCATCGGATGCCAGCGTTGTGGACGTGACGCCATCACAAACGCCTTTACAGCCTGACTGATTATCTAGCCACGTGACGTCCAGGCCTGCGTGTTTTAACACATCCAGCAATGACTCATGCTGCTGGGCGTAGGCCTTGTCATAGTTATCGTGGCCACGTTCGGAAAACATGCAGGGCAAGGACGCCGCCGTACTTGTCCCGCATGAAACCATGTTAGGAAAATTAACCAGCGCCGCCTGCTGATCCAACATAGGCGTTGTTTGGCGTTCATAGCCGTTTAGGCCCCAGTTTGCCGCTCGTACCGTTTCACCTACCACGATCACTAGCAGCATCGGCTTTTCTCCCGGGTGGGCCACCATCGTGGCATCAATGCCTACCGGAAGCCGTGGTGTATCCGTAATGGGGCCGCTACTGGCCAGCACTTGCGCCATGGAAACAATATAATTACCTGGCGTCACTAAATACCGCAGCGCCTTATCGTTACGCATGAGTGAAGAAAGCCCTTGATACGCCATAAAAACAGAAACTATCAGAAACACTAAACCCATCAACATATAGCTAAGATGCCGAACAATAGACGTTGCCAGCGATGTTTTTATTATTTGAACGCGCCAGATAATGGCAATGGGAAACACGCCAAAGGTTAGCAAATGCATAAAGAAACCGGCGGTAAAAAGCTCTCGTGCTTCCTGCATATCGGTCTGCAGCACATTATCTATCATTGATGTGTCAAAATAGGTGCCGTAGTTGCCTGTAAAATAGCTGACACAAGAGGCAATTATTACCAGTATAGAAAGCAGCAACTTAACCGATAATCGAAATGCCAAAACAACAAACACAACATATTGCAAGCTCGTTAACACAACAAAAAGGCCAGCAACATTACCCCATGAGCGCCAGTCATTCAGGGCATAATCACTGAATACTTCCTGCCAAAAAGAAAGGTTATAAAAAAGAGTAAAAAGCAAGACGACCGCTAGCGTTAGCGCTTCAGGACTCAAACGTGGGCGATAGTTAATCACCTGCTTACTTCTTTGGCCTGCCAATACTATATATTTATTCATAGCGCATGCCCGGTAGGTTGATATTTATGACGCAATGCGCTGCCAGTCAACATCACGTGAGCCATTGCAAAACTGACCGTCCAACAAATCATCACTGTCCATAGGTCATGAGAAAGGAAATGAGCGCCTCGCAACTGTTGTCCAACGCCGAAGATGCCTCCCATCGCCAGCCCGAAAGCAAGGCCTTTCCACCGCCATTCGGGCTTTATTGCCGCGAAGAAAAAGTACAGCGAAATCCATGCATAGCCCGCGCTGGCATGCCCTGCAGGAAAGCAAGCCGAAGCAGCCATGAAAGCAGGACGTTTGTCTAGCAGGCCCACAAAGTTGGCGGCACCGCCATAGCGGGACAAATCCCAGGGGCATTCCATGCTGATGGTATGCTTCAACACTGACACGGCTAATGTTGACAGCAACGTGGCCAAAAAAAGATAAAGCAAAGGACGGCGAAGATTCCGCCACTCTGTGCGTAAAACACTGATGGATAATAAGCACAGCACGGCAATACCAAGACAAAGACTTAACGTTTTACCGCCTTGATGAATAACGTCCTGAGCGATGAAACTGCTTTGAAGACTCCAACGATGGTCTTCTAACGCATAGATAATATCAGCTACTTTAAAGTCAACGTCGACCATACTGAACACAGACATGAAAACAAAAAATAAAAGCCACGAAAAACCTATCCTGGCAGGAAAGCTTATCCGATCAAGACGCACAGCCATACTCCTACCGTCATCATAATAGCCATAAGCACGGCGGATGCGCCCATATCTTTAGCGCGGCCGCTTAGCACATTATGCTCAAGCCCAATGCGGTCTATCGTCGCTTCAATCGCTGAATTAAGAAGTTCAACAATAAGCACAAAGGAAAGCGATGCAAACAGCAATGCTTTTTCAACCGAGCTGATATCAAACATAAATATCAACGGATAAAGAACAGCGCTTAGCAAAACTTCTTGCCTAAAGGCTGCCTCGTTAGTCCAGCAAAAATGGATACCCGACATGGCATTAACAAACGCACGAAAAATTCGTTTATATCCACTGCCGTTAGCTTTAGAAGATGTAACTGACGTTTCCAAAGAACAATCTCCGAAAATAAACATGCTTACAAAATCGATCAGCATTCATTAAGCAGCTTGCCACTGAGTGAAGCGTGGGCTGTCCGGCAGAACAGTTGCTATTGATTGAATAGCGCGCAGCACCGTACTTACATCCGGTTGCCATAGCATGGTGTCGTACGGCTCTCGTGGTATGAACGCCAGAGATCCTCGTACACGCACAAGTGAAATCGTTGGTACATCGAGAGCAGCGGCTAAGTGCATAGGCCCTGAGTCTGGCGTTACCAGTACGCAAGCTCGCTCCAACATGGCGGCAAACTCACGTATCGGGCGTGGCTGACACAGAACACCCTGTTTAGAAGTGGCTAATCGCTGTTGAAGTGCCTGTGAAAACCTAAACTCTTCAGGGCCCAGAAAAACCACGTAATGTCGCTCTAACGTTTCTAACGCGTCCAGCAACGTCAGCCAGTATGTTAACGGCCACCGCTTCTTTTGGTGCCCTCCTACAAATAAAGCAACGAAATCTTTGTCGCTCCGAGGGCTCTGCTTTAATACAAAAAGTTCGCTTAGCTGCACTAAGGCATGTTCGCGCTCTTGTGGCGCTAGCTGTAACAGAGGCCGATTACGGCAATCGACACCCAGCGCCTTCGCCAAACTGGTAACGGCATCGTAGGTATGGGTGCCGCCTGCTTCTGCTTCAACGCTATACCGGCGATGCTTACCTTTTCCCGCGCCCATGCTGTACCGTGCATGAATGAACCGCGTCGCGATAAAGCCCGTTGTTGACCCGGCGCTTACTTGTACCGCCAGGTCGTAGCGTTTTGACCGCAGCAGGCGCAATAATGACAGGCACTGCCAAGGCCTTAGAATGGCGGTTCGCGACAAAGAATAAAAATTATCGACAGGACGTTGCTGAAGCAGAGGTAGTGTTTTATCTGTTGCCAGATAGTCAATGCGTGCTGAGGGGAACCGCTCCCGGAGCGCATCAATAACAGGCGTGCTAATGAGTGCATTTCCGAGACGAAAATTGGGACGAATAATCAAAATGCTGTTGATGTCTTTCAAACTATCAACGGTTTCTGCTGCTGGTGCTTTGAGCGTATGACGCAGGCCAGCAAGCAATAAACGCTTAAAACACTTTTCTAGTTTCCGTGCCTGTGTTTTTAAAAAGGGATTTGTTCTAATACGTGTGAGTAACAACATATAACGGCACTCCATAAAGTCTAGATGACGCTGAATGGAAGTAAAAAAGTTTACTCATTCATAGGCGGCTAGCTTGAGCGCAATAACTTAACGAACAGTTAAGCGTTGAAAATGGCACATAAAATAATTTTTATTTGGTGAAAATAGATAGTGTTAAGGAAGGCTTAAGTTTCGAAAGCGACTATATGCGCACAGGCTATAGAGGAAGACACATGCGGTTACTGTTGATCGAGGATGATCCGCTACTAGGTGACGGTATTAAGACGGCTCTGGAGCGAGAGGGCTATACCGTCGACTGGTTTAAAAATGGGCATGAATCGATTAGCGCCATTAGTAGCGAGGCATTCAGCGTTATCGTTTTGGACCTTGGGTTACCCGATATGGACGGCATGCAAGTTCTTCACCTTCTGCGCAAGCAGTCAACGCTGCCCATTCTTATTCTGACTGCGCGCGACGCCATCGAGGATCGTATTCGTGGGTTAGATGCGGGCGCTGATGACTACGTCCTAAAGCCGTTTGATTTGCATGAATTATTAGCGCGATTACGGGTAATAACGCGGCGTTCTGAAGGGCGTGCTTCTCAGGCACTAACGGTAGGCAAACTGTGTATCGACGAAGCGCAGCACTGCGTACACTGGCACGGCGAAGAGGTAAAGCTGGGGCGACGAGAATATGCGTTGCTCTTAGAGCTTGCACGCCATGCCGACAGAGTTTTATCTCGACCACGTCTGGAAAGCCTGCTCTACGGCTGGGAAGATGAAGTGGAATCTAATGCTGTTGAGGTGCACATCCACCATTTGCGTAAAAAGCTCACAAAGCATCTGATCATTAATGTGCGTGGTATCGGCTACCGCCTTGATAGCAGCGCAACATGACTTCTATTCGGCGTTATTTAGTACTCGCGTTAGCACTCGCTTTAGCGGTTGCCGGAGGAATCGCGGTGACGGCAGCCTACTTAATTACTGATCATGAGTTAGAAGAAATACTCGACACGCAGCTAAGTTTGCATAGCCGCATTGTGGCGGGACAACTTAATCCTGATGCTTCAGCCGACGACTATGCTCGCATGGCGTCACGCATGAGCCTTCCAGGGCATGCTGCTCAGCTGTACCAAGACGGCAAGGCAGTGGAATCACCCGCCATCGATAGCGCCTCGGCCAAGCTTTATCATGAAGAGGAGCTAAAGCTCGTTCTAGGTTTCTGGAATGCTGATGGCTCACCCAGCCTGTTAGGCGGCAGGTGGAATGATGCCGGCCCTTTTCCTTCGCCCAGCCAAGAAGGCTATCGTTGGGAAGCATACGATGGACAGCGCTGGCGAGTTTTCAGCATGTTCGACGTTGCTAGCGATACCTGGATTAGTATGGGTTTACAAAGTACCTTTCATGATGCAGTGGTTGAGCGCATTACCTGGAACAACCTATTGCCGATGTTGGCTCTATTCCCCATCTTATTATGGTTTATCAGCCGTATTATCCGGCGTGGTCTTAGTCCGATCAGCGCTCTTTCCGGCCAAGTTAAGCAGCGCAATGCGCGTGATTTACGTCAACTTGACGGTCATGTCCCGAAAGAACTGAAAGGCCTTCATCAATCCTTAAACGGCTTCATTACCAGGCTCGCAGAAACACTCGAACGCGAACGACGCTTTACGGCTGATGCCGCTCATGAAATGCGCACGCCGCTCGCGGCGTTACGTATTCATCTGGATAACGCTCAGGCTGGCGAGCAACAATCATTACAAAAAGCCTATATTGGTGTTGAACGACTTCAACGAGTGGTGGAGCAGCTACTTATCTTGGCGCGCCTGGATCGATTAACGACCAGCCCATCAACCGCTATTGATCTCTACCCTCTCGTTGCCGAATTAATCGCCGAGCTATGGCCGCTGGTGGAGGCCAAGCAGCAACACTTGGCGTTAAAGGGTCTAACGCGTTTAGAAATATATGCTGATAAAACAGAGGTCGAAATTCTGTTTCGTAATCTCTTAGATAACGCACTTCGCTACACACCAGCGGGAGGCTCTATCGAAGTGGAGCTAGTGTATTCAAATTCATCGCCACACCTTATTGTCCGCGATACGGGGCCGGGGCTTGCTGAGCACTTACTCGATAAAGTCACTGAGCGGTTTCGCAGAGCCACTGATCAGAGCATTACAGGTAGCGGGCTAGGATTATCAATTGTGGCCGAGCTGACAAAGCGCCAGCACGCTCGACTCGTACTTACTAACAGCCCTTCTCATGGCTTAGAAGCCATGGTTATATGGGAGCGTGATGCAAGTCTTTAAACGCAGCGGCCACTAGCACTAAGGAATCGACGCTTTGGCACGGCTTTTGCTTCGTATATAGCCAGCAGCTAACAGGCTGTGGACTTACTTCGGGGTACACCGCCATGAACCACTCTGACTATCCGCTCAGCGAAGTTCCTACCCATGCCCGTAAAGGGCTATTTTCAACCGCCATGATTTTGTTGGGTTTCACCTTCTTCACCGCCACCATGTGGGCTGGCGGCACGCTGGGCCAAGCCTTTCCTATTGGCCAGCTGCTATGGATCATCCTGATAGGCAATTTACTGCTGGGTGCTTATGCAGCAACGCTTGCTTATATCGCCTGTAAAAGCGGGCTTAACTCCGTCCTAATGGGGCGCTTCTGCTTTGGCGAGAAAGGCAGCAAACTCTCCGACTTCATTCTTGGTTTCACTCAAATTGGCTGGTACGCCTGGGGCACCGCTACGATTGCGTTAGTGTTAGTACGCACCACTGGGATGCCTGAATGGTTGGAAATCCCCTTAATGGTGCTATTTGGGTTGGGTTTCTGCGTAACCGCCATGATCGGCTACAAAGGAATGGACTGGCTTTCGCGTTTCGCGGTGCCGGCGATGATGCTGTTTATTTTGATGAGCCTATTCACCGGGCTGGTTGATGTAAGAGGCATCGCGGGATTAAGTCAGCAAACGCCGACGGAAAGCATGAGCATAGCAGCCGCCATTACCGTCATTATCGGAACGTTTATCAGTGGCGGCACCCAGGCCACCAACTGGAGTCGTTTCGCTAAAACCCCCAAAACTGCCGTCATTGCGACCTTAGCGGCATTTTTTATCGGCAATGGCTTAATGGTACTCACCGGTGCGCTGGGCACCATGATTTATCAGCAGGCGGATATCGTCGATGTGCTGATCGCCCAAGGATTTGTCACCATCGCGGTACTCATGCTGTTTCTGAATATTTGGACCACTCAGGACAACACGATCTATAACTTCGCCGTCGCAGGCTGCAATTTGCTGCGTACCGAGAAACGTCGTTTGGTGACGGTAGGCGGTGCGGTCATTGGAACCGTATTAGCCGTCGGCGGAATGTATAACCTCCTCATCCCCTTTTTGGTTCTGCTTGGCACCTTTATTCCGCCGATGGGCGGCGTGATCATGGCGGATTTCTGGCTCAAACATAAAGGTCACTATCCCTCGCTCGATAAAGCTCGGCTCCCCGACTTCAATCGCCGTGGGCTTGCGGCCTACGCGCTAGGTGCCGGGGCAGCCTATTTCTCACCACTACTGCCGCCGTTGGTGGGAGTTGTAGTGGCAGCAGGAAGCTACGCCGTGCTGCTTCGTTTAAACCACGCTACGCTGAGCGATAGCCTCCCCTCGACAGCTAAGCCATGAGTGAGTTCTTTTATGCAAATCATTAACGCCCGCCTACGCCAGCGCCCCGAGCTATACCGCCTTGAAATAGACAACGGTTCGTTTAGCGCAATTACTGCCCAAGATGCACCGCAAATGCCAAGTGAAGGGCAGATAGATGCTGGCGGCAAACTTATTTGCGCACCGTTTATCGAGCCCCATATCCATTTGGACGCGGCTCTTACGGCGGGCGAGCCCAACTGGAATCAAAGCGGCACGCTGTTTGAAGGCATTGAGCGCTGGGGCGAACGAAAACCCATGCTCACAGAGGCGGATATTCGCGAGCGCGTGCTAAAAACGCTTAACTTACTGGTTGGCAACGGCGTTCAGTTTGTGCGCACCCATGCCGACACCAGCGACCCTAGCTTAGTAGGAATAAAAACGCTGTGCGCCTTGCGCGATGAGCTGAAGGACAAAATCGACATTCAGGTAGTGGCCTTCCCTCAGGATGGGCTACTTTCTTACCCCGGCGGCGACAGGCTGATGGAAGAGGCGCTGGAGATAGGCGCTGACGTGGTGGGCGGCATTCCCCACTTTGAATATACCCGTGAGCTTGGCGTCGCCTCGATGAAGCGGGTGATTGAACTAGCGATTAAATATGACCGCTTGGTGGACGTGCACTGCGATGAAATTGATGACCCCAACTCACGCTTTCTCGAAGTGCTCGCCTGCGAAGCACTGTTTAACGATTTAGGCAGCCGCGTTACCGCCAGCCACACCACGGCGATGCACTCTTACGACAACGCCTACTGCTCTAAACTGTTTTTGCTACTCAAGCGTTCGGGTATCAACTTTATTTCCTGCCCGACCGAAAGTATTCACCTGCAGGGTCGCTTCGATACCTACCCGAAACGACGCGGCGTGACCCGCGTAAAAGAGTTAAACGCAGCGGGCATTAACGTCTGCTTTGCCGAAGACTCTATCTTTGACCCCTGGTACTCGCTGGGTAACGGTAAACTTTTGCGCACGCTGGATTTCGGCCTGCATATCTGCCAGATGATGGGCTACCAAGACTTTAGCCAAGCGCTGTCATTGATTACTGATAACAGCGCCCGCACGATGAATATTGAAGACCGCTATGGCATAGAAGTGGGCAAGCCCGCCAGCTTCAACCTGCTGGAGGGCGAGGACGACTACAGCGTGCTACGCACTCAAGGCGAAGTACTGCTTTCAGTCCGCCACGGTAAGATCATCATGCAGCGTGAACCGGCTAAGGTCATCACCCCACCGTGGCTTGGTTAAGACAACTCCATAATGATTACTTGATGTCTAATAGGTAGCCGTAAAACGCCGTATTGCGCTGCCAGCCCAACGATTCATAAAGATGTTGGGCTCGCTCGTTCTCCACCTGCGTCATCAATATCAGGCGTGGCACGCCATGATCGCGAGCAAGCTGGGTAGCGGCATTCATCAGCGCCCTACCGGTACCTTTCTCGCGGCAATCGGGTGATACAAACAGATCATTTAACGTCCAGCGCGCATTCAAGCCTACCGTAGAAACACCGGGGTAAAGCTGCACGAAGCCAGAGAGCGTGCCTTCACTGGTTTCACTTACCAAAATGAAGGAATCGCCTAATCCCATCCGTTGGTTTAAAAATTCACGAGCGGCCTGTATATCACTCGGCTGCTGATAAAACTGACGATAGCCATCCAAAAGCTCGGTTAAGGCATCCTGGTCATTAATGTTTGCTGCACGAACGATAGTCATCAGGAATCTTCCTTAGATAGCATGCCTGCGTATTCTCTAGGTGCCTACTTATAGTAATGTAGCGACTTAAACACTTATTCATACACCAAACAACAGTAGAACACGATGTTCTCAACGGGGTTAATGTGGCTCAACCGCTCTCTTCGCAAGCAGGCTCACACGCATCGCGATGCAAAGCATGGAGCGTACACGCATTTACGGCAAGTGGAGTGCTACTTGGCACGATGGCGTTGCTGTCGCTGATCGACAACGATCCGATCGCCTGCCTGCTCTGGTTAGGCGCTGCGATGATGGTGGATGGTGTCGATGGCGCACTCGCCCGTAAATACGAAGTGAAGGCCATCCTGCCCCATTTCGACGGTTCGACCCTAGATATGGTGATCGATTACCTGACCTGGGCCTTTATTCCCGCCCTGTTTATCTACTTCTTTGTTGAATTGCCGTCTTATTTTGCGCTGCTGTCGGTGTTCATCATTCTGCTGTCGTCGATGTTCTGTTTCTGCAACGTGGGCATGAAAAGTCAGGATAATTACTTCGTGGGTTTTCCTGCAGCCTGGAATATCGCCGCCGCCTATTTCTATATTCTCGATCTCTCACCGTTCATCACGTTTGCCACGGTCGTATTGCTAGCCATCCTCACCGTGACAAAAATGAAGTTTCTGCATCCTTTCCGGGTGCGTCTGTTTATGCCGCTTAATATCGCCGTCACGCTAATGTGGTGTGCATGCGTCACGTCGCTGTTGCTCTCCAGCCCCGAGCAGCCGGCCTGGGCGTTCTGGGGATGGGCCATTGCATCCGCTTATTTCATCGGCATGTGCCTATGGCGTACCGCTCAAGAATGGTTTGATTGAACCAAGCGCTCAGCGGCAACAAGGAGGAGGCAATATGTCACTGACCCCACGTCAGCAGGAGAGATTCAAGAGCCTGGCAGCAGAGATTGAAGGGATCGATATTGAAATCTACGAGCGCTTCGGACGCGATCCGTTGAAGCCGATCATCGGGCTTGGCAAGCCGAACCTGCGCATCGGCTTTTTCGGACGCGACCCTGGCCGCGATGAGGTGCGTCATGGCGAGCCCTTTATCGGTGCCGGTGGCCAGTTAGTCAGAAAAGCGCTTTACGAACAGCTCTACGGCGAGAAAATGCCGGATTTTGAAACATCAAAAGCGGTGGGTGAGCACTTTTTCTGGATTAACACCGTGCCCTACAAGCCCGTGGGCAATAAGGCGTGGTCGATGAAGGTCAAGCGCCACTTTCACGGGCTTATGAACGAGGTTCTGATCTCACGCTGGGAAGGACGGACGCTGATTACGCTAGGGCGCGAAGCCTTCTTGTGGTTCGGTATCGACCGCTCAAAAGAGGAGCGCGATAGACTGGAAGCCTTCTGGAAGCAAGAGAATCGCTTTGAAAGCAGTATTGAGGTGACGCTGGAGGATGACCGGGGCGAAGCGCAAACCTTTACACTCTACCCACTGCCGCACCCTTCCCCGCTCAATCAAACCTGGTATGCCCGCTTTCCAGGGCTACTGAAACAACGTTTGGAGCAATTGGAGGTACGCCTGAACAATCTCGCCGTGTAAGGGCGAGCGCTCGAGAATGGTTTGATTAACAGGTGAACGCTGATGGTTAACGAGTTTATCGCCCCCGATGGGCGCCCACGCTGCGCATGGTGTGGCGGTGCGCCCGAGTTTCTTCCCTACCATGACAATGAATGGGGATTTCCGATCGACAACGACCAGCGGCTGTTTGAGAAGCTGTGCTTGGAAAGTTTTCAATCAGGCTTGAGCTGGCGCACCATTCTTAACAAGCGCGAGAACTTTCGCGCGGCCTTTTTTCATTTCGACATTTATCAAGTCGCCCGCTTTAACGAAGACGACGTGCAGCGCTTGCTGCAGGACGCAGGCATTATCCGCCACCGCGGAAAAATCGAAGCCGTCATTAATAACGCGCAGCGCGCATTGGAAATGATTGAACAGGAGGGGTCGCTTGCCGCGTTTTTCTGGGGGTTTGAGCCATCATCAGATGCGTTAACAGAACCGCAGACACAAACGACCTCGTCAGCATCTACAGCGCTAGCCAAGTCTCTCAAAAAGCGTGGCTGGAAGTTTGTGGGCCCAACAACCGCGTTCGCGTTTATGCAGGCGATGGGGCTCATTAATGACCATTCCACAATGTGCGTCACACGCCGCCAAGCAGCGCTTGCCCGCGAGTCATTTACACGACCGTCAAGAAACCACAATCCCGCCGATTAGCTATACAAAGCGGCGGGATTGCCGGTCACGTTATGAGTAACCGTTGATTGTCGTTAGATTCAGATCATTAGGGCATCAAAACGCTATCGATAACGTGAATGACGCCGTTAGACTGAGCCACATCAATAACGGTAATGTTAGCGCCGTTACCTTGGGCATCCATGACCATCAGGTTATTGCCGTTACGCACCACGGTAAGGTATTCGCCCTGTACTGTTTGGAACGCGACGGTGCCATCTTTCTCCATCACTTCTTCCCACAGCGCGTCGCGATTGAGATTGCCAGGCACCACATGGTAGGTAAGAACTGTTTGGAGTTGCTCTATATTTTCTGGTTGTAGCAAAGCCTCTACTGTCCCGGCAGGCAGAGCCGCGAAGGCTTCATCCGTTGGGGCAAATACAGTAAAGGGACCTTCGCCCTGTAGCACATCGACCAGCTCAGCCGCCTGCACTGCTGCAACTAATGTTTTATGATCACCAGAGTTAACGGCGTTCTCAATGATATTACGCTCAGGAAGCATACTAGCGCCGCCCACCGTCGTTGCGCCATGGTCAGCCATCGCGGCGCCTGTCCATAAAGCCGTCGCACAAAGGCTTGCAGCAAGAAGTTTAAGTTTCATATTGGCATCTCCTGATTGTAATTAAAGGCCTCGTTAATGCAGGCTCAGTAAGGTTTACGTGCCTAATATCAATATGGATGCATCGTTACCCATAATAATTTTATGCTGATCGCCACTAGTACGCTTGCCTTCAACGCGCGACTCGCCAAGACTGGTGGATCGGTTCGTTCTGCAGAGATGCCTGAATGTTAGACGCGACTCAACGTCATCAATACCTGATTGACCAGCTCAATGGCTGTGCGCATGGCAATCGCCAGGCCCTCGAACGCCTCTATCGTGCCTCATCGTCGCATCTGTATGCGCAGTTGCTGCGTATAGTCAGAAACGAGAGCGCTGCACAGGACTGCCTACAACATGTATTTATCAAGATATGGCACGCTGCCGACCAATATGATGAAACGCGGGCTAAACCGATGACGTGGCTGTCAACGATGACTCGCAACATTGGTATTGACTGGTTGCGACGCCAAAAACCACAGGATGCAACCGCTAATGAGCCGTTGCTGGAAACACTGTTTGGCACCGATGACCCTGAAGACGACAGCATGAGCGCACAGCAGAACAGCAAGCTTCAAGACTGTTTAGACACGCTTAGCCGCCAGCAGCGCCAGGTGATGGAAATGGCCTTCTTTCAGGGGCTAACCCACAGCGAACTGGCCGACTCCTTAGCCCAGCCACTGGGTAGCGTTAAAAGCTGGATTCGCCGTGGACTCGAGAGGTTAAAAACATGTCTGACCAGTGGGATTTAACCAGCCCTGAGGAACGCCATCTAGCCGCTGGCGAGTACGTGCTGGGAGTGCTGAACAGCGACCAGAAGGCACGCTTTGAAGCGCTGCTGGCTGTCAGCCATGACGTGCGTAATGACGTAGACGACTGGCGCGAGCATCTACAGCTGTTTAATGAGCGCCTTGATCCTAAAACGCCACCAAAAGAGATTTGGCAGCGCATTACCCATGCGACGGGGACGCGTACCACTCCGTGGTGGCAGCGTTTAGGCGCTTGGCAGGCGATGGCTGCCAGTTTTGGGTTAATCGCTGTCGCGCTGGGCCTTCTGTGGCAACAAGCTGAGCTGACTTCGCCGCCTGAAGGAGAAGCGGTGTTCGTGGTTCAGGACGAGTCGCGCACGCCAGGCTGGATTATTAGCGCTACCCAGGGGGGTGAGTTAATAGTACAAGCGATTCAACCAACTCAAGTCGGCAACGAGCAGACCGGCGAGCTGTGGTTGATTGCCGATGGCACACCTATTTCGCTAGGCCTGCTACCTGAGCAAGGCAGCCGACGCCTCCAACCCAGCGCTGAGCTGCGCGCACAGTTATTTAATGCCGACTTAGCAGTCAGCGTTGAACCCCAAGGGGGCGCTCCCGAAGGCCAGCCAACCGGGCCGATTATCGATCATGGCCGTTTGACACCTGTGGCGGGAAGCACCATTATTTTTTGATAATACAGCCACTTTTATTGGTTCCAAAAGAGCCTATTCGCATGAAACCAAAAATCAGCTTGATCACTCTTGGTGTACAAGACCTGCAACGCGCCATACGCTTCTACCGTGAAGGTTTGGGACTGCCTGAGCACGAGACAGAAAGCGATGGGGTCGCATTTTTCAAGCTCGAAGGGGCTTGGTTATCACTTTTCCCGCGTAAAGAGCTGGCGAAGGATATCGGCATTCAAGATGACTCGCCCAGTGGTTTTAGCGGTATCACCCTTGCGCACAATGTCGCCAGCCAAGACGCAGTTGATCAGGTGCTTAAACAAGCGGTTGCCGCAGGTGCCGAGCTAATCAAGCCTGCTGAAGAAGTGTTCTGGGGTGGCTATTCAGGCTACTTCCGCGACCCAGAAGGTCATTATTGGGAAGTCGCCTACAACCCATTTATGGATTTGACGTAACGCTACCGTCATCGCCCGAGCGTTGATAAGTCCAGAAGCACTTTCTGGCTAGTCGGGCGAAGCGCGCTCTCAACTGCTTGCCTCCATTCCTGACCTGGGAACACTTGATAATCAGGCATCTCAAATTGGGTTAACAGCTCCCAAACAGTCAAAAATTTTTGCTGCCAAGTTTCTGCGGACATTCTGGCCAAGCTATCGCGTAGGTGAAACCTTTTATAGTGAGCGCAAGGTTTGGAATCCAATTGAATTGCCTGCCCCGTCAATAGCCCATAAGCGATAAAACTCGTTCCCGGTGCCATCCGTTGCAATATTTTTGCCGCAATTGGCCCTCCTAAAGCGTCAAACACCATGTCTGACTCACGAGCTATATATGAGATCTGCGATGCGTCTTGGATAGATACCGGTTTGATACCGAGCTGTTCCAGACGAGCAACCCGACTCTCAGAGCGGTATATGCCGACGACTTCCCTAGCGCCATGCTGATATGCCCATGCCCCAAGATAGTCAGCGCAATTGGAACCCGCTCCACTGAGAAGTACACGCTTTCCCTCGACAGGCCAGTTTCCAAGCATGGTCAGGGCAGCCAAGGGGTTAATGTAAGCTCGTGCGGCAACGGCGTCAGGAATGAATTTGGGGACGGGGATTGCGAGTGCCGCATCACAATCTAGAACTGTCTGCCAAGTACCTTCGCTTCTTAATGGAAGCACTCGCTTTCCGATCAGAGAGGCATACTGTTTAGGTGCATCAATAACGCGCCCCACTCCTTCGTAGCCAGCGACAGCGGGTAGCATTATACGATGCGAGTACGCACCGCTAATTGGAATCAAATCAGATGGATTCACGGGAGCACATAACATCTTCACTCTGAGCTTGCCCTCGCCCTTGGGTGGAACTTCCGCTGTTTCCATGTGCAATGTTTCAAGCGGCTTTCCGAATGACCGGTAGGTAAGAGCATGACGATGCATGGACACCTCGAATGATGAATTAATCTAGGAAGTACCCACCGCATGCAACTGGGCTTCTTCTACCATTTCGGTGGCAAACTCGCCCACCGTACGCACGGCCGCTTCGATTTCAGGAGTTAGCGTAAACGCATAGTTCAAGCGCAGACACTGGCGAAATTTTCCAGAAGCTGAAAACAGTGACCCTGGTGCCACGTGAATTGCACGCTGGGCTAATCGCTCGTTAAGCTTCACGCAGTCCACCGCAGCGGGTAGCTCCACCCATAGCAAAAAGCCCCCCTGTGGATAGCTGATGCCCGCCCCCTTCGGGAAATAGCGCTGAACCCAGCTAATCATAATATCTCGCTGGCGCTGATACTGACGGGTGACATAGCGAAGATGGCGCTCGTAATGCCCTTTGGCGACAAACTCCGCCACCGCCAGCTGCGGTAACGTGGCCGACGCGCCGGTGGAGACATACTTCATATGCAGCGCCTGATCACGATAACGGCCCGGCGCGAGCCAGCCCACCCGCAGCCCTGGCCCTACCGTTTTAGAAAAGCCGCTGCACAGCATCACGCGCCCATCGTCGTCGAACGACTTCACCGTACACGGCCTCGGGTTGGTATAGGCGAGATCACCGTAGATATCATCTTCGATAATCGCCACATCAAACCGCTGGGCTAGCTGAAAAAGCGCCCGCTTTCGCGCCTCGGGCATGGTGTAGCCCAATGGATTATTGTGGGTCGGCGTCACCTGTATTGCACGGATAGGCCACTGCTCTAGCGCCATTTCCAATGCTTCTAAGCTGATACCGGTTTGCGGGTCAGTGGGGATTTCCAGCGCTTTTAAGCCAATGGCCTTGAGAATTTGCATGGTGCCGTAAAAGCTTGGGGAATCCACCGCGACCACATCGCCTGGCTGGGTTAAGGTGCGTAGCGCTATAGACAGCGCCTCTTGGCACCCGGTAGTCACTATCACGTCGTCAGGGTGCAGTAGGCAACCAGAGGTAACGCCCAGCCGAGCCACCTGCTGACGCAGCTCGGGGCTGCCGCTCAGCTTGTCGTAATTGAATCCCATTAAGTCATTATGGCGGTGCAGGCTGGCAAGAATTTTTGACAGCGGCCCGCAGCGTCTCATACTCAAGGTTCGGCACGCCACGCCCAAGCAACAGCCGCGCATCATCGCGCTGAGTGGCAACGAGTTCCAGCACCTGATCCCATTGAGAAACGTCCAACGGACGTTGCGCGGGTCGCGACATGGACGGCAGAACTGACGGCACCCTGCTCGGCAACACGAAATAACCCGATTTAGGCCGTGACTCAATCAGCGCCGCATCCATCAATTGCCGATACGCCTCCTGAGCAGTGGAAATACTAACGCTCAACTCTTTGCAGACCGCGCGAATTGAAGGCAAGCGATCGCCCACACGGTAAATGCCGTGCTCAATGCGCTCCTGCAATACATTGGCAACCTCTTCATAACGCGTCATGGCAGTGCCTCATCCCCATCGCGACAACAATACAGATTGCTATTTATAGCGCATACAGAGTGACAAAACACTTCATCTGTATCTTGATAATATAAATTTCTATATCTGTATCTTGATAGCGACGCTGAGTAACCTGATCAAGCATATCGCATTCAAGGGGCATCGCCATGCTACGCATCAATCTTACCCAGCTTCGCTACCAATTAAGCACCACGTTTCGCCAATACCATCAGCGTCGTCGCAGCCGCCGCCAACTGCTGACACTTGATGACCGGCTGCTAAAAGATATCGGCATTACTCGGGAGCAGGCGCAAAAAGAAGGCCATCAAGCATTTTGGAAACGCTCACCTTAGAGGGAGAACGGCATGAAAACTGTTGAGTACTATTTACTGGATGTATTTACCGACCAACCGTTTACCGGCAATCCATTGGCCGTCTTTCTGGAGACCGATGGGCTGGCGACCAACACTATGCAGGCGCTGGCCAACGAGCTTAATCTTTCTGAGACGGTGTTTTTATGCACTGCCACGGATACAAACGTCTATCCGATGCGGATATTCACCCCGACCAATGAGCTGCCTTTTGCAGGCCATCCCACGGTAGGCACCGCACACCTGCTTGCGGAGCTGAAGCTAGTGAACCGAGCGCAAGGCGTTGTATTACAGCCTCCCGTCGGCAAACTGGCGGTGAGCTATAAACAAGGTAGAGCAACCTTTACCACCGCCAAGCCAGCTGCAGTCACAGGCTGCACATTTGATCGTATCACTGCTGTTGAGCTACTTGGTCTGAGTATTCACCAGGTTATTGGTAATCCGGTGACATCCTCCTGCGGGCTGCCTTATCACTTGATTGAACTGACCGACATAGCAGCGTTAGAGAGCGTACACATCGCTACAGCCACCTGGGCAAGTGCTGTCGCACCTAGCAGTGCAGAGCAGATTTATCTGTATGTGATTGAACAACACGACGGGGCAGAGACGGTTGTTTACAGTCGCATGTTCTGTATGCACGCCAGTATCTGCGAAGACCCCGCTACCGGTAGCGCCGCAGCTGCCTTAACAGGTTATTTAGCTTCTCTTCAGCCAAATCCTCTGCGCTTGAAAATTCATCAAGGCGTTGAAATGGGGCGACCCAGCGTTATTTACACTGCCGCCAATGGCGAGATCAATCACGGCCTTGTGACGGTGGGCGGTAACGCAACGGTGGTGGGTAAGGGCATGCTTTATCTAGAGCGCTAATCGCTATAAAAGAACAGCCATACCGAGCACCGTTATAAAGGCATTCGACTACTCTGTAATGCGAAGATAACTACTTACCAATAATGACCGTTCCCGACCCGGTGGTTACGACATTACCGTGGGCACCAACACTGCTTAGAACCGCGGCCGGTTTACCGTTGACGAACACGGTGGGCGAAACTTCGTGAGTAATAGGACTGCCACAAGCAGATTTATCGTCTAATCTTGCGGCAGACAACCCATCGTAAAAAACATCAGGCGATCCACTTACCAACGGATTTTTGCCGTGCCCCGGTATAGGACACGCGGTAAGGTCAGTAATACGTGCTGCTGGCTTTCCACCCATCATGTAGCTCCTTAAGCGTATGCCGTTTTAAACATCTCAATAAGACGATTATTTAATATTAAGTAATATTCATCAAGTTTGCCTATCCTCACTTAAGGCCTACGGTTCACACTTAACAAGCATCAAGCAACCGTCACTTCTTTGGAAAGATAGACATCCTGAATCGCATGCAGCAGCTCAACGCCTTCCTGCATCGGTTTCTGGAATGCCTTACGCCCAGAAATCAGGCCCATTCCCCCCGCACGCTTGTTAATAACCGCCGTGCGTACTGCATCGCCAAGATCAGAGTGTCCTTTGGAGCCACCGCCGGAATTAATCAAACCCGCACGCCCCATAAAGCAGTTGGCTACCTGATAGCGTGCCAGATCAATGGGATGGTCAGTCGTCAGCTCGCTATACACTTTATCGTGGGTATGCCCGAAGCCAACCGCGTTGTAGCCGCCGTTATTCTCAGGCAGTTTCTGTTTGACGATATCCGCTTTAAGGGTGGCGGCCATGTGATTGGCTTGACTGGTGAGGTCAGCAGAGGCGTGATAATCGTTGCTACCCTGTTTGAACTCAGGATTACGCAGATAAGCCCATAATACCGTCACCATCCCCAACTGGTGGGCGCGCTCGAAAGCTTCGCTAATCTCCATGATTTGCCGACGACTCTCGTGAGAGCCAAAGTATATTGTCGCCCCCACTGCCACGCAGCCCATGTCGTGGGCCTGCTCCACATCGGCAAATAGCGTCTGATCGTATATCGCCGGGTAGCTCAAGGTTTCGTTATGATTGAGCTTTAACATCATTGGAATCTTATGGGCATAACGTCGCGCTACGGAAGAGAGAACGCCTAGCGTTGAGGCCACACCGTTGCAGCCCCCTTCGAGGGCCAGCTCAACGATATTAGCCGGGTCGAAATAGCGCGGGTTAGGCGCGAAAGAGGCGCCTGCCGAGTGCTCAATGCCCTGATCTACCGGCAGCAGGCTGAGATAGCCAGTGCGTGCTAAGCGGCCATGATTAAAGAAGCTCTGCATATTACGCAATACCGCCGGGCTGCGGTCGCTATCGGCCATCACACGATCAATAAAATCAGGGCCAGGAAGATGCAGGTCCTCTCGACGAACCCCCTGGCACGTATGGTTAAGCAAGCTATCGGCGTCACTGCCTAGTAGAGCGGCGATGTCGGTCATGGTGAACTCCTTGATACTTGTTTGTAACAAAAGGTAAGCGAAAGCCAAATACTGCATCAATAGCGCCTATCGCTTCAATAAAGCCTATTCCTTCAATAGAACATAGGGGAAGCAGCACAGCAATCAGGCGACGCTAGGTTTCCCTGCGGTTGACAAAGCTACGACTAAAGAATGAGAATACAATCACGAATGAGTTTTAGTCGCAAATAAGACCAAGCTTGTTAACTTTGTGCCCTCACCTGGAAACACCCTCACAATGCCCGCCTCTTCGCCGCTTGCTGCTCCGTTGGCATCCACCTATCGGCGCTTTATTGTTACTCGTTTGCTGATTGTCGCGGGATTAGCCATCGCGTTAGCAATATCGCTGCTCGCTGATATCGCCAGTGGCCCAGCGCATATTCCGCTTAATGATTTAATCGCACTGCTATTGGATGCCCATGCTCAGGGGCCGATTCAGCAAGCCATTGTCTGGGAAATCCGCCTCCCTGCCGCACTCATGGCAGTGCTGGTAGGCGCAGCGCTGGGGTTGGCAGGGGCAGAAATGCAAACGGTGCTGAATAACCCGCTGGCCAGCCCGTTCACGCTGGGCGTTGGTGCGGCGGCCACCCTAGGTGCTTCGCTAGTCATTGTTTTTAATCTCACCTTGTTTGGTTTAAACACTCACTACGCCACCGCTTTAATGGCATTTATGTTCGCGGCGGCGTCGATGTTGACCATCAATGCTTTATCGCGTCTCTACGGCGCCAGCCGTGAGATTATCGTGTTATTCGGTATTGCGTTGGTGTTCGTACTCAACGCACTGGTCGCACTTTTGCAGCTCATCGCGAGTCCCGATGCGCTACAGCAACTAGTGTTCTGGACGATGGGCAGCCTCTCACGCGCTTCTTGGGACACGGTGGCCATCGTGGCAGTGGTATTAGCTATTTGCATGCCTTTCTCGTTGCGCAGCGCCTGGGCGATGACGGCACTGCGCTCGGGTGATGAACATGCGCGCAGCTTCGGGATTGCGGTTGAGCGTTTGCGACTTATCTCACTACTTAGAGTGAGCCTGCTCGCCGCTGCAGCAGTCGCGTTTGTGGGCACCATTGGCTTTATTGGGCTTGTCGGCCCGCATATGGCACGCCTGGCATTGGGTGAAGATCATCGCTTTTACTTACCGGGCAGCGCTTTGGCGGGGGCGCTGGTGCTGTCGCTAGCATCTATCGCCAGTAAAACGCTGGTCGATGGGCTGGTGCTGCCTGTGGGCTTGGTAACCTCGCTGGTAGGCATCCCCTTCTTTATGGCGCTAATCATGCTGCAGGGGCGCGCGCGATGAAAGCAGGCTTTACGCTCAGCAACGTCACGACCGGCTACCGCAAACGACGCGTTTTCGAGCAGCTAAGCTTGCCCACACTGCCACCCGGTTCGCTGGTCGCAGTGCTGGGGCCCAATGCGGTGGGTAAATCGACCCTGTTAAAAGCCATCGCGGGCTTACAGCCAGCCAGCGGACGTATGCAGCTTAACGACATCGACCTCACCACCCTCAGTGGCGCCGCGCGAATGCGTCATGTGGGCTATCTGCCGCAAACGCTCCCTCAGGCCACCACGTTAGTGGCCTACGAAGCGGTGCTGAGCGCCTGTCGCGCCGTGCGTCCCGACCTAAGCCGTACAGAGATAGACACGTTAATCGAGCGCGTTTTCGATGCGCTGGCCATTCGCCCGTTAGCGTTGCGCCCGTTGAGCGAGCTCTCCGGCGGGCAGCGTCAGATGGTTGGCCTAGCTCAGGCGATCGCCCGCCAGCCCGCGCTATTACTGCTAGATGAGCCCACCAGCGCACTAGATTTGCGCTGGCAGCTGGCGCTGATTGATACCGTGCGCTCGGTGATAGCGGAGCGTCAGGCAGTCTGCCTAATGGCTATTCACGATATCAACCTCGCCCTACGCTTTTGTGATCAAGTGCTGCTATTTGGTAACGGGGGGCTACTGGCTGCAGGCGATCCTCACGAGGTGATCACCCCCGACGTGCTGCACACCGCCTATGGGGTCGAGTCACGGGTCGAGCGATGCTCGCTGGGGCGGCCACTTGTGCTCAGTGATCGCGTCAGCGAGCCGTTGTGATGTTTATCAGCAACCATAATTTAGGATAAGCCGATGCGCCGCTTGGTTATTAATCTGTTGTGCTGGATGAGCCTGTTAAGCGCTGCTGCTTGCTGGGCAGCCGACTCACAGTCGGACGCTTCTAAAGACTTTCCTAAAACACTGACTGACCTCGCCGGCCGTCAGGTGACGCTGTCAGCAGCGCCAACACGCTTGTTCCTTACCCAGCCACGCCAACTTTACGCCTTGGCAGCACTGCTAGATGACCCAACACCGCGCTTAGCGGGCTGGGCCTATCCGCTGTCGGTATTTGACTCCGCCATGGCTCAACGCTTTACCACCCAGTGGCCTGCGCTTGATCAACTGCCCGCTCTTTCAAGCGCGCCGACACCTCAGCTCGATAGCGAAGCGCTGCTTAATCTGGCCCCAGACTTAGTGCTGTTTGATCTCTCGCGCGCTAGCAGCTTCGAAGGTTCTCCGCTGGCGCAGCTACTAGACGAGCTAGGTATTGCCTATCTGTTTATCGACTTTAACCGCCACCCGCTGGAGAACACGCCCAAAAGCCTTGCGCTTTTAGGCGAGGCATTGAATGCGATGCCCCGGGCCGGCGCGATGATTGCCCTGATTGAACAACGCTTGGCACGTATCGACCAGGGCTTGGCAGATCTGACGCTGGCGGAACAGCCCCCCGACGCCCCCACCGTCCTAATCAATGTCGCCCCTGGAGTGAAAGTTGACTGCTGCCGTACCAATCTACGCACCGGGCTAGCCGACTTAGTGGCCCGAGCAGGTGGCGAGAATATCGCTGATGCATTAATCCCCGGCGCATCGGCAACGCTGAGCAACGAGTGGGTGCTCAGCCACCCACCCGACGTCATCCTCAATACCGCGGGGCAGTGGGCAGCGAGTGATGGCGTGCGCGTTGGGCTTGATATCAGTGCTGATGATATTAGCCAGGATTTGCGGCATCTAAGCCAATCGCTTCCCGGCTGGGAGCATCTTAACGCCGTTCAGAATGGACAGCTGTATGCGCTATGGCATGGTTTTCATCAGGGCCCCTTCGCCATTGTAGCGCTTGAACGTATCGTCCAATGGCTCTATCCCGAACACTTCACTGACCTGGATCCGGCCGCCACCTTCGATGCGCTACTGCCTATCACGCCAGCGCTAAGTCACGAGGATCACTTCTGGGGCGCACTCAACGCCCAATAATCCTTGGCCCACCACCCACTCTGACAATAACAGGATCTGTATCAACCATGCTCCGCTCCCGAACCTTTGCACTGTTTTCGCCACTGCTACTGCTGAACCCACTGCCCGATGTCTATGCACAACAGGTCTACGCGCAACAGGTCTACGCGCAACAGGTCTACGAACAACAGGCCAATGAGACCGCGCCAGAAACACTGGTCGTCACCTCAGATCGGCTCACTGACGTGGCACCGCAGAGCTATCGTGCTCAGCGCTCAAGCCTTGCCAGCAAACAGCCAGTCTCGTTTTTAGAAGAGGCCCGCGCCGTGGAGACCGTCACCGCCCAGGTGATGGCCGACCATGATATCGACAGCTTGGACGAAGCAATGGCGATGGTTGCAGGGGTGACCGAAGGCAATAATATGGGGGGCACCGAGGACGGCTATATCAAACGCGGCTTCGGCAGCAACAGCGATGGTTCGATTCTGATCGACGGCATTCGCCAACCGCGCGGCACCTTTTCTATGGCGACGGTGGATCATGTCGAAGTGCTCAAGGGGCCCGCCTCGCTCTTTCAAGGCCAGCAAGACCCTGGCGGAGTGATCAACCTGGTCACCAAACGCCCTGAGTACGTGTGGCAGCGCGAGATCAGCGCCGAAGCCACCTCCCTGGGTGGCGGCAATGCCAGCGTTGATGTCACCGGGCCACTGGCGAATACCGGCCTGGCGTTCCGGTTTATTGTCCATCATGAAGATGAAGACTCATCGCGCGTTTTTGGTAATGATCGACGCACGATTATTGCCCCTTCGCTGCGCTGGGAAGGCCGCGACAGCCGCGCGCAGATCGCGTATGAGTATCGCGACTACGACTTGGATCTGGATCGCGGCACGGTAATGATCGACGGAGAACCCGCCAAGGTACCTAGTAACCGCCGTTTCGACGAAGCCTGGTCACGGGTCTTCGGTCACGACGAAGCCGTCACCGCCTGGTGGGAACAGGATATTAACCACGACTGGTCAACACGGCTCACCTACGGCTGGAACCGCCGGCAGTACAACGACGGCCAACCGCGAGTACTCAGCGTTAACGAGCAGAGCGGTGCACTAACACGTCGTGCAGATGCGAATGAAGGTTATGACCGCCGCGTACAGTACACCGCCTGGGATACTACCGGCACCGCCACTCTGGCAGGCATGCGCCATGATCTCACCGTGGGCATTGACCACGAACGCCGCCGCGACTATTTAGCAGAGGTATATCGCAGCGACTCCGTCACCGATCAAAATATATTCGACATTCGCTATGGTGGCCTGAACCTGGATAGCGATAGCCTTAACGCCTCACGCAGCAACCGCTTGGATGAGGTTAATACCACCGGCGTTTATCTCAATGATCGCTGGCACTTCAACGACCGCTGGACGCTGGGGTTAGGCGGACGCTATACCCACTACGAGCAGTTTGGGGGCCGTGGTCAGGACTTCATCACCGAGACGGATACCAGCGACGATATTTTCCTGCCCTCAGTCAGCCTGCTGCATCGCCTGACCCAGGATACGTCCGTTTATGCCAGCTACAGCGAAGCGTTTGTGCCCAATGGGGCAGACAGCGATACCGGACAGGCGCTGGCCCCTGAACACAGTATGGGCAGCGAAATCGGCGTGAAGCACCTATGGAACGATCAGTTCTCGTTGGCCGTTGCGCTGTTCGATATCCGTAAGGAAAATGTTGCCGTCTCCGACAACGGTGTGACCCGCACGGTAGGCGAAGCGGGCTCACGGGGTGTGGAGCTAACGGTTTCAGGCCAGTTAACCGATCAACTTTCACTACTAGGCGCTTACGCCTATACCGACACCGAAGTACTCAAAGATACCCAAGACACCCAGGGCAACCGGCTGACCAACGCTGCACGCCACACCGTCAGCCTCTACTTGGCGCACGACTTAACAACCGCGCCTGGACTGGGCAACTGGCGCTTAGGTGGCGGGGTTCGCTATGTGGGTGAGCGTGAAGGTGATGCTGACAACAGCTTCCAACTAGACGCCTACACCGTCGCTGATGCGTTTATCGGCTGGGACACTCCGTGGCTAGGCGATAACCTGCACCTGCAAGTCAATGCCAAGAACCTGTTCGACACCACTTACTATCCTTCAAGCGGGGGCAACACACGGGTAGTGGTCGGCGACCCCCTAGAAGTCAGCCTACAGGCGTCGGTTAGGTTTTGAAGCCTGGGTAAATAATGGCTGATTTGGCACTATGATTGCTTATACATTAAGGTTTAACGCTGTATACAGTTAGCGGTAACAGCTGATATGAAGCGTTAGCCGTTGTGCCTTCTCATTTTTCAAGGAGCTCGCTATGTCCCGCCCTCTGACTACGCCTCTCAATATTCTCGTTATCGGTGCGGGCATTGGCGGGCTTAGCACCGCTCTCGCTTTCCAGCGGCAAGGGCATCAGGTCACGGTGGTTGAACGCGTAGCAACGATGAGGCCTGTAGGCGCTGCGCTTTCGATATGGTCTAACGGCGTGAAAGTCATGCATCAACTTGGCCTTGGTAACGCCATTGAAAGCTTAAGTGGCAACATCACCCAGATGCGCTATCTCACGCATGACGGTCAATCCTTAACCGATTTTAGCCTGGTACCGCTATTTGAAGAGATTGAGCAGCGTGCATGCCCTATTTCCCGCGCCGCCCTACAACAAATGCTGCTAGATGCGGTAGGCACCGAGCATGTGCAGTTTGGCCGCCGCTGTCATGATTACACGCTAACGCAAGACGGTGTATCTGCGCATTTTGACGATGACGAAAGCCTGCACGCCGACTTATTAGTCGTCGCGGAAGGTACCCATTCAAAGCTACGCAGCAAAGTCGTGGGGCATCCCGTTGAGCGCCAATACGTGGGTTATGTGAACTGGAATGTACGCGTGCCCGTTGATGATGCCTTGGCACCGCAGAGTCACTGGGATCAGTATGTCGGCGACGCGAAGCGTGTCTCGTTTATGCCCATGGGTAACGGGGGCAATGCCGAAGGCGCGCAGGAATTCTATTGTTTTCTTGATGTGCCGCTCCCCGCAGGCACCACCAACGACCCCAGCCACTATCGCGATGAATTACGCGCACACTTTGCAGGCTGGGCTGCGCCGGTGCAGGCACTTATTGAACGCTTCGACCCTGCGCGCATGGCGCGTGTGGAAATCTACGATATCCCCCCGCTTGATTCACTGACCGCACCGCGTGTTGCCCTTCTAGGGGATGCCGCTCATGGCATGGCACCCGACCTTGGCCAAGGCGGCTGCCAAGCCATGGAAGACGCCTGGGTGCTGGCTAACGTCGTGCAGCGAGCACTTGAAGAACATGCCGATACCCCATCAGCCATTGCCAGCGCCTTGAAGCAGTACGACGTACAACGCGTTAGCCGAGTGGGTGAGATCGTCCAGCGCGCCCGCAAGCGCGCGGAGATGATTCATGGGCACGACGCCGCCCAAACGCAAGCCTGGTACGACGAACTCAAGCACGAGGATGGTCAAGCCATTCTTAAAGGGTTGAAGACAACGGTTACCAGCGGGCCACTTGGCTAGTGCAATGCTAACGTTCAATAGGTGCTGGCTTGCCATCAGCGCTTAGATAGGTACCGGTCGTCTGACTAACCGACTTTATCCTCTTAGGAGATATACCCATGCCACTTTCTACCTGGCTGCTGTTTGTTGCCATGGCGCTGGTCAGCATTGCGAGCCCTGGGCCCGCTTTTTTAGTCGCGGTGCGTAATGGCATGGCCGGTGGAACTAAGCGTGTCGCGCTTTCCTCGCTGGGGAATATCATTGGTCTGCTAATGCTGGCAAGCGCAGCCGTGTTGGGGTTAGGCGTGATATTAAACGCCTCAGAAATGCTGTTTAGTCTGCTGAAGTTTGGCGGCGCTGCTTACTTAATATATCTGGGCATTCGCCAGTGGCGCAGCCAACGCTCACTGGCGGTACCGTCCACCGCTGCCAAGCCCACTCCCCAATGGCGCATTTTCAGCGAAGGCCTGCTGGTCGCCATGAGCAACCCAAAAGCGATCCTGTTTTTCACCGCTTTGTTTCCACAGTTCTTAGATACACAGCGCGCACTGCTTCCACAATTTTCCATGATGGTATGCACCTTTATGGTGCTTTCATTCGCCACCTTAATGGCCTACGGCGGGCTCTCGAAACATCTCACTCGCTGGCTGAGCAATACACGCCGCGTAAAGTGGGTCAATCGCATCATGGGCAGTGCTTTTATCGGTTTAGGCGTATCGATTTTACGTATGCGCCAGCCCATCTAATCGCCGGCCAATACTCATACCGTCAGCCCAATCCCTCTTAAAATCATCGTAGTCACTGACTGCACGGCTTTTTCAAACTGCAGGTCGTCTAGCGGTTGGTCATCGTTGAGTAGGTAGATTTGGTAGTCAAAGTCGGCGTAGTGCTGAGTGGACGCCCAGATCATATAGAGTAGATAGGAAGGCTCGACAGGGTGGATCTGGCCTGACGCGACCCACTCACTAATTTTCGACTCTTTGAGCTTTGCCCATTCGTAAAGGTTGTCGCGCAGGCGCTCTTTAAGGATCGGTGCGCCCTGCATGACTTCGGCCGCCCATACTTTGGAGCCGTGGGCGCGATTGCGGGAGTGGGTCATCTTGGCGCGAATGTAAGTAGAAAGCACCACGCGAGGATCATCGTAGAGTTCAAAGCAGAGCGCATCCTGCTTCCATATTTCCAGCAGCTCTAGCAATACCTCCTGGTAAAGCGCTTTTTTAGTGGCGAAGTAGTAGTGCACGTTGGACTTGGGAATATCAGCCAGCTGTGCGATTTCTCCCATGGAGGCACCGGCATAGCCTTTTTCAGCGAACAGTTGCTCCGCGGCCTGGAGAATCTTCTTAACGTTGGTCTGGCGAATTTCGTCCTGGGTTCTTGCCACGCTGCACTCGTCCCTTACGTCGAAGATAGGCACAAAAAAGCACCGCCGGAGAGCGGCGGTGCTGAGAAGATCTCCTATTTACGCTATAACGTCAACTCTGATTGGCGGGGAATGAGAACTCCGCTCGCGTCGCTTCGCTAACGGAAGGCCAGCGTTGAGAAACGGCTTTTCGACGCGTGTAAAAGCGTACTGAGTCAGGCCCATAGGCGTGAAGATCGCCAAATAGCGAGCGCTTCCAGCCACCAAAGCTATGGTAAGCCACCGGTACAGGCAGCGGGACGTTAACACCGACCATGCCCACCTCAATACCGTCGGTAAAGCGTCGTGCGGCTTCACCGTCGCGGGTAAACAGGCAGGTACCGTTGCCGTATTCATGGTCATTAATTAGCTGCATGGCATCATCTAGGCTACCGACCCGCATGACGCAAAGCACTGGCCCGAAGATCTCTTCCTGATAAATACGCATATCAGCCGTGACATTATCGAACAGGCAGCCGCCAACAAAATATCCCTGTTCATGGCCTGATATCGTTAGGTCACGCCCATCAGCTACCAGCGTTGCACCTGATTTTACGCCCTCGTCGATAAAGCCCAGCACTTTGTCACGATGCTCTGCAGTCACTAGCGGGCCCATATCCAGCCCTTTCTCAGTGCCGGGGCCAATCTTCAGCTGCGCGATTTTTGGCAGCATGGTTTCGACCAAACGATTAGCCGTTTCATCACCAACACATACGGCAACTGAGATCGCCATGCAACGCTCGCCGCAGCTACCGTAAGCCGCGCCCATTAACGTATTAGCGGCGTTTTCCAAATCGGCATCGGGCAACACGACGGCATGATTTTTCGCACCGCCCAGCGCTTGAACGCGTTTACCAGCGGCCGCGCCACGGGTGTAAATAGCCTCAGCCACCGGCGTCGAACCCACAAACGAAATAGCCTTCACGGCCTTAGCATCCAAGAGCGTTTCCACCGCTTCGCGACCACCGTGAATCACGCTCATCACGCCTTTCGGTAGCCCTGCTTCTTGAAGCAGTTCAGCCACGGCCATTGAGGAAGATGGGTCTTTTTCCGACGGTTTGAGAATGAAGCAGTTGCCACAGGCAATTGCCATCGGATACATCCATAGCGGCACCATGGCCGGGAAGTTAAACGGGGTGATACCCGCAACGACGCCCAACGGTTGGAAATTAGACCACGCATCGATGCCAGGCCCTGCGTTGTGGGAATACTCACCTTTTAACAGTTCAGGCACGCCGCAGGCGTACTCAACGTTTTCAATGCCACGTTTGAGTTCACCCATGGCATCTTCTGGCGTTTTGCCGTGCTCTTCGCTAACCAATTGCACGATGCGGTCGGCGTGCTCTTCGAGCAGTTGCTTAAAGCGGTACATAACTTGCGCGCGCTTGGCCGGTGGCGTATCACGCCAGGCGGGAAACGCTGCCTGAGCGGCATCAATGGCCTTTTCAACATCGGCTGCAGAGCCGTCAGACACTTGGCGAATGACAGCTCCCGTTGAAGGATTGGTAACGTCCAGCGTGCGCTGGCCCTTCACTAACTCACCGTTAATCAGGTGGGAAATAACGCTCATTTTTATACTCCGAAATCGGTTTTATCAAAAAATAGGCTATGCCAACGAATCCAGGGTGGTCGCAACGGCGTCGAACAGGCGCTCTAGCTCGGCATCAGTGGTGCCAAAGGGAGGGCCAAATTGCAGCGTATCGCCGCCATAACGCACGTAAAAACCTGCCTTCCAAAGTGCCATATGCGCATCGCGCGGTCGAATCGTTGGGTCACCGTCACGAGGCGTTAGCTGGATCGCCCCGGCTAAGCCGTAATTGCGGATATCGACAACGTGGTTGCGGCCCTTGAGAGCATGCAATTTCTGCTCAAAAGTGGGCGCAATGGCGCTAACCTGGGCAGGGAAATTTTCACGCTCCATTAAATCAAGTGCGGCTAGCGCCGCCGCACAGGCCACCGGGTGAGCGCTGTAAGTGTAGCCGTGCGTAAACTCAACGGCATGTTGCGGCCCACCCACGTGCATAAAGGTGTCAAAAATCTCGCGTGATGCGATCACTGCACCCATGGGCACAGCGCCGTTAGTGATCTGTTTAGCGACGTTCATGATATCTGGCGTCACGCCAAAGGCCTGGGCACCGGTGGTCGCACCGCTACGCCCAAAGGCGGTAATCACTTCGTCAAAAATCAGCAGAATATCGTTAGCGGTGCAGATCTTGCGCAAACGATCCAGGTAGCCTTTGGGTGGCACAATTACGCCCGCCGAGCCGGACATGGGCTCAACAATCACCGCCGCAATCGTCGAGGCGTCGTGTAGGGCTATTTGATCGAGCAGCGCATCGGCAAGCTCAGCCCCCGTTTCTGCTTGGCCACGGGTGTAGGCGTGGCCCGCTTGCAGCGTGTGCGGCAGATGTGTGACATCCATCAACTGTCCGTAGTGCTTTCGATTGCCACCGATACCGCCAAGGCTTGTGCCACCGATATTAACGCCGTGATAGCCCTTAGCTCGGCCAATCAGGCGCGTTTTCTCAGGCTTGCCTTTAAGCCGCCAATAGGCTTTGGCCATCTTGACCGAGGTATCGGCCGCCTCGGAGCCAGAGTTGGTAAAAAACACGTGATCAAGCCCGGTAGGCATAAGGCTGGCGACTTTTTCCGCTAGTTTAAACGCCAGCGGGTGGCCAAGTTGAAAGCCTGGGGCAAAGTCGAGAGTGCCTAGCTGTGCCGCGACGGCTTTTTGAATTTCTTCACGATTATGGCCCGCGCCGCAGGTCCATAGCCCTGACAGCGAATCGAATAATTTGCGGCCTTGGTCATCGATGTAATAACGCCCTTCCGCCCCCGTGATAATGCGTGGGTTAGCGTGAAAATCACGGTTCGCGCTGAACGGCATCCAGAAATGCTGGTTAAGCGCACTGTTTGAGGCGCCCTGCTCTGACGGGAGTTCTGAAGAGTGCTCTGAAGGCAGTTCTGAAGAATACTCTGAAATTTGCGGTGTCGTTTTGCTTTTTATTCCAAACATGGTGTCCAGCTCCATCACATTAAGACGTTGCCTGAGCATGCGCCACTGACCATGTTTATAAAATTACGCGTTCCTGTTGTTCACGTTAGGGAATCTATACGTAACAACCGATTGTTTATCTCTACGCTGGCATGTAGTGAAGCAATAAAACATATAGTGAAGTAATAAAAATAGATTATTAATAAAAAGTGCCGCCAGCCGTATCTGTGCTAACTCATAAAGGAATGCCCATGAAATCTCTTACTGAACCAAGAACGGCTACCCACATGCTACGCACTGACAGTGATCGCCTTTGGCAGGCGCTCATGGAGATGGCCACGCTAGGCGCCACCGTCAAAGGTGGCGTTAATCGTCAAGCACTCACCGACCTGGATCGTCAGGGGCGCGATCTCTTTATCCAGTGGTGCAGAGCGGAAGGCTGCTCTATTCGTATTGATAATATCGGCAATATCTTTGCACGCCGAGAAGGCAGCGATCCCAGCGCCAAAACCGTGATGGCGGGTAGCCACCTGGATAGCCAGCCGACCGGCGGCAAGTATGACGGCTGCGTCGGCGTGCTGTCAGGTCTGGAAGTAATTCGCACCCTTAACCAGCATAACATCACCACTCAGTCCCCTATCGAAGTCGTCGCCTGGACGAACGAAGAAGGCTGCCGCTTCCCTCCTTGCATGATGGGCTCAGGCGTATTTACTGGCGAGCTTGAGTTTGATGCCATGATGGCGCGCACCGACGCTGATGGCGTGACGGTTAGCGATGCTCTGGACGCCATTCATTATCGTGGCAGTGATGAGGTGTCACCAAGCGAGATCAAAGCCTACTTTGAACCGCACATTGAGCAAGGGCCAATTCTCGAAGACACCGACACCACCATTGGCGTGGTTATCGGTGGATTAGGGCAGAAGTGGTTCGACTTAACGCTGACCGGGCTTGAAGCCCACGCGGGCCCTACGCCGATGAATCTTCGTCGGGATGCCATGATGGGGGCCGCAGAAGTCACTCAGGCACTCAACCGAATTGCCTTTGATCACCAACCCCACGGGCGCGGCACGGTGGGTTGTATGACGCTACACCCAGGTTCGCGCAACGTGATCCCCGGCCAGGTCAAAATGACCCTTGATATGCGCCACTGGGAGCCGGAAGCACTTATCACGATGAGCCAAGCGGTTGCCGCCGCCGTTGAAGATATTTGCCAACGCCATGGATTGGAGTACGAGTTAACCCCTACGGCGGATTTTGCACCAGAGCACTTTAATCAAGAATGTGTGGATGCTGTTCGCCAAGCGGCCGAAAAGCTCAACCTTTCACACATGGATATCATCAGCGGTGCAGGTCACGATGCGATGTTTGTGGGTCGCGTTGCCCCCGCTGCAATGATCTTTATTCCCTGCAAAGATGGCATTAGCCACAACGAGGCCGAAAGCGCCACCCTGCAGGATGTTCACGATGGCTGTAATGTGCTGCTACACGCAATGTTAGAGGCGGCGGGTACTGCCTAAGCCTTATTAAGCTACCGCATGAAAAGCGTCGCACGCGGTAGCACGCGCCCTACAGCACCACTTCATAGCCCTCAAACTTTGGCGGCCCAAGGTAAATCCCTTCAGGCGCTTTAGCACCCGCGTGGGCCTTGCGAAATGCGTCTGACTGGGTCCACGCGCGGAAAGCCTCTTCAGACTCCCAAGCGGTATGAGAAATGAAAACGGTGTGGTCTTCCTGGCTTTCGCCGCGCAGCATGTTGAACTGCTGGAAGCCTGGCACTTCATCAAGGTGAGAATCACGGTTGCGCCACACCTCTAGAAAATCTTCTTCACGGCCTGGGGCAATACGAAAACGGTTCATCGCGATATACATGATGGCTCTCCTGTTGGACGGAACCTGCTCGATTGGTGACGCAAACAATAGCTTGATGGTAACGTCACAGGCAAATGGCGAATAGGCTTAGCGGCGGATAGCCCTCAACGGTCAGGCTCCAGTATGAGTAAGGCAAGTCTTCAGGTCGTTTGGTTCAAACGCGATTTACGTCTGCATGATCACGCGCCGCTTTCTAACGCCGCCGCGGCTGGCCCCGTGCTGCCCGTATTTGCTATTGAGCCGGAGCAGTGGCAAGCGCCAGACAGCGCGCTGCGCCATTGGCAGTTTGCCGCTGATTCGCTGGTAGATCTTTCAAACGCACTCGAAACACTGAGCCTGCCGCTGTGTATTTGGCAAGGCGATATGGTCGATTTGCTGAACGCCCTGAAAACCCATTACGGCGAGTTTGTGCTTCATTCACATGAAGAGACCGGCAACGCCTGGAGTTTTGCCCGCGATCTCCGCGTCAAGGCATGGTGTCAGCAGCACGGCTCACCCTGGCATGAAGCACGCCAGCACGGCGTAGTGCGTGGTTTAAAATCCCGAGTAGATGACCGCAGTGCATGGGAAAAACAGTGGGAAACGTTAATGACGGCGCCCACCGCCACTGCCCCGCAAAGCGCCCAGGCGGCTGAGAACTGGCAAGCCTTTCACCATATTGACGTCGAACAGCTTCACGACCTGACGCTGGGGTTTGATACCACGCCCTGCCCAGAGCGACAGCCGGGCGGTCGCAGTGAAGGGCGCGCCCTGTGGCGCAGCTTTGTGGCACAGCGCGGGCGGCGCTATCGCGGCTCCATTTCTAAACCACTGCTGGCCTGGGAATTTGGCTCACGGCTTTCGCCGCACTTGGCCTGGGGTACGCTCTCCATGCGCGAAGTGGTGCAGTCACTGCGACGCCAGCGCAAAAAGCATGCTGAAGATACCCAGTGGTCGCGCTCGCTGCGCGCCTTTGCCTCTCGGCTTCACTGGCACTGCCACTTTATTCAGAAGCTTGAAAGCGAGCCGAGCATGGAGTCGCAAACCCTACACCCGGCGCTAAGCGGCCTGCGGGAACGCGACTCAGACCATCCCAATCTCATTGCCTGGAAGCGCGGCCAAACCGGCGTGCCGCTGGTGGATGCCTGCATGCGCAGCCTAATCGCTACCGGGTGGATCAACTTTCGCATGCGCGCGATGCTAATCTCCCACGCCACCTTTGGCCTCGGGCTGCATTGGGTTGAGCCCGCCCTGCACCTGGCGCGGCTGTTTATCGATTTTGAGCCGGGCATTCACTATCCCCAGGTGCAGATGCAGGCAGGCGCTACGGGCATCAACGCGCTGCGGGTATACAACCCTATTAAGCAGGCGGAGGATAACGACCCCAGCGGTGAGTTTATCGCTCGCTGGGTGCCTGAATTAACGACGCTGCCGATCGAATGGCGCGCCAAGCCCTGGGAGTTACCCGAAAGCTTGCGCCAACGGTTCGGCTTTCAGCCCGGCATAAACTACCCCATCCCTCACGACTTTGAAGCCGAAGCAAGGCACTGGAAAAAGCTGCTGTATGAACTTCGCCGCACCCCAGACGCAAGAGAAGCCAGCCAAGCTATTGTGGATAAACTCGCCAGCCAGCGCCGTCCTTCAAAGCAGCGCGCTAAAAAAGCAAAACCCGCCAATCGCCAGCAGCTTTCTCTGTTTGACGAGGGCGGGTTGGAGGAATAGGTAGCCGTTACGCTTAGCTATAACTCTATTTGTCGATCAGCACACCGGCCTAATATCTCTAAACCCACGTTCAACTCTTCAAACTAACGCAAAGCTTTGCGGCAATTTTGGAGCCGTGAAGCGGTGGAAAATCAGTTGCCGTGCGGCCGATTGTTAAATCATTATGCGTACGCTACTCTGTACATGAACAACATTCTGTACAGGAGAAACCTATGGATGCCATTAGCTACACAGCCGCTAGAACCAACCTAGCAAAAACTATGGAGCAAGTCTGTGAAGACCATTCTCCTATGATCATCACACGGAGCAAGTCACAATCTGTGGTAATGATATCTCTTGATGACTATGAGGCACTGCAAGAGACTGCACACCTTCTTCGCACACCAAAAAACGCCCGTCGTTTGTTGGAGTCCATTGACGAGCTAGAGCAAGGCAGTGGTCAAGAAAAGGAACTTCTTGAATGAAACTCATCTTCTCCGAGAACGCCTGGGAGGACTATCTGTACTGGCAGAAAACTGACAAAAAGATTCTGAACCGAATCAACAAGCTGATAAAGGAGACCAAACGAGAACCGTTCGAGGGTGTTGGCAAACCGGAAGCCCTCAAACACAGCCTTTCTGGTTACTGGTCCCGCCGAATTAACGAAGAACACCGCATCGTTTATAAGGTCACGGATGACGCATTGCTCATTGCACAGCTTCGGCACCACTACTGATTTAACGCTTTTCTCACGAGCGGACGCGAAGCGGCTGTCTCGTGCAGAAACTTGTTAACCCCTAAGCGCGAGGTCTTCACGAATGACCTCAGGATGACGGAAGGCAATTTCTATAAGTGCTTGAGCTGGTCCCGATGGCTTACGACGCCCTTGCTCCCACTCCTGCAATGTGCGAGCAGAAATGTGTAGCACCTCAGCAAACTGAAGCTGTGTCAGACCAGTCTTGCTCCGAGCCTCTACCACCTCATTGGGCGCTGCCAGACTAACCCGTGCAGACTTGCTCGCTTTCATCTCTTTGACTGATTGGAGCAACTTGTTGCCAAGCTCTTCTGCAGTCAGGGCCTCATTACTCATTTTCAAGCACCTCTCGAATCGACCTCAGGATATGCGCGGGGATGTTTTCGCGAACAGCCTTCTTGTAGATAACTAAAAGCCAAATTTCGCCATTTGCCAGTCTAGTAAAGTAGACAACTCGTACGCCACCGCGTTTCCCGGAACCAGCAACTGACCAACGAACTTTTCTACAACCGCCGCTGCCAGGAATCGGATCGCCAACCTCTGGGTTAGCTGCAAGCCAAGAAAAGAAACTGTTACGCTCATCCTCCGACCAGATTTTGTCGACGTCTGCTTTGAACGTGGGTGTTTCGATGACCGTGTACATAGGGAGCATGATACGTCATTGACGTATTCATGAAAAGAGGTTTTTAAAAAGGGTTAACGCCGGCCACAGCGGTGAGTTGAACTGGCGCTTTTTCGCGGCTCTTTGCAAAAAAAGTGACAGCTTGACGAGTCTATTGCTGGCCCTTGTTACACGACTGCATAATTAGAGACCTCAATTAAATTTGCGTCAGGATCTCTGAAGTATGCCGAATGAATTGTACCTAAAGCGCCTGTTCTAGAAACTGGGCCTTCGATTACTTTAACACCTTTACTCTCAATATCTTTTATTGCTTCGGTGATAGGCGTATCTATGATAAAGCATAAACTTTCTGAACTCGCCTTAACATTTAATGCCTTGGATTCAAATTCATTTCCTAATTGATGGAGATTAATTTTTTGCTGACCAAAACTTAAGGCCTTGCGGCCTTCACCGAATTCAATTTCCTTCATACCCATAACAGATGTATAAAACTGAACTGTCACATCAATATTTTTTACAGTAAGAACTAGATGATCAATTCTGTTTACTTCCACAATGCATAATCCCTTTCACCGTGTAAAGCCGCAATGTGCGGATTTTTAAAGTGGAGGCGGAGCCGGGGCTTTAAATATACCGAACCATTGCCTTGTTATAAGCTTAATCTTTCCATTCCCTGCTTAGATCAACAGCGCTCCATCTCGAAGATGCATTTCTAAGCTTGCTGTAATTAATTGCATCATCACCTAAAACCATTTGCGTTTTATAACGGTTTTCCTCGCTTGGGCCTTTTCCACTATCCTTAGACCAGTATATCCAGGTATCAAAGTATGGGCGATCTCGATCTTCTGTGACATCTGGTCGCAAACGTATTATTTCGTTCGGCGGAGGGTTTCTTTCTACTATCGCTTTAACTGGAATCACTGCATTGAGTTTTTCAAGAAACTCCTTTGGTATCAATTTATTACCAGAGCCCCTGCCAGCATTCAACAACTTTGCAAGTTCACCATAAAATTCATCAAAAAAAGGTGCTATCCAATATCCAGTTTTTACTTGCAACAAGAAGAATTTAGGGTTTAATCCTCTGGATGTTAATGAAAGCGTAAAATTAGGCTTGTCTCTCGTTGAGAATAAGCAATCAAAGCTAATTGCGCCTAAAGTCACCTGAAACTGCTGCATGTCGCTGCGAATAGCGATCATGCTTTTGTGCAGTTCCTGTAGTGAAGTCATCTTCATACGAGCTCCTTATACACAATACTATACTCAACGACTGGGTGGCTTATAACGCCTCACTCACCGGAATTTTAGGAGCGCAGCGAGTAAAATTTCCGAGTGCAGTGACTTGTTAGCATTACATTTAAAACTTAATCAGCATCTAAAATTTCTGTCAAGTAAGCTGCGCCATGCTTTTTACACCAAAAGCTCTTTAAAACCATTGCCTTGTCAAAAGAGAACTTATCATCATTGCTAATATCCACTTCTTCCCATAAATACACAGGATCGCCACATTCGCATGAGTACAATGCTTTCGTTGATTTTAATTTTGAGTGGTATTTATCGGAAACATGGATTTCATTGCTATCGGACAGGCTGGCCAGCTTAGAAGCCATATTAACTGTTTTACCCGCCCACACTTCATTATGCATATCCCCTCTCGAAACACTTTTACGAAGACCTATTTTACTTACCAATAATGTAGCTTGATGGATACCAATATGAACACCTGTATCAACATTAGTTTTGTTAGCTACTTTTGCCATAAATTCTTCTTTTATAAAAGTCTTGAAAGTAACAGCGGACGCAAATGCTGCGTGTACTTTATTCGAGTTAAACAAAGCAAAAACACCATCACCTTTAATATCTATATAAGAAGCCCCGAACTCTTTAAATAACCTAACAGCTGTACCCGTGAAAAGAGTATATGCTCTGCCAGTAGTTCCGGCATGATGCGAAGCGCTCAGTTTTGTTGAGTTCTTCATATCTACAAAAACACATATAACATCCTTTATTTTTAACCATTTTGCAGAGCCCTCGCCGGGAATATCCACTACATTAGGTATTTCATTAACTTCTTCAGTGAAGACGCGTACATTAAACTTATCTACTTGTTTTCTTATTATTTCTTTTATGTTATCGGGCAATTGATCTTTGCTTATCATTCTTTACTCCATGAAGTTTATTATTCCAAAAGATAACAAAAATAAGACAACTGCCGATATCGTAAAGATAGCTGATAACTTAAACCGCTTATATTTATCAAATGCTATTTCTGAGTTTGTAACTATCTGTTTACTTAAATCAACCTCAAACTCGGTAAACGTAGTTTTTTCTTCTTCGTAACCCAGTTTCTTTGCGAGTAATTTAAGATAATCCCTGGCATCATATTTTGCTGAGTGAGCGAAATATAGACAGTTGTCAGACGGACTGGGTTTTTCAGGTTTAAACCAACGCTGTTGCAAAATTGGTAGAAATGAAATAATGCAAATTAGGGTAGAGACAGCAACAAGAGAATAACCTGTCATATTAAGCCAGTACGATATCTTTGGAACGAAATCTACGGCGCTCAATACTCGTGTGACTCCCCAAATCATACCACCATTCAGTAAAAGCAATGATGCGTTTTTTTGCTCAGCAAATTTCAGCCATTCATTAACGTTTTTAAAAACTCCATCCAACTTTAAATGATAGTCTTCATTCATCTGTTCTACCTCAGTGCTTTTAGACTTCATGCTGACTCCGCAGTAATGCTAACGCCAAAATTAAGCGGCGACCCGACAGGGGCGTCCGGTGGACGGCCGCAGGCCGGGAACGAACTTGAATGATTGGTTATGTGTATAATTGTTGTCATCAGTGTCCGGTACTACTTGGAACTAACAGCAAGACGCGCTCCCAAGGTTACAAATAGAGCCCCAAGTCCCCGATCCATCCATAATCCAACTCGTCGATTTCTCTTTAAATATGCGCCTAGTCGCGACCCTGCCATAATGAGGGGCGGCTCAATAAAAGCTGCTACAACGATTATCAGACTTCCGTGAAGAAACAGTTGGGCGCCAACAGAGCCCGCCCCCTCGACGACAAATTGTGGTAAGAACGCGAGGAAAAAGATGGCCACTTTCGGGTTGAGAGCAGAAACTAATGCCCCCTGCCAAAAAATCGAATGCGTACTTGGGTTGCCTGATTGTCCATCTGAGATAAACGAATCACCGCGGGATAACAGCATGCCAATCCCAAGCCATATCAAATACGCAGCACCCAGCCATTTAACAATTGAGAAAGCCAAAGCTGAAGTTGCGAGGATTGCTGAAAGCCCTAGCGCGGCCATAGCCACGTGCAGCGACGCGCCCGCCCAAATGCCAAACATTCCCGCAAAACCCTGCCGACGCCCATTGCGTAATGTTTGGCCTAGAATAAAAGCAATATCGGGCCCTGGCGAAAGGTTCAAAAGCACAGCGGCAGACAAAAAAGTTACCCAGTGAACAGCAGTGTATTCGAACATTTTATTTCTCCCGTATAGCTAGATGGCCACGTACACATAACAGGTATTAGACAGCGCATCCTATGATTGGATAAACGCGCCGACATTATTGTCCGAAAAATGCAGCCGGCTATATTTTCCCAACTCTTTGATCCTTATTTTTATTAATTTAAATTAGGCTGCATATCCAAAACTCGCGCTTCTGCTGCATTTGTCGGCACATCAATTACCAAACCAAATCCAGCTTAGCACAGGGTGCTTAGGGCGACTGATTATCTTAGGTCTAGGCTTTCAACGCCCATAAAAAACCCGCCAATCGCCAGCAGCTTTCGCTGTTTGACGAGGGCGGGCCAGAGCATGACAGCGCTTAGCGTGTCGGCGACTTGCCACTTAGGCGAATCACTTTCCCCATGGTCAATCCCTGCACGACAATCGAGAAGACCACCACGCAGTAGGTCAGCGTCAGCACCAGGTTACGCAGCTCACTTTCCGGCAGCGAAAGCGCCATGGCCACCGAAATGCCGCCGCGCAGTCCACCCCAGGTGAGAATCCGGATCACGCCCGGTGACTGGCTTGTCACTCGGCTCAGCGGGCCCATGATGATAGACACGCAGAAGCCCCGCGTGGCCAGAACGATAGGGATCGCCAAAGCACCCGCTAGCAGCCAGGCACGTTCAATGGGCAGGATAAGCAGCTCCAGACCAATCAGCAAAAAGAGCACCACGTTTAGAATCTCGTCGATCAGTTCCCAAAAGGTATCCACGTTTTCGCGAGTTTTGTCCGACATGGCGAACAGCCACCCGTGATTGCCCACAAACAGCCCAGCGACTACCACGGCGATAGGCGCGGATAGATGCAGGCTATCCGCCAGGGCATAAAGCCCCATGGCCAAGGCTAGTGTGAGCAGCACCTCAACCTGGTAGTTATCAACGCGTTTGAGCATCTGATAGGTCAGGTATCCCGCTATTGAGGCCAATAGCAGCGCCCCGCCCACTTCCTTGAGCAGCAGCATACCGATCGCAGCCGCATCGATAGGAGACGCTAGATGCGACCCCTCCGCGGCGGCCGCGTCCAGTCCGGAAAGCTGCAAAAGCACCAGAAACACCACCACGCCCAGGCCGTCATTGAACAGCGACTCCCCCGCTATCTGGCTCTCAAGCTGTTCAGAGACGCCGACGGATTTCATGATGGCGACCACCGCGATAGGATCGGTCGGTGAAATCAAGGCGCCAAACAGCAGGGCATGCAGGAAGGGAATGCTTAGTCCCATCCAATCCAGTACTAGCCAGGTCAAGGTGCCGACGATGAAGGTGGACATCAAAGTACCCACGACGGCGAGTAGCGCAATGGGTAGCCATTCTTTTCTCAGGTTATCGAGCTTGACATGGATAGCGGCAGCAAACAGCAGAAAGGCCAGCATCCCATGCAGTACTACCTGGTTAAAGTCGATACGCGCCACCAGGGCCGTCGCCTCGTCACGTAGCCCATCGCTGTAGGGGCTGACCACGATCAGGATAAGTGAGGCGACCAGCGCCACCAGCATGACGCCAATGGTCGTCGGCAGCTTGATGTAGCGATAATTGAAATAACTCGATACGGCGGCGAGCGTGATCAATATGCTCATCAAAGAGAATATGCTCATCCAAGCTCCTGATTGAAACGACGAAGGTGTATGTAGGAAGCGCGGCGGTAGCATCGCTCGCTTCGCTTTGAGGGCCGGCGCTCCGGCATATTTTTAGTGAGCCAATGCGACTCTAAAATGCGAAACCCGCCATCGCCATCAGCGAACGCTGTTGGCGATGGCGGGCTATCAATACCGACCCCAGTTTATCAGCTAAGCGCTTCCAGCGATGCCTCGATAATGCTCAACCCTTCCTCCAACACCACAGACGATACCGTCAGCGGCACCAGAATACGGATGCTGTTGCCGTAGAAGCCGCAGGAAAGCAGGATCAAGCCTTTCTCGCGGGCTTTGGCACATAGCGCGCCGGTCATCTGAGTATCTGGCTTGCCGTCGCTATCGAGCAGTTCAAATGCCGCCATAGCGCCGAGCTGGCGGCCGTGGGCTACCGCGGGGAAGCGCGCTTCCCACACGCCAAAGCGCTCGGCCAGCATCTTGCCCATCTGCTCGCTGCGGGCCAGAATATTTTCCTCTTCGATCACCTCAATCACCGCCAGCGCCGCCGCGCAGGAGAGCGGGTTGCCGCTGTAGGTGCCGCCTAGCGAGTTGGGGCCAGAAGCGTCCATCACCTTGGCAGTGCCTACGACGGCAGAAAGCGGCATGCCGTTTGCCAGGCTCTTGGCGGTGGTGAGAATATCCGCCTCGATGCCGCTATGTTCCAGGGCAAACAATTTGCCGGTGCGGGCAAAGCCGGACTGCACTTCGTCGGCAATCAGCAAAATGCCGTGCTCGTCACACAGGGCGCGCAGCGCTTTCAGATAGCCCGGTGAGGCGATGTAGAAACCGCCTTCGCCCTGTACCGGCTCGATCACGATCGCCGCCGTACGATGGGGGGCGATATCGGTTTTGAACAGCGTGCGAATAGCCTCAAGCGAGGCCTCTTCGCTGATGCCGTGCAGCGGGTTCGGGAACGGTGCGCGGAACACGTCGCCCGGCATCGGGCCGAAGTCATTCTTGTAGGGCAGCACTTTGCCGGTCATCGCCAACGTCATCATGGTCCGGCCATGGAAGGCGCCATCAAACGTGATAATGCCGGTGCGCCCAGTGGCAGCGCGGGCAATTTTGACGGCGTTTTCCAGCGCTTCGGCACCGGTATTGACTAGCATCGCCTTGCGCTCGGGGCCACGCACCGGGGTCAGTTCACAGAGCTTTTGGCACAGCTGCACGTAGGGTGCGTAGGAGATCACCGCCGCGCTGGTGTGCATCACTTTTTTCAGCTGCGCTTCGACCGCTGCGACGATTTTTGGGTGGCGATGGCCTAGATTAAGAACACCGATGCCGCCAGCGAAGTCGATCCAACGTTGGCCGTCGGCGTCCCACAGCTCGGCATTTTCCGCATATTCGGCGAAGGCCGTATTGGCGGTCGCCGCGCCGTTGGCCACATAGCGGTTTTTCAGTTCGTTCAGTTCTTGGTTGGTCATCATTGCTCTCTTTATAAACCGCCAACACAGACGTATTTCAGTTCGGTAAATTCATCAAGACCGTGGTGAGAGCCTTCGCGGCCCAGCCCGGACTCTTTTACGCCGCCGAAGGGCGCAAGCTCTGTGGAGATCAAGCCTTCATTGACGCCCACCATGCCGTACTCCAGCTGCTCCATGGTGTGCCAGATACGGCGATAATCCGTGGCGTAGAAGTATGCTGCCAGGCCGAACGGCGTATCATTGGCCATCTGGATAGCGTCTTCGTCGCGCGTAAAACGGAACACTGGCGCAACGGGGCCGAAGGTTTCCTCGTCGGCCACCGCCATGGCGGTGGTGACATCCGCCAGTACCGTGGGCGTAAAGAATCGCTCGCCGGCGGCGTGGGGCTGGCCACCGCACATAAGGCGCGCGCCGTGGCTTATCGCATCATCGACATGGCGCTGTACTTTCTCGACCGCCGCCTGATTGATCAGCGGGCCAATCACGTTGCCGTCGGCTAAACCATCGCCCACGCTAAGTGCCTTAACGCGCTCGGTCAGCCTGCTGACAAAGGCATCATAGATGCCGTCCTGGACTAAAAATCGATTGGTACAGACACAGGTTTGCCCGGCGTTGCGAAATTTAGACGCAATGGCGCCGTCAACGGCGGCGTCCACATCGGCATCGTCAAAGACGATGAACGGCGCGTTGCCGCCCAGCTCCATAGCGGTTTTCTTCACCGTGCTGGCACACTGAGCCAGCAGGCGCTTGCCCACTGGCGTGGAGCCGGTGAACGAGACCTTGCGCACCCGCGGGTCGGTCGTCAGCACTTCGCCTATCGCTACCGGTTTAGAAGCAGTGATGACGTTGATAGTACCCACGGGCAGGCCTGCTTCCAGTGCCAGATACGCGGCAGCAAGCGCGGTCAGCGGCGTGGCTTCAGCAGGTTTGATCACTACCGTGCAGCCCGCAGCCAGGGCTGGCGCGCACTTACGGGTAATCATCGCCAGCGGGAAGTTCCAGGGCGTAATCGCGGCGACCACGCCGACCGGCTCGCGCAGCACCAGCAGGCGCTTGTCGGCGCCGTGGCTGGGCAAGGTTTCCCCCGCCATGCGCTTGGCTTCTTCAGCAAAGAACTCAATAAACGAGGCGCCATAAATCACTTCGCCCTTGGCTTCTGCCAGCGGCTTGCCCTGCTCTAACGTCATCAAGCGAGCAAGGTCATCGGCGTGCTCAATGATCAGCTCAAACCAGCGGCGCAGCAGCGCTGAGCGTTGTTTCACTGGGGTGGCGCGCCAGGCAGTGCCAGCGTTGTAGGCGGCTGCCACGGCGTCACGGGTATCGTCGGCGCCCATTTCGGCCACGCGGGCAATCGTTTCGCCGGTGGCGGGGTTATCGACGGCAAAGGTTTGCTGGCCGATGCGCCACTCACCGCCCACCAGGGCAGGAACTGCATCGTGCAACCACTGTTCGATAAAGCTCATACATTACTCCTAGGTAACGAGGTAAAAGGCTTACAGATCCATCTTCATATGGCGGTCGCTGTAATCACGGCCGTAGGTGCGCAAGGCATGGATATACAGCACGATGCCTAGCGCTGCCCAACCGGCAAAGATGGTCCATTCAGCACCGCTCAACGCTGCCGGGCTACCCGGCAGATAAAGACATGCCATGCCAAAGGAAAGGATGACGGCGAAGATGCCGCATAGTTTGCCGTTACTCACCTTGAAGGGGCGCGGCATATCCGGCTCGCGCACTCGCAGCACCACAAACGAAATGGCAACAAACAAATAGGCGATCACAATGCCTAAACCACCGGCGTTAACGATCCACACCAGCGCTGGGCGGCCAAAAAACGGCGCCAGACAAGAGAGAAACCCCATCATGAAGATGGCATTGGTGGGTGTTCTATAGCGAGGGTGTAGCTTGGCGAATGGCGACGGCAGCATGCCCGCTTTAGCAAGCGCATAAATGGCGCGCGAGCCGCCAATGTAGAAGGCGTTCCAGCTGGTGATAATGCCTGCAATGCCGGCCATCACCATAAGATTACTTGCCCAGGCTGCGTTGAACAGTGAGCCCATGGCGTCCGGCACGCTGAGCGAGCTGGCCCCTAGTTCGTCGCTATTGAGCGCAAGGCTGGTGGCCAAAATAATCAGCGCGTACCACACTACGGCCAAAATGACCGACATCATCAGCACGTTGCCAATGGCTTTATAGGGCAGATTAATCTCTTCCGCCGCTTGAGGAATAACGTCAAAGCCCACAAACAGAAACGGCACCATGACCAGCACGGCGACGATGCCCGCGAAGACGCCGGTGTCGGCCTGCGTAAAGAGCGGCAGCATATTGATCGTTTCGCCTTCAAACAGCGAACCGGTCACAAACATGACGCCCACCAACAAAATCAACCCGGTGACTACCTTTTGCAGCAGCGCCGCAGTGGTTACACCGAAGTAGTTAATCACCATCATGGCCAGCGAACCGCCCACGCCTACCGCTACCCAGGTGGCTTTCACTTCCCATCCGGCAATCGTCCAAAGATGACCGACTGCGTAGTTAGGCGCTAAGTGCTCGATCACCGTTGGCAGTGCGACGGCTTCAAAGGCGACCACGCTTAAGTAGCCTAAAATAATCGCCCAGGTGCATAAAAACGAAGGCAGATGACCCAGCGCACGGTAGCTATACACATGCTCACCGCCGACTTTGGGCATGGCAGAAGCAAGCTCTGCATAGGTAAGGCCCACCAATACAATGGCTAAGCCACCGATAATAAACGCTATAATGGCGCCTACGCTGCCTGCCGATTGAATCGCGGTGCCGGTAAGTACAATCCAGCCCCAGCCAATCATCGCGCCGAAAGCCAGCGCTAACACATCGCCACGGGCAAGTACTCGGACTAAGCCGTCCTGCTCTGATGAAGGTGTGGTCATTGTCAGTGTCCTGTGAGTTATTAGAGTGGGTTATTAGAGTGAATTATTGGATGTTGTTGTGGGCGCTCGGAGGCGCAGTATCCTGATCCTGTTTCAAAGGACTTGCCTAACAGAATAGCAACACGCTAGCAGGCGGCGAGGAAAAGGCGAATGCACCACTTTTGCGTTCAACTAGACCACTTCTTGCACGCACCAAAAGAGTGCGGAATATAGCTAATGCTTTCGTCTAAACACCTAGCAACAGCGGGCTCAGAGGGGAAAAGGAGGCGTCGATATGGATCGAAGGCAGGTCATGCACCAGCTTGAACAACTTTATGCACTCCAACCCGAGCGGTTAAGTAAGCAGGTGCGTATTGAGCAGGCGCTACGCCAAGCCATTACTCAACAATGGCCTTCTGGGCTGCGGCTGCCCTCCCATCGCCAGTTAGCGGATGCTCTCGGCGTTGCCCGTCAAACGCTGGCGCTAGCGGTGCGAACGCTTCTGGAAGAAGCTCTGCTTAAAACCGCCCATGGGCAAGGCACCTGGACCTGCAGGCCCGTTACGGCGATCACGCCGCCCACTGGCAATACACCGCTTTCTGTACGTGCCAGGCGAGTGCTCGATGGCCCCGGCGCCAGCATGATTCAAAGCGGCGCGTTTGTACCCGGTATACCTGACATTGCGCAGTTTCCGATGCGTAAGTGGCGACAGCTCTACTCAAGCGTAACGGTGCCGCAAAATGCCCTGCTGCTGTCCTACTCCACCGGTGGCTATGGCCCGCTAAAACGGGCAATACGTGATTTCCTAGCCCGCTGGCGCAATTTTAGCTGCGACATTGAGCAGATCATTATTACCGACGGCACCCATAACGGCATCGAACTCTGCGCCATGGCGCTGGCTGATGTGGGCGACACCGTTGCCATGGAATCGCCCTGCTATTGGGGGGCGCGCAATGTGTTTACCGCGACCGGTTTAGAGATTGAGATGTTGGCGTGGCAGCCCGGCCAGGGGCACGCGCTGCCAGCGTCGCCGGGGCCTGTAAAGCTTGCTTATCTCACCGGTTCACACCACTACCCGCTCAGCGTGCCCACCAGCGCGGTCGACAAACAACGCTTATGTGATGCGCTAACGCCGGCTTATATTATCGAAGATGACTACGAGTTTAATCGTGACGATCACGCTAACCTGCTCTTTGACCCGCACTCTGAACGCCACTTGCTGGTCGGCTCGTTTTCCAAGATGATGTTTCCGGGTCTTCGCCTAGGCTATTTAGTCGTACCGCGGCATTTAGCCGGGCCCATGAATCGCCTGCGTAGCGAGCTGTTCCGTGAAGGCCGCATGCTGGATCAGGCTGTGCTTGCGCAGTTTATATTTGACGGCGATTTAGATGCCTGGTGTCGGCGCATTCAGCGCGACTATTTAGGACGCCAACAGGTGCTGCATGACCAGCTGTGCTCGCTGCCTCATGTGCGCAGCGTTTCGCCACCCACTAGCGCTATCAGTTTATGTCTTGAATTTGAGCCGCATATCAACGATGTGCAGATTGCCCAAACGCTGTTAAAAGAGCATTTGATTGTGCGCCCCTTAAGCCCGGTATGCACAAAAGGCGACCTGCGTTCGGGGCTGGTCATGGGGGTAGGCATGCTGTCGGGAGAAACCCTGGCAAGTGAAGCACAGCGGCTGCGCCGTTGTTTAGAGGCGCTGCTGCGCTAAGCACCGACGCGTGCCTGTTAATGACTACAAACCGATTGGTAAGAACGACTTTATCAGCACTTATCCACAAGGACTTTTCATGCGCCGCCCTGTTGATGGTTTCATCGCTCATCCCTCACCTGCCGTTGCTAGGCTACGTTTGTGGGCAGTGCTAGGTTTTTTGCTGCTGCTCTCTGGTTGTGCCACCTTTGCGCCCAGCCCGCCTGAGGATCAAAGCAATATCTGCGAAATATTCCGCGAACAGCCGAGCTGGTACGACTACGCGCAGGAATCAGAGCAGCGCTGGGGCACGCCTATCGCGACTCAAATGTCGTTTATTCAGCAGGAGTCCTCGTTTCGCAGCCATATTCGGCCTGACCGCAAATACTACCTAGGCTTTATCCCTGGCCCGCGCCCCTCTTCCGCTAAAGGCTATGCCCAGGCCCAAGACCCGGTTTGGGAAGAGTATGAAGACCAAGCGGGCAGTCTGTTTGCCCGTCGTACGCACATGAAGCACGCCACCGATTTTATTGGTTGGTATAACCGTCGCTCTCAGCAGCAGGCCGGCATCTCGCTCAATAATCCTGAACATCTTTATTACGCCTATCACGAAGGCGCAGGCGGCTATCAGCGCGGCAGCTATCGCGGCAAGCCGCAAGTACTGCGCGCAGGCAGCCAAGTCGCGGCACGCGCGAGTCGCTATCAGGCTCAGCTCAACGCCTGCGAAGCAGAGTTCCAATGCCGCAAGTTTTATCAAGTCTGGCCGTTCTGCCGTAGCTGAGGAGCCTAACGATGACATTAGCTATTGGCGCGACCTTCGTTTGTGTCGTTTTTTTCACCTCAATGCTCTCTGGCGTATTCGGGATGGCGGGCGGCTTGGTGCTGCTGTGGTTTCTGCTGCTGGTCTTTCCCGCAGGCACTGCGATGGCCGTGCACGGCGTTATACAGCTCACCGCTAATGCTTCACGCGCTTGGCTTTCGCGGCGCTTTATCGTCTGGCGCATCGTTGCCTTGATGGCACTTGGCGTGCTGAGTGCTGCAGGCCTGTTGCTACTGTTCAGCTACAGCCCGAATGCCGCCACCGTATCGTTACTCATTGGCATAATGCCTATTTTGGTATGGATGCCCAAGCGCTGGTTCCATTTGGACGCCAACCGTGCCAGCCACGCGGTGTGCTGTGGTATCGCCTCCGGCGGGCTGACGATTGCGGCAGGGGTTTCGGGGCCGCTGATTGATATTTTCTTTGTACGCTCTCGCATGGATCGGCGACAAGTCGTGGCCACTAAAGCGATGATTCAAGTCGTTGCCCACAGTATCAAAATCCTCTTTTACCTAGGCTCTGCCCTGGCGCTTAGCGCCGGTGAGTGGAGTATTATTCTACTCGCCGCGCCGTTCGCTATTTTCGGCACTCACACGGGCAACCGCATTTTACATCGCCTGACCGATGCTAACTTCCGCACTTGGACCCGCTGGATCGTGACCGGCATTGGGGTTTTCTACTTCCTTCAGGGGGTATTCCTGCTCACCCGCTAGCGTTGAGGCCCTCAAAAGCACGCATGGGATAGCGACCTATACTGACCTTATCTAATGATGGAGGTGCTATGGATTACTACCAGTACCGCGAAGCGCTGGCCGAGACGCTGGCGCAAAGTGAACTGCCCTTTTCAGCGTCGGAATATCAAACGCGGCTAGAAAAGGTGCGCTTGGCCATGGCACACCGCCAACTGGGTGCATTGCTGCTCACCGACCCTGCCGACATTAACTACCTGACCGGCTATCACACCTTTGAGGTCTCGGTGTATGCGTGCTTAGTCTGCACGCAGGAACGCCTCGTACTACAGGTCGCCTCAATCGAAACGGGCGCGGCGGTTGTGACGGCGCGGGTGGATGAGATCATCGGCTACCGCTGGGAAAATCTGGACGAAATCATCTCACCCTTGGCGGATCTGCTCGCACCGCATCAGAACATTGGGATTGATAGCTGGAGTGCGGGGCTGCGCTTTGGCGTTTTTGATGCCCTCACGCAGACGATTGGTCGTGACAGGTTTAGCGAAGCAGGCGAGCTACTTGATAACATCCGCCTAGTGAAAAGCTCAGTTGAACTTGAAGCGCTGCAAGAAAGCGCGCGGATAACCGATTTAGGTCTAGAGGCCGCGATACAAAGCATTCGCCCCGGCATGACCGATAACGATATCGCAGCAGTGGGTGCCAAGGCGTTGCTGGAAAACGGCAGTGAGTTTATGAGCCTGCAGCCGATTGTCACCAGCGGGCATCGTATCGGCGTGATTCACGTCAATCATAAAAGGCGTGTTATTCAGCCGAACGAGCCGGTCTTTTTAGAGTTTGGGGCGGCCTTTCAACGCTACACAGCGCCGATGATGCGCACCGCCGTCACTGGCACTGCAAGCCCTGCCCTGGCGGCGACCAGAGATCTATGCCATTCACTGTTCGAATCGCTGTGTGCCAGCATGCGCCCCGGCAATACCTTCGATCAGGCGGCGCAGACGGCCGATGCACTGCTCGCTCCTCAGCGTGATAAGTTCTTCTTCTCCGGCGTGTTTGGCTATTCCGTCGGGGCACAGTTTCCGCCTAGCTGGGTCGAAGGCACCGGCTATATCGCCAAAGGCCAGATGCGTCCTTTTGAAGCCAACATGGTGTTTCACCTGCCGCTCTGCCTACGAGTACCCGGCCAGTGGGGCGTCGGGTTAAGCGACACCGTTGTGGTGACTGAGCAAGGCGCCAAGCCGCTCACCCATAATGACTGGCAGCTGTTTGAAGCACGCTGAGGCTTTCGTACTCAAACACCAGCGTGCTAAAAATCAGCATTTTAAAAAACCAGCACCGAAACCATGACATTGACAGGCGAAGGGCGTAGCGCTATCGTCAACAAAGATGCAAATGAGAAACACTTATTTTTGCATTTAATCATTGGGCCCAGGCCCTTTATAAGGAGCCACGTGAAGGGTCAATGAGATGACGAGTGAGCAGCGACAGCTTCGCCAGACAGTCATGTTTTTGCGCACCTCTTTTGAAGCGGTACAGCATTCTATTGCTGGCCGCTTAGAAGACCCGCTGCCTTGCTGGATGGATACCAGCATGCTTTCCATGCTGGCGCGGGAGCTCTCACGCTGCGGCCATCAGTCGAAACCGCTATTTTCTGCGTTGACAACAGAACAGCTTTATATTGCCTCCCAGCAGTGCGAGCTGCTGCTCAAGCAGTGCCCTGGCGTACTGAGCAGCGCTGTCTGCTATCGTCAGCTAGCCGCCATCAGGCTGTCGCTGTCGAACGCATTACAGCATATTGATACGCCCACCAAACGCCGGTGGCTCTGGCAACGCAACTAAGCAGAGCCGTTTATTTTAGGCACTCCATGCGTTTTTAACTGGAATCAACACTCTGCCAGTATACGTTTCCATACCCCCTTGATTTATCATGCGTCACGCTAAGTAAGGCGCCAGTAAGCGCTCACGCTAAGACTCATCTCATTAAGGGTACTTCCATGGTTGCAAAAAATGCTGCGCCAGCCTCTTCTGGCTCGCCTAAAAAATGGTATCAGGCAGTTCCTGACCCCATGGTGCTTATCTTTCTTATCCTCGTGGCGACGTATTTACTGACGTTTATTATTCCCGCTGGCGAATTTGAGCGCGTCACGCAAAACGGCCGAACGATGGTGGTCCCCGGCTCATTTACCTATTTGGAAAATGTAGCCAACATTCCACTTTTTAATATTTTTGTGGCCATTCCTGAAGGGCTTGTCGCTGCCTCGCGCTACCTATTTATCGTCTTCATCGCGGGCGGGCTCTTTCATATTATGCAAAAAACCGGTGCATTAGAGAATGCCATTGGCGTAGCGGTTAACCGCGTAGGCGTTGAGCGACGTAACATCATCATCGTGGTCGGCACCTTTATTTACGGTTTTTTTGGCGTCGCCGTTGGCTTTGAAAACAACATTGCCTTAGTGCCGATTGCCATACTAATTGCCAGCGCGATTGGCTGCTCAAGCCTGGTGGGTGTTGCAATGGCCGTTGGGGGCATTGGTATTGGCTTTGCGCTGTCGCCTATTAACCCTTATACCGTGGGCGTTGCTCAAGGTATCGCCGAGCTACCGACGTTCTCAGCCGCTTGGCTGCGTACGCTATTGGTAGTGTCATCGCTGGGCCTGCTCTCGCTGTATATCTGCAAGCGCGTCGTCAACATGGAGTTTGACGAGCCTGACAATGCCGAATCGCTTAGCAAACCGCTCAGCGAATATAGCCTGACTAAGCGCGACATTTTGACGATGGTCGTGTTTGTGGGTGGCTTGGTCGCCATGCTGGTAGGAGTCTTCACCCGCGGCTGGTACATCAATGAAATTGCCGGCGTTTTCCTGATTCTGGCGATCCTCATTGGGGCGATTAACGGCCTGTCTGCGAATGGCATTGTTAAACAGCTGATGGAAGGTGCCGCTAGCGTCACTGCCGGAGCGCTGGTGATTGGGGTGGCGGCATCTATTCAGGTGATTCTTGAGCAAGCGCTAATTATCGACACCATTGTTAATGCGTTAAGTACGCTGATCGACGGCATTCCGTCGGTATTTGCTGCCATTATGGCCAGCGTAGTACAGGGCGTTATCAACCTGTTTATTCCTTCTGGTTCCGGCCAGGCGCTCGTCACTATGCCAATTCTTATTCCTGTTGCTGATCTCGTTGGCATGAGCCGCCAGCTGATGATTACTGCGTTTCAGATTGGTGACGGCTTAACCAACCTCATTATTCCTACGTCAGGCGGTACGCTGGCCATGCTGGCACTCGGGCGTGTGTCATACGCTCAGTGGCTAAAAGCGATTCTGCCCTTTATGGTGATGGTGTACGGTCTGGCGTGGGTCGCGCTAATCATCGGTCATTTAGTAGGTTACTAAGCGCAGCAGACTGCCAAAAAAGATTCGATTGGCGTTAACTAGTAAACTGGTCTATTCTGCGCCTTACTTGTTTATCATAGCGTTCCAAAGGAGCTTATTTGATGGCTTTCGAAACACTCTTTACGCCCATTCAGCTGGGCAGCCTGTCTCTTCCTAACCGCATTATCATGGCGCCGCTGACTCGTTCACGTACCCCGGACAGCGTACCCGGCAAGATGCAGGAAGCGTACTACGGCCAACGCGCGGGCGCAGGGTTGATCATCAGCGAAGCCACCAACATTTCTCCCACCGCCCGTGGCTATGTTTATACGCCAGGCATATGGACTGATGCCCAAGAAGCCGGTTGGAAAGGTGTGGTCAGCGCGGTGCACGCTAAAGGCGGCCGCATTGCACTTCAGCTATGGCACGTTGGTCGTGTTTCACACGAAATGGTTCAACCGGACGGCCAGCAGCCGGTTGCGCCCAGCGCGCTGAAAGGCGAAGGCGCCCAGTGCTTCGTCGAGTTTGAAGACGGCACTGCGGGCCAGCACCCCACCAGCACACCGCGTGCGCTGGAAACCGATGAGATCTCGGGCATTGTCGACGACTACCGCCAAGCGGCTGAGCGCGCTAAGCGTGCTGGTTTCGACATGGTGGAAGTCCACGCTGCCAACGCCTACCTACTCAATCAGTTCCTAGCGACCGGTTCTAACAAGCGTACCGACCAATACGGCGGCTCGCTGGAAAACCGTGCCCGTTTCCCGCTGGAAGTTGTCGATGCGGTGGTTGAGGTATTTGGCGGTGATCGGGTGGGCATCCGCATGACGCCATTTATCGAACTGTTCGGCCTGACCGACGATGAGCCGGAAGCCATGGCGTTTTACATGGCAGAACAGCTTTCCAAGCGTGGGCTTGCCTATCTACATCTAAACGAACCCAACTGGGCCGGTGGCGATATCACTTTCCCAGACGGTTTCCGTGAGCAGATGCGCGAGCGCTTTAGCGGCAGCTTGATTTACTGCGGCAACTACGATGCAGAGCGCGCGGAAAAGCGCATTGGCGAAGATACCACTGATGCTGTTGCCTTTGGCCGCCCGTATATTGCCAACCCTGATCTGCCGGAACGCTTTCGCGTTAACGCATCGCTCACCCAGCCGAACCATGAAACGTTCTACGGCGGTGACGAAAAGGGTTACACCGACTATCCGTTTATGGATAACGGCTATGACCGTCAGAGCTAAATCAGCATGCGCTTAGTGCACGGCTAAACGGTTATGAGAGAAAAGCATCACTGCTGGGAGAATATAGCAATTTCTATGTAATTTTATCAATTCCTGGCTGAAAGCCCCATGAAGGTTGTCTTCATGGGGTATTCTGGTTTTTACACAGTGTGTATTTTTGTGTGTAAAATAGAAGTAGTAGAGATTGCTCTTGCCATCTCGGTATAGACTTGGCCGTCTTCATACGGTTATAAGCGGTCTTTCAGCAAATTTTAATATAATGCCGGAGGCGAGCAAGTTTTTGTGGCGTTAGCTGAAGCGGCAACAGAAATATTGTCTCTCCTTGGCAGCATTGTTACCACCTAATCCAGCAGCACATATCTAACGTCACTTATATAAACTGAATGAGATGAAACAAAGGCCCTAGCAGCATCCACCTCCGATATCGCACTAGAAACACTAAAATTAACGGATTCTGAACCTTCTTCCTGATGATTTCGAATTCCTATTAAGTGATCAGTATATTCGTCGGAGAAGCAGAGTATTCGGCTATTAAATGGTTTGACGAGGTTGTCAAAAACATAGCTGGAGTCCGCAAGCATATTCCTTGACCTATTCCCCTTGAATAGTTCCATACGGAAATGAACCTGTTTAATAGTTCTCAAGCTTCGATTTTGTACTCGAACTGCAATAGGATTGGACGGCGAACATTGCTTTGCTATCCCCTCTCTGTCAATAGATGCCTCTATGTTCTGGCCATATAGAATAGCAAGCACGCCCAGTGAAGTTGCGGAGATAACAAAAATCCCACTTATCAGTTTCTCCACACCCCTTTTCTTTACTAACATCGATAGCGCCTATATTTGCGATAAATGGGAGCACAGTGAAAATTCATCCGCAACATGCGCTTGTTATACGACTGTTTCACATAACGCGCTCTGCTCGATTATGAGGCTCTTCATGAACCCAAACCTCAATTTCTGTGCCTGCTATTTCAGTGAGCAAATCCGTCGCCCTTTTCCGTGCATTGCCATTTTCCGGGCTGCCATAGATGTAAAGTATTGCCCTCTCATACTCGGCATGATCACGGAAATTTCTTAAAGTTTCGATGTCCGCACGAATTGCCTTATTGTCAGCATGAACCGGTTTAACTTCAATGACCGCATGATTTCCGCCCATATTCCCAGGTATGTGAACTAGAAAATCCGGTTTCACGCTATCCAGATCATTTCCTCTAATTAACCTGTGCCCGGCTTTATCAATCTCTCCTCCAAGAGAATAGTCGCAATTTTTCGGCCAAATGCTACGCAACTGGTGGTAAAGCTCGTAGCAATATACCCTCTCCCTATAAATCGGATCTTCTTGGCCATCTATAGGTAGCTGAAAGTACTGCCTTGGAATCGCAGCGGCAGCTTGGGCAAGTAATTCATTCAGGAAGTGCATCTGACTCCTTCCGTATAATAGTTTATTAATAAGTATTGTGAGCAACAGAATGAAGTGAATATGTAATTCTGGGAGAACGAGCGCAATAGGCCGCCTTAGGCCTTAAGAAGTATCAATACTTCGCAGACAAGCTTGATCGGCTCTAACCTCTCGAATTTTCCAAGAGATTATCCAATAAAAATTAAGTACCGGTAAACTTTTTCAATCACTTACATGAAGTGTTTCTTATAATCATGGAGGAACTCACTTGCCAAGCTAATATCCGCTCCGGCATCTCTTAAGAACATGAACGCCGCTTCAACATCTTGGATGTTTATATCTGGGCTGTAGCTGCTCTGGGCCAGCTGTGACTGCCACCAGAGCACATTCTTTGGATGAGAGTTTTTGATAACCTGGTAGATGAAAAATGTTTTAATTCCAATTTCTAAAACATCTGGGTCTCGACGGCGATCACTTACTGTTGTTAAAAACAACTTCCCTCGCTCAGCTCCCATTCTACTTACCATTTCTTCTACAAATTCAGGCTTGATGTTTATTTCATGCCCTATTCTATCGGCCACACTGTCGTTTTTCTTAAAAAAACCAAACATTATGTCACCTGCCATTATCCATTATGAGAAAGCCTAGTGCGATCATTGAAGACTTTCAATATTTTTGGGATGTCCGCATCGAGTTGACTTTATACCTTCGCTTGACCACTATTCACCGACTTCACCAAGTATTTTTTTTAGCCCTGTCAGGAATCCGCGAGGCAAGATTTCCATACCATACTCATCCTTCACTTGACCCAGCGAATTTGCCTGAAACCCCAGCTTCTCCAGCCACTCCTCGGAGCTGATGGTTTGTAGTGCCTTAATCTCATTGTCAGAGCAAATTCTCTTCAATGATGGAAGCCAATCTACGCTGCCTTCAGTCTGGGATTCAGTGAATGCTGTGGGGCGCTTATCAATGATGATTTTGGTTTGATTCTTAAGCATACTGGCTTCGCTTTTGTAGCGATCCCGCTCACGAATGATCTGTCCAAAGAGAGCACGCACAGCCGTATCGTCGATACGCTCTAGCAGCTGGTAATCCTGACCGGTTTTCTTGGCTGGCCCCATGGGCGGCTTCTTGGTTGTTGTCTGGGCCTTCACGGCCCAAGCTTCGATCAAGTCACGATAATGCTTATTCGCGGTTGCACGAATAGACTGGTAACCCACTCCGCCATTTTCCTCTGACACTCGACCGATTGTGGTGACGGAGAAATCTCGTGCACCCGATTCGTAATAGTGCTTGAGGGTCTTACTGAGTTTATCCAGTGACGCTTGGGTTTTAGCCGTTTTACCGTCTTTGAGGGTTTCCAAAACAGCGTCAATGTCGATATTCATTCGCCAACCTCCATTGAAGGTATTCGTTTCATGGAGCTAGGCGACAGCTTGACTGGTGTAATGTTCTTCACTGCCTCAAATCCGGATTTCAGCAGCCCGGCATCACTCAGGTACTCTTGCGCTTCGATGTAGTTTGCTGCGATTCGATAGCCCTCCAGCTTGTTATCTGGATCGGCAATCTTCGCCATCTTCCGCATGATGGCATTGCCCGCGATAAGCTGGGCGTGCTCGTCCATTTCAAGAAAGATTGGCTGATAACCGGAATAAGCCATCATGCGGCTCAGGGCATTAGTGCGCTTTGCGATAGCTGGCGTTTTGCGAAGATCATCGTGCAGGTCGGGGTAAAACTCAGCATCCTCACACATCAAGGATAAGTGCAGTAATTCTGAGTTTGTTTCGATGAACTTCATGCTGACGTTGAGATCCTCCGGAGAGCCAACTGCGATAAGCTTTTGAGTTTCATCGTCTTCTTCGCGATGATTCTCGATTTTAATCACGCGGTTGATCAGGTTGAAGGTGGCGATATAGTCCTTCACATACTCATCAGATTCCACTCGCTGCTTTTCGTAGCGGCGCTCCAATGCCTGCAATTCGCTATTTTTGAGGAACACTTCGCCTGCTTCCTCGGCTATGAATAGTTCATCCTTCAGCGCCTCTAGCTGCCCCTCGATTTCAACGGCCAGCTCAGCCGCTTGATGGGCCTTGTAACTGATCTGATTGAAATGGGCATTAAGCGCTGGAAGGTAGGTGGCATCGGTGATGAACCAGCGGCACCGAGTACAATTTTCAGGTCCGTGTGGTACAGGGCCATAAACCCTTGATTGTGCCGATTCTGAATCTCTGACAAGGGAGCCGCCATTCCAGCAACCGCCCAAGGTAGACAACTCATCAGAGCGTACTGAGTTACCTCCAACCAGGCATAACCCTGTTGCTCGTTCCTCCCATCCAATTGGATTCCGATTTGCGAGCACTGCTTCCACAGAATTGTATTTATCGCTGTTATACGCACTGCGGAGTTGGATTTGATTCATCTCTGCATCTTCGAGGAAGTTACGAAGCGAGACTTCACCTTTTTCAACCAAAGCGGCGTCAGCCTCTTTCATCTTCTCGGCCATGACGGAAGGGGTGATCTTATTGTAATAGATCGTCATGAGTAGTCGGGTATGCCCTGCAAGAAGCTTGGAAATCACCGGCAATGGCAGGTCGGTGTCCATCGTATAGCAGGTAATTAGGGAGACCCGAAGGCTATGAAGTGGGTATTCCGTTGCTACTTTTGCGGTTTTTTGCCCTTCATAATCCTCACCGTAGTCTTTCACGAACCGCAAGCATTTTCCGTTAGACAGTGTTTGACCCGTCCGGAACACATCTTTTTCCAACTTGTACAAAAGGCGATACCAAGGGGAATACACTGTATTTTTAGCAATTGGAAAGTGTGAATTACTCTCTCGAAATAGGAAAGAGAATTCGCCCATCGCTTCCAATTGTTTCTTGGATTTTACTGCGCCTATATGCGACCGCCCAAGCTCTGTTCCTTTGGTTAACCGATCAATGGGATTGTATTTTTCCTGCCAGTTGCGTAGCTTTTCCAGCCAATATAGAAGCTCTTCATGCTGCCAAGGGATAGTGTATCCACGCTGAATTTCATCTTTATTCTGATCGGCGGTTTTGTTGGTAGAGACATAGAGCCCCGTAGAAAAGCACTCGCTCATTGAGTCATACATCCGCCGAAACACGCCTTTTTGGTATGACCGTTTAGGGGAGCCGTATTTGAACGCATGCAGTGTGTTTTCGCTCCATTGACCTTGTTCGTAACGCCACGTATCACCTTCCCCCGAGTCAAGAAATCGCACCTGGAAGGTGCGTAATGGCATATGCAGCTTGGTAAACAGAAACATCGCCATCACGGGCGACCAGATTTCGTGGATCTCAACAAACTTTCTCAATGTTCCGATTTTTCGAAAAACCATTCGAGTGCGAGCAATGCAGTCAGGATCGCTGGGGTCAATCCTCTCCGGAGGAACCTCCATCCAAGCTAAATTGCCGTATTGAAGATGGTTGATTGTCCAATGCCAGTCTCGAAAATGATGGCCCACCCATGGTGTATTATTGCCGGAGTCACCAGTTGGATACGGGCAGAGAATTTGCCTTAGTTGCTGGATATAGCGATAAGGCAATGGGCTGTGAACGGTCTCAGTATTCGATGTAAATTTCTTAATTCTCTCAAATGGATTTCTGAGCAGGGGCGTTGGAGCCCCATCATCATCTTCGGTACTCAAATGCTGCTCCAGGATGTAACCGCATAGTTCAATCACATAAGCAACGAATTTTTGGTTTGCCGCTTTTGATCCACATGCAAGCAGATAGACATTAAACTCTTCGCTAGACACTTTGTGACCACCTTGATGCCCCTTAAACATCGTCGTTACATCGACGGCGTAAGGGGCCTTTGTGTTTAGGTAGTTCAGAAAATGTTTTAACGCTTCCATTCGCCAGCTCACGCCTTGGTCTTTCGTGGCGAGCCATTCGGCGCCGTACTGCTGCCATTGAAGCCATTCCGAACCAAAGTCTTGAGTGACCCATCCAAGCGTCAGGTCGGTGGTATATCCTTTGCCGTTCATCTTTTTTGGCACTGTTAGCGCTTCCCTAGACGTGGTTTTTTGCCCGTCAAGTTGCTGTTTGGGTCGATATCGTTAAAGCCGTGTTCTGCCAGCGTCTTCCAATCAAAGGGTGTGGCGGTTTTAGATGTCGCTGAACCCAATTGAAGTTGCTTAGATGCCTGGGAAAGCGCTTTTGACGCCTTGGCGTTTGATGGCAGGGTGTAAACAACTTGCGAGTCCAAACTTTTGTGATGCAAGCACTTTTTCCTTATGAGCGGATCGACTTCAGCATCTGTCAACCTGCGCCCATAGTTATGGCGATGCCCATGGGGGTCTAAGCCTTCAGCCTTATTAGGTTCCAGGCCGATTCGCCTTAGTCCCGACGCATAACTCTGGTTGAAGGCGTTGTAGGTATAGGGGTTTCCTAAGAACCGGGAATCGAAGTTGATGAACGCATAAGGGTGGTGGCACTGCACGGAGGCCCGGTAAATCAGATACTGTCGCCACAGGGACATGAAGACCCGCGCAAACTCCTGTGGGAAGAAATACGCCTCCAGGTAGCCGTCCTTGTGATCAACTACCTTCGACTTCCAGCCGAGATGCTGGGTGCTTTGCATCTCCTGCCGTGGCGAACGCGCATATTTTTCTTGCAGGTAGGCCTTGCGGGTCTTTATTCCTCTCCGGCTTTTCCAGCCTTCAGGCGCTACACCTTCTACCTCGTTGTAGATTCTCACGATTGCCTGATCAGGATCGGAGGGGTTTTCAAATACGTCAGTGACCCAAAGCAGAAGTGCCTCGCTACGTCTGAATCCCGCACCATGCACAAGAAGCAGTATGAGCTTGTCTCTCAAGGCAACACGCGGGTCTTTCGCGCCGCCCAAACCGTTCAGGTAAAAGTCTTCAAACTTGCTCGAAGGGAAGGCTATGGCGTCATCTTCTGTTTTCGCCAAAGGCGTTCTGCCTTTGATGCTGCGTGCTCTTTTTACTGTGGCATTGATCGATTTGTCTTTGATATGCCCCAAAAAGTCGTTCTGATTCCGGCGGAACCAGGCAGCATATTGGATGCGCTCCTCATGACGGGTAGCTGTTCGTAGGTTATTTAATGGTTTTCCCAGGCCTTTATCAGAGACCCAGCTAGTGAAGTTTGTCAGGTGGCTGATGTGTCGAGCTACCGTGCCTGTGGTTGCCGGAATCCAGTAGAGTCCTGAAGGGTCTAGCCCATTCTCACCTACGGTTCCGCTGTAAAGCCTTCTGACAAAAACCGAAAACATCTCTTCTGGACTATCAAACATGTCTTTGTTGGCATCCATGAACTCAATCAGCAGTATGATCGACTGGATATGCTTGTTGATAGTGGAAAGTGAGGTGCCATTGAGGTGTAGGCTGAGTACGTAATCTGTAACAGATTGCAAAACGCCTTCGTCGGTCAGAATGATAGGAATATCAGTGGTCACGCCGCTGTTGTCCTGTGCGATTTTGGCAATGACTTTCGTGGCGATCATAGCTGTTCCTTACATGAACTACATATATTACACTACACGCCTACATGGATATCAAGCATAAAATAACCCCCTAAGAAGGAGGTTATTATCAAAATTACATACTTTTAAGCACTATACGTACCATACGTGATGCTTTTTTTATGCCTACTCCTTTTCAAACGCTGGTAGGCTATGACTCTTTGCGCTAACGGAGCAGCGTTAAAATGCTTGAATCACTGATTGTGTTACTGATTTCGATAGCGCTGGTGGGATTAACGGCGAGTACCGGCGCGCGCTTTCGGCCTGACAGCTGGTATCGCGAATTGAATAAGCCTTCCTGGACACCGCCAGATATCGCGTTCCCGATCGCCTGGGGAATACTGTATATATTGATGGCGATAGCCGCATGGCGACTGTATATGGCCGATGAATCATCTTGGCGAACAGCGGGTTTAGCCGTTTACGCACTACAGTTACTCGTTAATGCTGCGTGGTCTTGGCTGTTCTTTGGCCGTAAGCAGATTGTTGCAGCGCTTGCCGATATCGTGGGGCTACTGAGCCTGATAACGGTCGCTATTGCGCTGTTTTCCCAGGTAAGTACCCTAGCCGCATGGCTAATGGTGCCCTACTGGCTGTGGGTAGCTCTTGCGCTGGCACTCAATGCATCTATTTGGCGGCTGAATCGACGTTAATTGAATGAGCAAACATCACGAGATATTCCAGGGCGGGCGGCTCAATGCTGATCGAGCCGCCCGCCACTGACGCTACTTACATCAGCGTGTTATCCCTTAAACAACGCCCTGGCTGCGCAGGTAGTCGTCATAGCTGCCGCTGAAATCGACAATGCCTTCCGGCTGCATATCAATAATGCGCGTGGCCAGCGATGACACAAACTCGCGGTCGTGGCTCACAAACAGTAGCGTGCCGGGGTAGTTTTCCAAAGCCAGGTTTAACGCTTCGATAGACTCCATATCCAGGTGATTGGTCGGCTCATCCATCAGCAATACGTTGGGCTGAGTAAGAATTAACTTACCAAACAGCATACGGCCCTGCTCACCACCGGAAATAACCTTCACCGACTTGCCGATATCGTCGCTGGAAAACAGCATCCGCCCTAGTGCGCCGCGAACTACCTGCTCGCCACCATTGGTCCAGCTAGACATCCACTCAAACAGCGTAGCGTCGACAGCGAAATCATCGCTATGATCCTGGGCAAAAACACCCACATCAGCGGCTTCCGTCCATTTCACTTCGCCAGCATCCGGGTGCAACTCGCCAGCCAGCGTTTTAAGCAGCGTGGTTTTGCCGATACCGTTGGGCCCGATAATGGCAATACGCTCACCGGCTTCAACGGTCATGGATAAGCGCTTAAACAGCGGCGCGTTGCCATCGTAGGCTTTGGTAATCGCATCCACATTCACAGCGTTACGGTGGATTTTTTTGGCCTGATCAAAACGGATAAACGGGCTAACGCGGCTGGAAGGCTTAATGTCTTCGAGCTTGATTTTATCGATTTGACGCGCACGCGATGTGGCCTGCTTGGCTTTCGAGGCGTTGGCAGAGAAACGGCTAACAAACTGCTGTAGCTCAGCAATTTGCGCTTTTTTCTTGGCATTATCAGAGTGCTGACGCTCGCGAACGGCGGTAGCAGCGGTCATGTAATCATCATAATTACCGGGAAACAGAGTAATCTCACCGTAATCCAGATCCGCCATGTGCGTGCATACGCTATTCAGAAAGTGGCGGTCGTGAGAAATGATGATCATGGTGCTGTTGCGCGCTTTAAGCATATCTTCCAGCCAGCGGATCGTGTTGATATCCAGGTGGTTGGTAGGCTCATCCAGCAGTAACACATCAGGATCAGAGAACAGCGCCTGGGCCAGCAATACACGCAGTTTCCAACCAGGCGAGACTTCACTCATCGGGCCAGTATGCTGCTCAATAGGAATACCCAAACCCAGCAGCAGTTCGCCAGCGCGCGGCTCGGCGGTATAGCCGTCCAACTCAGCAAAGCGTACTTCAAGGTCAGCGACGGCCATGCCGTCTTCTTCGCTCATTTCTGGCAAGCTATAAATACGCTCACGTTCAGCGGCTATTGACCACAGCTCAACGTTGCCCATGATCACGGTATCGATTACCCGCTCGTTCTCAAACGCGAACTGATCCTGGCGCAGTTTACCTAGCCGCGTGCTGCTATCCAGCATCACCTGGCCGGAAGAGGGCTCCAAATCACCACCTAGAATTTTCATAAAGGTGGATTTTCCGCAGCCGTTTGCGCCAATCAGGCCGTAACGGTTGCCGTTGTTGAATTTAACGGAAACATTTTCAAACAGGGGCTTAGCCCCAAACTGCATGGTGATATTGGCGGTTGCGATCACAAAAGGAGCCCAGTTAGCGTGTCATTTACTATACGAAAGGCTCGCGATTCTACGCGCTCTTGGGCGCGTATTCATCCATCATCCGTTAGTGGTTTCAGGCAATTGCCGGAATATCGAGCAGAAAGCGTTCACCATCAATCGCTTGGCGCAATCGAGTGATCAAAATATCGACAATGCCAGGGTGCTCCCCTACAAGCCGAGTAACGCTTACCTCTAAGTGTGAATGTCGCTGCTGGGCCGCTGTGTAAATCTCAGCAATGTCTCCACCCTCACCTGCATGGCGCCCTGGCGAAAGAAACAGCATGGCTAAGATAACCGGGCCGGCGCTGAATTCAGGCGAGTCCAGCAGGCTTTCCAACAGCGGCTCGTTAAAGCGGTACTCTTCACCCTCACGGCGCTCCATAGAAGCAGCGGTAACGCTAGTGACATCCTCACCCAGCAGCACGCTAAGCTGCCCCGCTAAGCGATTACGTACCGCAGTGACCTCAGGGATCGGGCTGCCGTGATCGACCAAGGCCACGCGAGGAGCGGTGCCGGTCGGGTACTTTTCGCGCACGTTATCAGCCAGTAAATGCGCAAGGCGCAGATCGTTATCGCCGCGTTCATCGACCAGCGGCTGGGCCACGCGTATCTTAACGTGTGGAAAGCGCGCCTGTAGTGTAGCCATGCGTTCAGGCAGATAGCCGGTGAGCGCTTTACTCGGCCCGAAAAAAAACGGTAAAACGATAATCTCCGTTGCCCCCTGCTCGGCGCTGCGCTCAGCGGCGGGGCCAAGCGTCGTCGCGGGAAGTCCTTCAACGGCTTCCACGGGAATCTTATTGGAGTGCAGGAGCGAAGCAGCCTGTACGTTTTCACCCATCTGTTGGCTAAGCATAGACGCCACGCGACGCAAGTTGAGCGTTGCCTGCGGGCGTAACGAGCCGTTATCCACCAAAAAAATTGCGCGCATGCCTGCCTCCTGCCGCCGTTAGATAAGCGATCACCAGTGACATGATAAGCTAGATTATTGTCTTATAACGCACTGGCTCGCACTGTTATTTACAAAGCCATAGGTATTTATAAAACTAGGTATTTATAAAACTATAGGTATTTACAAAATCATAAGTATTGATAAAACCATAGGGTGCTTGATAACGATGTTAGATACCACAGCCCTTAATCAGCAAAGAAATTTCTTCGATGGCCATTCGAGCCTATGGCTGTTCGGCTACGGGTCGTTAATCTGGAAGGCTGACTTTGACTATCTAGAGCGCCGTTCGGCGTATATTCACGGCTGGGAACGAAGGTTTTGGCAAGGCTCCCACGACCACCGCGGTACTCCTGAAGCACCGGGGCGTGTTGCCACACTGATTCGTGCCCAAGGAGCAGTTTGCCACGGCATGGCCTATCGCATTACGCCAGACGTACTCGCGCCGCTGGATACGCGGGAAAAAAACGGCTATTTGCGGGAAAAAGTACCGCTCACCTTTGTTGATGGCAATGTTGGTGACAATGGCGATGCCGCTGAGCAAAGCGAGGGGCTGATTTATTTGGCCAGCGACGACAATCCGGCCTTTTTAGGCGAGGCGCCGCTTGCCGATATTGCCCAGCAAATTGCTTATGCACACGGGCCCAGCGGCGCTAACGCAGAGTACTTGCTAAACCTTGCAACCGCCCTACGTGAACTGGGCGCAGAAGACGCCCATATCTTTGCGTTAGAACACCAGTTGAAGCTTCTTTAACGTTACCAGTAGCTTGGGTAGCGGCGATGTCGGGCAAGATTATTAACTAATATCGCGATGATCAGCATCAGTACGCTGCCGGCCCCGATCGGCAACAGCGGGTACCACCAGCCCAATTGATGAACGCTTGCGCCACCCGCCACAGCAATCAATGCCGCCGCTGCTCCCGGCGGGTGAACCGTGTGCGTTAACTGCATGCCAAGCACCGATAGCGATACGGCCAGCGACATGGAAAGCGGAGAGGTACCCAGCAGCTGATAGCACGCAACGCCAATGCCTGCTGATAACATACTGCCAAACAGTACGTGGCTTGGCTGAGCAAAAGGACTTTCAGGCGCTGCATAAATCAGCACTGACGTTGCCCCAAAGGAACCTACGATGAGCAGCTGCTGCGACAGCCACGCTGAACTGAGCAAACAAATGACTGCCATACCGGTAAAGGCGCCAAACCAAGACCAACATGCATCCTGCCAACCCACTCGCGCACGCTGTATTCGTTGCCCCCGCATCTTGCCAAGATAAGTTTTCATCGCCATCGCTTTGCACAAAAATAGTGCGACATAATGGCAAATTGCACCAAATAGGCAAATGACAATTGATCATAGCGTTATGAATTAAGTTCAGGCGCTTACCGTCAGTGCGAATTAATGCTTTCCACACAAATACTTAGCAAGCTTAATTAAATCCCAAGATCGAAATTCGGGTTACATCATTAGCCACGAGAGGATAAATAATCCCAGTAAAGTGCGCACAATACCGCCTATCAGTGAGCCGCGCAGAAAGGCGCGCAGCCCGCCCCATAGGATCAATAGGCCCACAATCAGCACGGCAATGCTGAAAAATGAATCATTAATACCTAAAGAACGAGTGAGGCCATCAATAAAATCACCGAAGGCACCAAAGAAGTTGGTGAAAATGCCTAGCAGAAACTCAACCACCACGCGGATTGCTTCGCCGATGGTTTCACCTATTTCGTCAAAAAAGCCGTTTTCCTGCATCGGTAGTACCTAAGGCTGAGAAGGATAAGCATGGCATTGTCAGCTAAAATGCTAGCGCAGGCAAAAACAGCGTCATAAGGCTCAACACTAATAAAGTGTGAGAGCGCCGCGTCGCGTTTTAATGCGTTAACTAACATGGAGATACTGCAATGCCTAGTGTACTCATCACCGGTGCTACTTCCGGCTTTGGTAAAGCCGCCGCCCAACGCTTTGCTAAAGCAGGCTGGTCGTTAATTCTCACGGGGCGCCGAGAAGAGCGACTAAAAGCACTTGAGAAAGAGCTTTCTGAGCACGTGCCCGTGCTAACGCTGACGCTCGACGTACGCGACAGCGCCGCGGTAGCCGACGCCATTGGCAATCTGCCAGAAAGTTTTTTGCCGCTCACCTGCTTAATTAACAATGCGGGGCTAGCGCTAGCGCCAGAACCGGCGCAAAAGGTGGATTTGCAAGATTGGCACACCATGATCGACACCAATATCACAGGGTTGGTCAACGTGACTCACGCAGCGATGCCGCTACTGCTTAAAACCGGGGCTGGTGCGAGCATCTTGAACCTTGGTTCAGTCGCGGGGCAGTGGCCCTACCCAGGCGGACATGTGTATGGGGCGTCCAAAGCCTTTGTCCAACAGTTCAGCTACAACCTGCGCTGTGACCTGCTGGGTACCGGCGTGCGCGTCACCGACCTTGCTCCCGGCATGGCCGAAACCGAGTTCACGCTGGTGAGAACGAAAGGCAATCAGGCGGCCTCCGACGCGCTTTATCAAGGCACCACGCCACTCCAGGCAGAGGACATTGCCGAGCAGCTTTTCTATCTGGCAACGCTGCCCGCGCACATCAATATAAACCGCCTTGAAATTATGTCGGTACGCCAAGCATGGTCATCCTTTGCGATTGATCGCGATCCTAAATAGTTAGCCCTCGCTACCGCAACATTATCCAAGCGACCGCGTCATTGCTTACGATAAGCCATGGCATGGTCGCCTAGCGTCTATTTAGCACCTCTCTAGTCCTACTTTGCGCCCCGCCCTAACTGCCACTATTGCCGCCATCTTCAAGAATGCACGTCCCGTTTCGTTAGTCGCTAAAACTAGCTGCTTAAAGCTAGTCACTTAAAACCAGTCGCTTAAAACCAGTTGCTTAAAACCAGTCACTTAAAACATAGCCCGCATGCGTGCGCCTTGGCCAAAGGTCGGGGGGTGTCTGCCTTGACTAAGAAATCCCAAAAGGCTATCTGTTATATATATCAATCGTAGATGATAAATTTATTACTCATTTCCTTGGAACCGCCGTTTTTAATCTCGAGGTTGGCGCATGAATATGAACATGTCGTTTTTACAGGATCTGCTTTCCAACATAAGCGTGCGCACCCGAGGCCGAAGCAGTCTTTTCGGCACGCTGGACAAGAACGCCAGTTCTTTGCAAACCCTTATATCGGCTTGCGATACGCTGATGCATCGTGGCGGCGAGGCCTCGCAAATACTGACCGCACAGCGGGCACTGGAACATTATCGACGCTTAAGCGATGAGGAGAAACTGGCCTTTTTCACGCTGCTGGCCGACGATTATTCCGCTGACCCTGCTCCTATTCATGCCGCTTATCAGCTTTATTGCGAGCATCAAGATAACGCTGCTCTTGAACGCCTCTTTAATGCTTGTGAACCACGCCGACAGGATTTACTACGACGCCTGAACCTGTGCCCGGGCGGCACCTTTGAACTGGTTCACATGCGTGCGGACTTGCTTAAACGGCTCAAGCAGAACCCTGAGCTTTCAGCCTTGGACGCCGACTTTGCTCATCTGTTCGCGTCTTGGTTTAACCGTGGCTTCTTAGTGCTGGAAAGCATCGACTGGAATACGCCGGCAGCGGTTTTGGAGAAGCTGATTCGGTACGAGGCCGTGCATGAGATTGGTGACTGGCATGACCTGCGCCGCCGTTTAGACCCCGAAGACCGCCACTGCTACGCCTTTTTCCACCCGGCCACCGGCGATGAGCCGCTGATTTTCGTTGAAGTAGCGCTTTGCCGCGGCATCCCTGGCAACGTGCAAAAAATACTCGAGCACGGTGAGGAAGTGCCGCTAGACGAGGTGGATACGGCGGTGTTTTACAGCATCAGCAACTGCCAAGCGGGCCTTAAAGGCGTCTCTTTCGGCAACTTCCTGATTAAGCAGGTGGTCCAGGAGCTCAGCCGGGAACTGCCTCAGTTAAAGAATTTTGTCACGCTGTCGCCAATCCCTGGGTTCTCAGCCTGGCTGGATCAGCAGCTGGAAAGCCCGCAGGCTGGCGAGGAAGATGCGCCCGATAGCGGTACTCAGAAAGAGTTATCGCGCCTTGCCGCCACGTATTTAGTCAACGCCAAACATCGCAGTGGTCAGCCGCTAGATCCCGTTGCACGTTTCCACCTTGGCAATGGCGCCAGCCTGCATCGTATTAATTTTCAAGCAGATATGTCCGCAAAAGGCTTGCAGCAATCTAAGGGCCTGATGGTCAACTATCTCTATCAATTAGACCGGATCGAACATAATCACGAGACCTTCAGCCGCGACTATAGCGTGGTATGTACGAGCGACATTCGTCGCTTGGCCAGCCAGGCCAAACAACCATTGAGCTTAGAGCCCAGCGCCTAAGCGTAACGACAACAAGAAGGAGTCCCCATGAGCGACAACCTTTATTTACAGTTTTACCCCCATTTCGAGCGCCAGCCCGACAAAGTGCTAATGCATACCCAGGAAGGCACTGACTACCGTTACGCTGATGTGCTTGCGACCAGCCGCCGCATGGCGAGCGTACTGATTTCCTTAGGCATTACGCCCGGCGACCGGATTGCGGTACAGGTCGACAAAAGCCCTGAAATCGTCATGCTTTATTTAGCATGCCTGCAAGTGGGCGCTGTTTACCTTCCGCTCAATACCGCCTATACCGATAACGAAATTCACTATTTCCTCAGCGACGCTGAGCCCCATGTCTTTATCTGCCGCCCACAGGATCACGCGACCACTCGTGCGACCGCCGAGCAGTGCGGCGTCACGCACATTGAAAGCTTGGGAACGCATGCTGACGGCAGCTTCATGGAGAAGGTGGCAGCAGCAACACAAACGCAGGAGGTGTGTGAAGTGGCTGGCGATGATCTTGCGGCTATCCTTTATACGTCAGGCACGACCGGCCGCTCTAAGGGTGCGATGCTCAGCCACACCAACCTGGCATCCAATAGCCAGGCCTTAACCAAAGCCTGGCAGTATAGCGAGCACGACCATCTTCTCCATGCCCTGCCGATTTTCCATACCCACGGCCTTTTCGTCGCGTGCAATATCACCCTGCTTAACGGCGCCTCCATGACATTCTTGCCCAAGCTGGATGTCGACCAACTGATTGATTTAATGCCACGCGCCACCGTATTAATGGGCGTACCGACGTTCTATAGCCGGCTGCTGCAGTCACCGCGCCTCAGCCGTGAGGTGGTCAGCAATATGCGCTTGTTCATCTCAGGCTCGGCGCCGCTACTGGCGGAAACTCACGAAGCCTTCGAGCAACGCACCGGCCATGCCATTCTTGAGCGATACGGCATGACAGAAACCAATATGAACACGTCTAATCCTTATCAGGGCAAACGCCGCCCAGGCACCGTGGGCATGCCACTATCGGGCGTGGAAATCCGTATTGCTGACCGTGAAAGCGGTGTCTCACTCCCCCAAGGGGAAACGGGCATGGTCGAGCTACGCGGTCCCAATGTGTTTCAGGGCTACTGGCGTATGCCTGAAAAGACCCAGGCTGAGTTTCGCGACGATGGCTTCTTCATTACCGGCGACTTGGGCTGCATCGACGAGCACGGTTATCTGAATATCGTTGGTCGTGATAAAGACTTAGTTATTTCAGGCGGTTACAACGTCTATCCCAAAGAAATCGAGCTCTTGATCGACGATCTCTCAGGCGTCTCAGAATCCGCGGTGGTCGGTGTACCGCATGCAGACCTGGGTGAGGGCGTTATTGCCGTTGTCGTACGCGAAGCGCAAGGCGAGGTTAGCGAAGCCAGTATACTGGCGGCCCTGAGCGATCAGTTGGCGCGTTATAAACAGCCTAAGCAGGTCTTCTTTGCCCCCGCCCTGCCTCGCAATGTGATGGGCAAGGTACAAAAAAATCAGCTGCGCGATACCTTCGCCGACACCTTTGTATCGAAACAGACCGCTGCCAACGCTTAATACTATCCTAAATACTATCCTACGCCGCAGAGGGAAACCGGGAGATAACCCCTGCGGCTAAAATCTATGTAGCAAAAACCTATGTAGCAAAAACCTATACAACGCCACTCAAAATAAAGATAAAACAGGAAGTTAACTATGGTGATCTACGGAGTTGCCCTTCTCGCAGGGTGTATGTTGGTTGGCCTATGGGCCGGAGATGTGCTCGGCATGCTGCTGGATATCGACTCTAATGTCGGTGGCGTGGGTATTGCGATGTTGCTGCTGATTTTTATCGGCGGCTATCTTAGCGACAAGCACAAAATGCCGGCCAGCACTGAGAGTGGCATTACGTTTTGGAACGGTATGTATATCCCCATTGTGGTTGCCATGGCGGCCAGCCAGAACGTCGCGGCAGCTATCGATGGCGGCCTCATTGCACTGTTCGCAAGCCTTGCTGCCGTTAGCGCCAGCTTTGCTCTGATTCCTCTTTTTGGTCGCTCAAGTAAGAAAAAGCCTTCATCAGACGCGCCTTCTACCGATCAGGCTCCGCTATCTGCTCCGTCCGTGGCGAGCAGCCACTCACGCCCTACGCGCTAAAAAGAGGCCATATTTATGCTTGAATCACTGCTTACTCAGCTGGAAAAACAGCACCTGATTGCCGCCTTTGCACTAGTCGGCGGGGCCATGTACCTGTCTTATATTGTCAGCGATAAGCTAACGCGTGGCCGCGTTCATGGATCGGCTATCGCTATCATGGTCGGTTTGATACTGGCCTACGTAGGGGGAATTGCGACCGGCGGTACGAAAGGGCTTGCCGACATCAGCCTGTTCGCGGGGCTAGGGCTGATGGGCGGCGGCATGCTGCGCGACCTGGCCATCATCGCCACGGCGTACGGCGTTCGTTTTCAGGAGATACGCGAAGCGGGAATGAGCGGCGTGGTGGCCTTATTTTTAGGCGTTATCGTGTCGTTCGTTGCCGGTGTCGCGATTGCCTACGCCTTCGGCTACCGCGACCCGGTCATCTTAACCACTATCGGTGCAGGTACCGCCACGTATATCGTCGGCCCGATTGCCGGTGCCGCCATTGGCGCCTCTTCTGAAATTATTGCGCTATCCATTGCTGCCGGTCTGTTCAAATCAATATTGGTTATGATAATGACGCCCATGCTGGCACGTCATATTGGCTTGGATAACCCACGCTCGGCCATGATCTTCGGCGGGCTAATGGGCACTACCAGCGGCGTTGCAGCAGGGCTTGCGGCAACCGACCCTAAGCTTGTTCCTTATGGCGCGATGACGGCGACGTTTTACACCGGGCTTGGCGCATTGCTAGCGCCGTCGGTGCTTTACCTAGCCGTTCGCGCCATTTTCTAACCTGACGACTTGCCGTTAACGTTTCGCCAAAACGCCAATGAGCTCGGGAATGGAAAGGCTCTGATCCTCAACGGAGGTGTAGAGGCTGTGAACAGCGGCGGCAACGCCTCCTTCAACGCCAAGATCATCGGTCATCGTGTGGTAATAGCCCAGGTCTTTACTGGCATTGGCGACGGAGAATCTAAAGCCCGACGGATCGTTCTCAGCAATATAAGGACGCAGCCGCTCTAACACGACCCCGCCGCCGCCGCCGGCGCCTAGCACTTCAAGCAATGCGTTATCGCTGATCCCCGCTTTGCGGGAGGCAGCGGTGGCCTCCGCCAATACCGCCGAAAAGCCTAACGATACAAAATTATGCAGCAGCTTCAGAGTATGGCCCGCGCCAACGTCGCCCGCATGGGCAATGTTTTCCGCAAATCCCTGCAATAACGGGAGCGTTTCATCAAACAGCGCCTTCGGTGCGCCCACGATGAGATTGAGCCGCCCTTCGGCCGCCTCTTTAGGCGTGCGCGTCATGGCCGCATCCATAAAGCGGCCGCCTGCCTCAGCAACTCGGGCAGCGACTTTTTCCGTTGAGCTAGGCAGCGCCGTGGAACAGTCCATCACAATGCTGCCAGGCTTCAATCCTTCCAGCACACCGTTAGGCTCAAAGAGTACGGCCTCCACCTGGGGCGATCCCGTCACGCACAAAATCACCACATCAACGCTCTGCGCCAGCTCGCGTCCTGAAGGCTGTGCGTGGGCGCCGGCGGCTAACAAATCGTCCACGGGCTGATTGCCCGGGTGCTCTAGAAAACTGACAAAATGGCCTGCGCGCTGCAGGCTGCTGGCAATGCCGTGGCCCATCAGGCCCACGCCGACGATGCCTACCTGGCGTTTTGCTGTCATTGGTGTCTCCTTTAAGAGAAAGCGCCTGTTAATGTTTAATCGCAATGGTTTTAATACGCGTGTAACTACGCAGTCCCTCAAAGCCTTTCTCACGACCATGCCCCGAGCGGCCAATACCGCCGAAAGGTAGCTCTACGCCCCCCGCTGCACCGTAATTATTGATAAATACCTGGCCACTGCGAATGCCTTTGGCCAAGCGCAGCTGACGACCGCCATCACGCGTCCAAACACCCGCACAAAGGCCAAAATCAGTCGCATTCGCCAAGGCCAGCGCTTGCGCTTCATCATCAAAAACCTGGACGACCAGCACAGGGCCAAACAACTCTTCGCGCAGTACTTCGTGCCCGTCGGGAATGTTGGTTAGCAGTTGCGGCAGCACGAAGTGCCCGCCAGCCGGTGCGCCATCAGCTAACTGGCCTTTGGCGGCCACCCGAATGCCGTCGACTTCAGCCGCTGCCAAACGCTCTTCCAGCTTGGATTTCTGGCGCGCATTGATCAGCGGCCCGCAGTCGGCATCGGCTTCACCCACATCGCAACGCAGTGCCGCAAACAGCTCAGACAGCGTAGCGACAACGCTATCGGCAATATCGCGCTGTACTAACAGCCGGCTGCCGGCCGAGCAGGTCTGACCCGCATTTTGGATAATGCCGCGCACCACGGCTGGCAGCGCTGCATCGAGATCGGCATCGGCAAAGACCAGCTGAGGTGATTTCCCGCCGAGTTCTAGGGTCACCGGCACATGGTGCTGAGCGGCTGCCTGGGCAACCTGGGTACCGGTTTCTGGCGAACCGGTAAACGACAGATGATGAATATCCGCATGTGACGCAAGCGCAGCGCCTGCCTCATAACCCAGCCCTGGCACTACGTTAAGCGCACCGGCAGGTAAGCCATGATCGGTCGCAAGCTCAGCAAGGCGCAGCACGCTCAAACAGGCATCTTCTGCAGGCTTCAGTACGATGGTATTGCCTGCTGCCAACGCTGCCGCCGCGCAGCGTCCAAAAATTTGTGCGGGGTAGTTCCAGGGAATAATTTGTGCACACACCCCGTAGGGTTCACGCAGCGTCATGACGGCAAAGTCATTTTCAAAGGGAATGGTTTCGCCATGCAGCTTGTCCGCCGCGCCGCCGTAAAAGCGGAAGTAGCGCGCGCAGGCGGCAATATCCCCCTTCGCCTGGGTCATGGGTTTACCCGTATCGGCACATTCAAGCTGCGCCAGCTGCTCGTGATGGGCTTCAATCACGCCTGCAAAGCTCAGCAGCCATTCGCTGCGAAGGCGTGCAGACCAGCCAGACCACTCGCCTAATTGGCCAGAAAAAGCGTTTTGGGCTGCCTGCACTGCGGCGTTCACCTCTTCAGCTTGGCTGCGAGCAATACGCGCCAACGGTTCCCCGGTGGCGGGTGCCTCAACCTGAATCGTTGCAGCGGTATTTATCCACTGCCCGCCAATTAACGCCTGCTGAGGTGGCAAGGCCAACGCATGGGACATAGGTCACTCCTTCATTGTGGCTATATGTATAAATTGAAAAGCCATGTATCTAACCGTAGAAAATATTGACTAACCCCATCGAAATCCATGGCATATAGGTAATCATCATGAGACAAACCAGCACCACCAGCACAAACTGCACCAGCCAGGGCAGCATTTGATCAATCGATATTTTGGCGACGGCACAGGCTGCGAAGAGATTCACGCCCAGCGGTGGCGTAATCATACCCAGCGCCAGATTCACCACCATCACCAGGCCAAAGTGAACGGGATGGATGCCGAACTGCATTGCAATCGGGGTAAGAATCGGCGCCAGCACCAAAATGGCAGCGCCGGTTTCAATGAACATTCCGACAACGAGCAGCAGCGCATTGACCGCCAACAAAAATGCCCAGGGGCTATCGAACACGGCCGTTACCCAGGCGGCAACGTGAACCGGCAGCCCAGAGCGGCTGATAAGAAAACTGAACAGCGCCGCCGCGGCAATAATCAGCATCACAGCGGCCGTTGAGATAACGCTTTGGCGCAGCACCGGCATCAGCTCCGCAAGCTTAAGCTCCCGGTAGCAAGCGCCGACGACTAAGGCATAAAACACCGCCACGGCCGAGGCTTCCGTCGGGGTGAAAACACCGCCATAGATACCGCCAATCACCACGATGGGCATGAGCATCGCTGCCCACGCCCGCTGGAAAGCCGTCACGAAATTAGTACGGCCTTTACTATCCTCAAGGCCAAAACCACGCAGCTTGCAGAAGACATACAGAAAGAGCAGCAGCGCACTGCCGATAAGAATCCCTGGACCAATACCGGCGATGAACAGCTGGCCAATGGAGGTATCGGTGCTCACCCCGAACAAAATCAGCGGAATAGAAGGAGGAATCAGCACCCCAAGCTCCGCAGAGGATGCCTGAATAGAGGCAGCGAGCGGCTTCGGATAGCCATGCTTAACCATCGCCGGAATAAGGATCGCACCGATAGCAAAGGTCGTTGCCACGCTTGAACCTGACACCGCAGCAAACATCATGCAGGTCAGTACGCACGTCATCGCCAAACCGCCTTGAACGCCGCCGACGATAGATTTGGCCAAGTCGACAAGGCGACTAGAGATGCCGCCAGCCGCCATCAGGTTGCCGGCTAGAATGAAGAAAGGAATCGCCATTAACGGGAAGTTATCAAGCCCCACAAACAGCTGCTGAGGAACCATGACCAGCGGCAGCCGTGAGAAAAACTCGATACCGATGATCGATGCCAGCAAGATAGAAATCGCGATCGGCACGCCAGTGGCGAATAAAATCAGCAGAGAAAGGCCAATGGCTAAGTTCATGAGTGTGGCTCTCTCTGGGTCGACCCTACATTTTGTTTGATAGCGTCTTTGTTGGTCGCATCTTGCTCAATAGCTTCGTCATGCATAGGCCCCAGCGCTTCAAGACCACAGCTTTGCGCAAGCAGCCTCGCCATCACGGCCAGCATCGCAAACGCGCTGCCCACGGGAATCGCCGCGTATGCCCACGCCATTGAAACCTCAAGCGCCGACAGCGTCTGGCGGCTGACTCGCTGGGTCATTTGAATGCCGTAATAAACCAAGACCGCCAGCACCAGCAAACAGCACAGCCCAATCATCCACTCCAGCGCCAGCAGGGTGCGCTTGGGTACTAACTTATAGATCACCTCTACCGCCATCATAAAGCCACCACGGAACGTAGCCGCCGCCGCCATAAAGACACACCAGATCATCGATGCCCGTGATAGCGTTTCCGACCACGTAGAAGGCGCATTAAAGATAAATCGAGTGAGCACCTGATAGAAACTCAGCGACACCGATATGATCAACATCACAATAGCGATCGCTAGTGCCAGACGAGTCAAGACATGTTCGACACGCAGAAGCCAAGAAACCATGAGTCACCTCACCCCGTCAGGTTGTGGGAAGGTGGCGCCCAGCGGGCGCCACGGGATGGGCTCAGCAGCTGCTGTTACGAATGCGCTCTAGCATGTCATCGCCGTACTGCTCAACAAAGCGAGAGTAGACATCCTCGACGGCCTCTTGGAAAGGCGCTGGATCAATCTTGTCCGTCACTGTCATGCCTTGTTCTTGTAGAAACGCGACGCCTTCTTCTTCTAACCGTGACACCTCAGCACGCGTAGCGACGGTGGCGGCTTGAGCGGCCTCATCGAACCACTCTCGTTCTTCATCACTCAGCCCATCAAGTAGCACCGGGGAGCCCAGCAGAATAGCAGGCGAGTAAACATGACCCGTTAGAGACAGCTGGTCCTGCACTTCGTAAAGATTCGCGGCAACAATGACCGCAATCGGGTTTTCTTGGCCATCGACCGTGCCCTGTTGCAGCGCGGTGAACAGTTCAGGCATGGCCATCGGCGTAGGGCTTGCGCCTAATCCTTCAAAAGCCTGCTGGTGAATACGGTTCTCCATGGTGCGAATCTTCAGGCCACTTACGTCCTCAGGCGCAGCGATGGCACGCTGGCTATTGGTGATATGACGGAAACCGTTTTCCGACCAGGACAGGCCAACCAAATCGTGCTCGCCCATTTTATCCAGCAGCTCCTGACCGATCTCGCCATCAAGCACACACCGCGCCTGCTCGTAGCTAGTGAACAAAAATGGCAGGTCAAGCACATAGGTTTCCGGAACAAAGTTACCCAGCGGCCCGGTAGAGGTGATCACGACATCGACGGTACCGATCTGCAGCCCCTCGATCATGGCGCGCTCTCCGCCAAGTGAGCCGCTAGGATGATCCGACACGGTAAATTCGCCGTCAGAAAGGCGTTCTAATGTTTCTTTAAAGGCGCGCGAGCCCTCGCCGTAGTGGGAGTTGCTGGAGATGGCGTAGCCCACGCTGATTTCCGTGGCTGCCTGGGCTTGAAACGCAAGCCCCGTCAGGGCGATAGCGGTGCCGATGGCCGTTACGAGCGTGCGTTGAGTGAAACGAGTGGTCATGGTGATGCTCCTTCGTTGTATTTATTAGTAAGGATGACGGGAGTCTTGGCTCCCCTTATTGCTCGCCCATCAACTAGGCGTCGTGACATCTAGGAATAGCGACATCAGTGATACTCGGCCACATAGGCATCAACAATCTGCCGGAAGTCACGATCTCCGACAAAGCCAAGCTGAGTAGCCTTCGCCGTTTCAAAGCGGGCGGGCCAGCTAGCCACTAAGGGCTCAATGCGAGGATCCTGCTCATGATGCACAAGCGCTACCGCCTCTGGCCCGGCGACCTCCTGCAAAGCATCCAGCATCTCAGCGACATGGGTGGTGATGCCGGGCAGGATGAACGCGCGGAATTTACCGAGCGCCTCTTGAGCAATATCGGCCCCTTGTACCAGCGCATCAATCACCTTGTCCGGCGACATCACGAACAGCGCCTGGTTTATCGAGACAGGGCAAACGGCCTTCTCACCGTTCAAAGGCTCACGCAGAATACTTGAGGCAAAGCTTGAGGCCGCTGCATTCGGCCGCCCAGGGCGAATCACAATCGTTGGCAGGCGCAGCACAAGGCCATCGATAAACCCACGACGGCTGTAGTCGTTAATTAACAGCTCACACATCGCCTTTTGCGTGCCGTAAGACGTTTGCGGCTGCAAAGCGGTCATATCATCAAGTACTTCGGGCAAATCACCGCCATAAGCAGCCACGGAGCTTGCCATGATCAAGCGAGTGTTACTCAGATCACGAGCACGGCAACCTTCTAGGAGCGCTCGCGTGGCATCAAAATTGACCAGCATCCCCAGGTCAAAATCTGCCTCGGCGGCGGAGCTCACCACCGCGGCCAAGTGATAAATAACGTCAGGGCGTTGATCCAGCACGCTATCCAGCGCACCGAGCTTAGTAATGTCGATTGCCAGCGATGTCACCGAGACATTGCTTTGTGATGGCTGCGGCGCCTCAACTTGGTCAATCAGCGTTAGCCGGGTGATAGGCTGCTGACGAAGCTCGCCTCGCGCCAGTAATTGCTGAACTAAGCGCTGGCCGAGAAAGCCGGCCGCCCCGGTAATAGCGATATGCATTGTGTCGATCCTATGTGGCAATTGTTATTGTGTCTTCAGCTGAAGTTAGCTCAGCGATCCGTTAAACCCCACGGCTTACCCCAGCCTAAGCCTGAGCGGGTGTCTGCCTGCGGACGATACTCGCAGCCGACCCAGCCGCTATAGCCCAAGGTGCCCATACGCTCAAAAAGGGCGGGGTAATGCACTTCCCCAACGTCAGGCTCGTGACGCGTTGGCACACCCGCAATCTGAATATGGCCGATGGCGCTAAACTGGCGCTCAAGATGACGTAGCAAATCACCGTCCATAATCTGGCAGTGATAAAGGTCAAACTGAAGCTTCACATTATCTGCCCCGACCTCTTCGAGTACCGCTATGGCCTGGGCTTGGCGAGACAGAAAAAAGCCGGGCATATCGCGAGTATTGATGGGCTCGATCAGGATATCTCGGCCGACTTTCGCCGCCTCGCGCGCCGCATAGCGCAAATTGCTGATATAGATCGCGTGATGCTCAGCCGCGGTATCGGCATCGGCGCCCTGCGGTAGCAGCCCTGCCATGGCATGTATCCGCGGGCAGTTGAGCGTTTCAGCGTAGCGTAGGCCCTCAATTACCGAGTCACGAAATTCACCTTCGCGCCCCGGCAGGCTCGCCAAGCCTCTTTCACCCGCATCCCAATCGCCTGGAGGCAGGTTGAACAGCACTTGTTCCAACTGCGTTTCTGCCAACGCATGGCGTAATTCTTCCGCAGCAAACGCATACGGAAACAGGTACTCCACGCCCTTAAAACCAGCCTCTACGGCGGCTGAAAAGCGGTCTAAAAAGGTATGCTCGTTAAATAGCATGCTGAGGTTGGCGGCTAGTCGAATCATCGCGGGGCTCTTTTGAATAGCGGTGCTGTTTTTATGGGCTGCATTGCTCTCAGCCTCCGCAGGCATCGTTAGCCGCTTCAGGTAACGTGATGCCCGATAAACGCTGATACACTTTTATCACCGCCGAGTCGTCTTCACGTCCAAAACCTGCGCCGCTGGCAGCGGTAAACAGCTGCAGCGCGCTAGCCGCGATCGGCGTGGTTAGCGCCAATTCCCGCCCGGTTTGATGCACGATATTGAGATCTTTAACGAAAATATCCACCGCTGAAAGCGGCGTATAGTCACCGCTTAGAATATGCGGCACGCGATTTTCAAACATCCAAGAGTTGCCTGCCGAATGGCTAATGACGTCAAAAATCACCTCTGGGTCGAGCCCCATCCGAATACCTAGCGCCATCGCTTCAGCAGCGGTGGCAATATGCACCCCGGCCAGCAGTTGATTCACAAGCTTCATACTAGAACCAACGCCCGGCGCATCGCCTAGGCGATAGACTTTGGCTGCCATGGCATCAAGCACAGGCTGAGCGTAGCTGAACGCCTCGGGCGAACCGGACGCCATCACTGATAAGTCACCGCTTTTCGCTTTAGCCGCCCCGCCGCTAATCGGGGCATCAAGCATCATTAAGCCTTCCGCCGCTAAGCGCTTGCCAAGCTGCTTTGCTTGGCTAGGCGCCACCGTCGCGCACTGCATAACGAGGCTGTCCGGTGCCAAATGGCCGGCGACTCCCTGCTCACCAAACAACACTTGCTCAACCTGGCCGCCGTTAACAACTACCACCAGCACAATATGGCAGTCGGCAAGCTCTGCAGGCGTTGCAACGCTTTTGCCACCCTCTGCCGTGAAGGCTTCGCGGGCTGCCTGCGAAATATCACAGCCTGTCACATTAAGCCCACGCTGAAGCAAGGCGGTAGCGGTTCCCATCCCCATAACGCCTAGGCCTATGACTCCAACCCGAAGGGCTTGTTGGCTACGTTCACTCACCTGGCGGTACCTCGCTGCGGTTGTATTGGCTGTCGCTGTACTGGCTATAGCAGTGCTGCGAATGATAGCGCTACCATCCTTTCTAGATTATTCTTTGCGTATCGACAAGCTGAACATGAGGGATGCGCGACCAATGTCTAAAGAGCCTACCAGCGGCACTAAACAGCGCCGCCGCTCCGATCAGGTCACGCTTAGCCAAGTGGCTGAGGCCGCAGGCGTATCACCGATTACCGCCTCGCGAGCGCTGAATCATCCCGATAAAGTGAGCGACCGCGCTCGGCTCAGCGTTCATGACGCGGTGGAGCGTTTAGGCTATGTCCCTAATCTAATCGCAGGCAGCTTAGCTTCTTCCCGCTCACGGCTAATTGCGGTCATTGTGCCTTCGCTGGTTAATACTGTTTTTGTTGAGGTTATTCAGGGGCTTCAAGAAACGCTAGAGACACAGGGCTACCAAATCCTGCTCGGCAATACCGATTACGACCTGGATCGTGAATATCAGCTGGTGCGCACCTTTTTGGGCTGGTCATGCTCGGCACTGGTCACTGCAGGCCTGCGCCATAACCAGGCATGTCATACGCTGCTCGCCAACTGGGACTATCCCATTATGGAGGTGATGGAGCTGGGCAAAGCGATGGATCTGAACGTTGGGCTCGACCATGTGGCCGCAGGGCGCTGCATGGCTCATCACCTTATTAAAAAAGGCTATCGCCATATTGTTTATGTCGGTGCTCGTCTGTCTCAGGATTATCGCGCAGGCATGCGCTTTGAAGGCCATAAAGCGGTGCTGCAAGCGAACGGGCTTGCAGCACCGCTGGTAGAGCTAAACACGCTGGGTAGCCTGCAGGCTGGCGCGGAAGGCCTAGCCCAGGTGCTGGCACACTACCCGCAAACTCAAGCCATCCACTTCGCTAACGACGACTTGGCCGCAGGCGCTTTGCTTGCCGCCCAGCGCCAAGGCCTAAGGGTGCCAGAAGATATCGCCATTGCCGGATTCAATGGTTTGCCGCTAGGCCAACACGTAACGCCACAGCTCACCACTATTCTCTCACCCAGAGAAGAGATGGGGCGTTTAGCCGCCAGCGTCTTAGTACAGCGGCTCAGCGGCAAAGCCGTTGAACACCGCCAGCATGATGTTGGCTTTACCCTCCAAGCGGGTGGCAGTACTTAAGCCGACACTCTCTACACTTGGCACGGATCACTAAAGCGGCACCAACACTTTTAACGCTGTGCGGCGAAGGTGCTGCGTCAAACCGGATAGCAGGCGCCCGCCATTACGCCAGGAGTGCCAGTACAGCGGCACGTCGATGGATCGTCCTGGAATCAGCTCCACTAGCTTGCCTTGCGCCAACTCATTACGCACTTGCAGCTCCGGCACCATTCCCCAGCCAAGCCCACTTTCGAGCAAGCGTACAAAGCCCTCAGAAGAGGGACACAGGTGATAGGCAAAGCTGCCCGTTACGCCAAACGTTGCTAAATAGCGATGCTGCAGTAAGTCATCTGCACCAAAGACGATAGCGGGCGCCTGGGGTAAAACCTGCGCCCGAACGCCACCTGCGAAATACCGCGCGATGAAGGCTGGGCTTGCCACGGCAAGATAGGGCATAACGCCCAGCACTTCGCTATTCGCTCCCGCCACCGGGCGCTCGGCGGCGCATACGCAGCCCGCGACCTCACCAGCGCGCATGCGCTTTAATCCCACTTCCTGATCTTCGACTATCAGCTCCAGCAGTACGTTTTGATGGGCGCAAAAACCGCCAACCGCCGCCGCCCACCACGTCGCCAAACTGTCAGCATTGATCGCTAGACGTAGACGCTCCGGCATGGCGTCATCGAGCATTGGCACTTGGTCTTGAAGGTCGCGTTCAAGCAAGCGCACCTGCTGCACATGATTGAGCAATCGACGGCCAACATCGGTCGGCGCGGGCGGCGTCGCTCGAATCAGCACAGGCTGGCCAATGCGTGCTTCAAGCAGCTTAATACGCTGAGAGATAGCCGACTGCGACAGCCCCAGCGCTTGTGATCCCCGCTCAAAACCACCCTGCTCGACGACTGCCGCTAACGCCGCCAGTAATTTGTAATCAAGCAATTCATTTTCCTAATGGTATATCAGCAATATTCGTTTTCCTTATACACGCAGCGGCAGCACACTTACCAACAATTTCATCAACATTAAGTAGGGCGCTATGTGGCAGGGTGTGTGGCAAAGTTATATCAACGGCCTGCTGGTCGCTATCGGTCTAATTATGGCGATTGGTGCTCAGAATGCGTTTGTGCTCTCACAAGGCCTGCGCCGTGAATATCATCTAGCCGTAGCGTTGGTATGCATGGTTTGCGACGCGGTGCTGGTAGCCGCGGGCGTATTCGGATTGGCAGGCATATTGATGCAAAGCCCGCTACTGCTCGGCATTGCGCGATGGGGAGGCATTGCTTTTCTGCTTTGGTACGCAAGCCAAGCACTGTGTCGCGCTTGGCGCCCCGTTACGCTTGAGGCAAACGGCACGCAGGCGCGTTCTTTCCACGCGGTGATGCTGGCGACACTGGCCGTGACCCTGCTCAATCCGCATGTTTATCTCGATACGGTCGTACTGATTGGCTCGCTAGGTGCCCAGCAGCCAGTGCCGAGCGCCTACGCGCTGGGCGCAGCTAGCGGCTCGGCGCTATGGTTTAGCGCGCTAGCCCTGGGAGCTTCCTGGCTAGCGCCCTGGCTATCACGGCCACTAACTTGGCGACTGATCGATATTGGCGTGGCCATTATGATGGCGACCATTGCCTTTCAGCTGCTTGTGGGTGGGCTTTAAGGCCATAGACAGGAGGATGCTTAGTGGACCAATCAGCGCCCATTGAAGATCGGTGCCTTTGAGGCGTTGGATGCCCGGCAGAAAAAGCGTCGAACCTGGGAGTGGTTCGACGCTTTTAACATGACATCAAGATATGGTGGCTAGCTGCCTACACCCCCACCGGGCCACCGTCGCGCTTCTGAATGACCACGGTCGCGGCTCTAGGGCGCACCTGACCGCTGGCGACCATGGTGGCATCTTGAGTCAGCGCGTTAGCATCAGCGGGCCAGTTGCCTGGGTGCTGAATATTGATGAACAGCGCAGTCTTATCCGGTGTGGCAAAGATGCCGGTGACTTCGCCGCCGTTAGGCCCTACCGCGAAACGTTTTAGCTGCTGCTGATTGCTACTATTAATCACCGGGCCGGTGCCTTGAATATCGTCCAGCCCTTTGGGTACGACCGCAAGTAACTGGTCGTTGGTGTACTCCGTTAGCCCGTCATAACCGTTATCGGTTTGAATCCAAAGAATGCCCTGACCGTCACCACGCTCATCGAACCACAGCCCGTCGGGGCTTGCGAACTGGTTCATCTCGCTCAGGCCAGAGTGGTTATCCATATCGCTTGCCGCGGCACCAAACACAAACACTTCCCAGGTGAAGGCATTCGGCAAACGGCTTTCGCGCCAGCGAATAATATGCCCCGCTTCGTTATTGGCGCGCGGATTAGATGCATTGGTGGGCGCTGTGTCATAACCCACCCCTAGCTGCTCAATGTCGTCACCTGTATTAGTAAACGTCGGTGCGGTTTCTGCGGCGGTACGCTGCGTGTTATTGGTCAGCGTGAGGTACACCTCGCCTGATGTGGGGTCGACAGCCGCCCATTCTGGCCGGTCCATTGGTGTGGCGCCCATAAAATCCGCCGCATCGCAGGTATTAATAATAATTCCTGCGTAGTCATCGTCTGCCAAGCCCAGCGCCACGGCTAGCGTGCGGCCATCTTGCGTTGTCGCATCAGGCGTCAGTGCTAGCCACTCACCGCTGCCGTCGGCATGGAAACGGGCCACATACAGCGTGCCGTTATCCATATATTTACTACCGATAGCCAGGCGGTCGTACTCTTCGCCGGGGCGATTAGCATCGGCGGGATCCCACGCAGCATCGGAGACGTACTTATACACATACTCATTGCGGGAATCATGGCCGGAGTAGTACACCACCGGCTGACCGGCTTCCAGCTTGCCCAGCCAGCAGCCTTCGTGGCGGAAACGGCCCAGTGCCGTGCGCTTAACGGCGAGCGCATCGCTATACGGGTCGACTTCCACCTGATAGCCAAACGAGCGCGCCTCGTTGCGATAATCGTCAGCCGCGTTTTCGCTCCGGGGCGTGATATCAAAACGGCCAAACTCGTCGTTTTGTTCGCTGGCATCACCTGCGGATGTATCCCAACCGTAGCGGCTTTTATCGGTAGGAATACCGATGCGCGCATCGTCCTGGAAACGTTCACCACGATTCACGAAAATATCCGGCCAGTTCTCTTCGCAGGCAATATAGGTGCCCCAGGGAGTGACGCCATTGCCACAGTTATTGTTGGTGCCACGGGTCTGTATCCCCGACGGTGAAAACTGCGTTTTGACGTAGTCACTACCCGCCACAGGGCCTGCGATATCCATCACGGTGGCACTCGTCAGGCGACGGTTATAGGCCGACCCCGGCACATGCGCCCAGTGGCCGTTAGCGTCTTTCTCAACTTCAACCAGGGTCACACCGTGCGCATTGATCTCAGTGCGTGACTCATCGGCGGGTCGCTTACCGCTTTCAGCATTCGTCGGGCCACCCTGAGGTGCCCACAGCGCCTCTTGATCGATATATTCATTATTGAGCGCCAGTACAAACCGGCGCGATGCGTTATCGGCATCCAGCGCAAACCCGGCCATGCCGTCATGGTGCATGCCTACGCTCGCTGCCTGGCGATCAGGCGTCATCGGCTGGTCAGCCTGCCATGTAGCGCCAGCGCTGAGCGGCGTACCCCAAGGCACCAGCACCTGGGCTACATAGCCTTCTGGCACTATGATGGCATCAGTGAGCGACCCGCGAACCGCTTCAAACGCCAGCGTAAGCGGTGTTTTTTGCGTGCCGTTTGAGGCAAGTGCCTGAGCGGCGCCACCAAAACTCAGCATTGAGACCGCCGCCATACTCAAGCCGCCCCGCATCACATCGCGCCGAGATACATGCTTTGCCAATATCGCTGCAAATGGTTCATTGCGGCTTTGGTTAAACAACCGATGATCTTCGATCTCTTTACTCATTTTGGGTCTCCCTCTTATCGTTTATCAGCCAACGACTAAATTTCAGAAGACTCTAACGGAGCTAAATGACAGCGCGATGACGGTCTGCATGTTTGTCTGTAGGTAAATTAAGGACACACTTTGGCACTGTTACTGCCCGTCGTCGCATGACAACACTCGCTTGCCCTCCAAAGGCTATTGAGTGATATTCTCGACTCTGTTAAATTAACGCTAATAGTTATCATTAACACAGGAGTCATTATCGCATGCAGTTTCCCGACGAGGGCGCTGAGCAACGTCATGTGCCTGTAGTGGCGCCGATAGTGGCGCGTGAAGTAGAGAGTAAAGAGCTGCTGGGCAGCGCGGGCCAGCTGATCATTCATCATGAGCAAAGACGCTATATCCTGCGTCGGACCAAAAGTGGCAAGTTAATCCTTAACGCGTAAGCACGGCCTAATCTTAAAAACTGATACAGCAACAACCAGCCAAATTGCAGCCTGACTGCACTCAGCCAGCGATGTATTCCACCTCTTCTTGTTGGAACTATCCGGCTCATGAAATACACATGTGCGTTCAGCGGCCTTTGCCTCACTCTTTTCCCTTTACTCGCCGCTTTTGCAGGCGATGCCGAACTTAATCCGGTAACGGTGACGGGCACTCGCGCGCCGACGGACCTCTCTCGGGCGCCGCTGATTATCGACATCATTAACCGCAATGATGCGGTGCTAGCAACGGCTAGCCGAGTGGAAGACATCCTTAGCCGCCAGCCGGGCCTGCATGTCGCTGGCCAGGGACGTCGCAACGGTCAAACCTTGAGCATGCGTGGTTTTGGACGTTCAGGCGTGCTGGTACGTTTAGACGGCGTGCGGCAGGGCTGGATGCCTCGCGCCTCAAGCGTCGCGTCGTCGTCGCCGACACGTTAGCACGCACGCTAGGCGCACCGGCTGAGATTCCGGTAGGTCTTCTTACTAGCCTCCTGGGTGGGCCTTACTTTCTTTACTTATTGATGCGCCGGAGCCCGTCATGCTGACCCTGCATAAAGCAGGATTATCGACGACGCCCGCCTTAGCCCCCATCGACGGCACCATTCGCCCTGGTGAGCTACTCGCTATTGTCGGCCCCAACGGTGCGGGTAAAAGCACGCTACTCAGCCTGTTGTCAGGCTATCGCCCTTGCGAAGAGGGCGAAGTCCGCCTGGATGGTCGTTTACTACAGGAATGGGAGGTGGGCGCCCTCGCCAGCCGCCGTGCGCTGGTCGTACAGCAAGAGCCGCTAGGCTTTGATTGGCGGGTGGAGGAGTTAGTGTGCTTAGGCTGTAACCCAGAAAAAGCGCTCATTGCCGAACTGCTCGATGACTTAGACCTCATCCATCTTGCTAAGCGCAGTGCACTCACTCTTTCCGGCGGCGAACGCCAGCGGGTCATGGTCGCGCGAGGCGCCTGCCAGGTTCTCTCCAGACGCTCTGCGACCGCCAAGGATGGGGGGCTTCTGCTACTGGACGAACCGACAAGCGCACTGGACATTGGCCAACAGCAGCGACTCATGCGCCAGCTGCGTGTCTGGGCTGAACAGCATCAGATGGCAGTCGTCTGTGTGCTACACGACCTGAATCTGGCCAGCACCTACGCTGATCGGGTGTGGTTGCTCAATAAAGGCCAGCGCATTAGCCACGGTTTACCAAACCAAGTGCTCAGTCTCGACACTATCGCTGACATTTATGCAGCTGAACTCCAGCTCATTCGCGCCAGCCCCGCAGCGTCGCCTTTTCTTGCCCTTAGACCTTGATGCTTTTATTTATGCGATGAGCAAACAGCGTGTACGCCCTTGCTTCGCAGGCTCTAGACTCATACTTGGCTAAGCAGTCATGATGGGCTTGCTCTACTTATTGGCCGAGTTCACGGTCACGACGCATGAAAAAAATAGAAGCCTGCGCTATAAAGACGCAGGCTTCGTTCATAATAGCGATAAGTAACGATTCACTTACCGGTCATTAGCATGAAAAAATAGAAACAGAGTAGGGACACACGAGTCGGTACACATCGTGATCCAGACATGTCCCCGGGGAGAATCTATGGCGCTAGTACGTATATTGTGGGTAGCGATCGCAGCGCTGAGTTTTAGCATCGGTGTACTGGGCATTTTTTTGCCCTTACTTCCCACCACCGTCTTCATGCTGATCGCCGTTTACTGCGCCTCTAAAGGCTCGCCGCGCTTTGAGGCCTGGATTCGATCAAGGCACTATGTTGGCCCACTGCTGATTACCTGGGAGCAAGAGCGCGCTATTCCACGGCCCGCAAAGCTGACAGCCGTTGGCATGATTGCATTGAGCGGGCTGATCACCGGCTGGACGCTCGGCCCTGGCTGGCGGAGCTTCTCCATTATCGCGCTGCTGGTAATTGTGGCGGTGTGGCTGGCAACCCGCCCAGAACCATCCTCTTCGAAGTAAGCTGGCCTGTTTATCGTCAACGGTATGATCCTGCTATTTTCTACGCCATTTATCATTCTGTTCACTAAACTATTGAACGTGCCCTACTCGGCACAACGATCAACATGTGCTGTATTGTGAGTGCATAATCAGTGCGCGCATAAAAGCCGCCACGCCCTGAATCCTGACGACGGAAGCGACGTATGACAATCGTATTAGGCGCCATTGCAGACGACTTCACCGGGGCTACCGACCTCGCCAATAATCTAGTGCGTGGAGGGATGCGCTGCCTGCAGGTGATCGGCGTACCGCAGCAAGCGCTCGACCTTGCCAACGTCGATGCCGTGGTGGTGGCGCTGAAGTCGCGCTCCTGCCCGCCAGACGAGGCCATCGCCGATTCACTGGCGGCCCTCGCCTGGCTGCGCGACCAGGGCGCCAAGCAGCTGTTCTTTAAGTACTGTTCAACGTTCGACTCCACCGATCAGGGCAATATCGGCCCGGTGGCCGATGCGTTGCTAGATGCCTTAGGGGCATCACAGACCGTCATGGTGCCGGCGTTTCCGATTAACGGCCGTACGGTCTATCAAGGCCACCTGTTTGTAGGCGATCGCTTGCTCAACGATAGCGGGATGCAGCATCACCCGTTAACGCCGATGCAAGATGCTGATTTAGTGCGCGTCCTCTCTCGACAGACGGCACATCCGGTAGGTTTAACCAACCGCGCCGTGCTGGCCAAAGGCGCTGACGCGACGCGTGATCATTTGTCCGCACTCGCGGAGCAAGGCGTTCGTCATGTGATCTGCGACTCGTTAGACGAGCAGGATCTCAGCGTGCTGGCAGAAGCCACCGTATCGCTACCGTTAGTCACCGGCGGCTCTGGACTAGGGCAAGCATTACCGGCTCAGTACCGTGCTCAAGGCTGGCTAGATACGATTACCGAACCAGGGCGTTTACAGCCGGCCTCAGGCAGTTCATTGGTTCTCTCGGGCAGCTGTTCACGCGCAACCCTGGCCCAAGTGGCGAACTTCCTCGAACGCCATCCTGAGAGCGGCTTTGCGCTTGATCCACTCTCGTTGGACGAGGGGGACAAACAGTGGGAGCAGGCGCTGGCCTTCGCGTTTGAGCGCTTGGAGCAACATGCCCCAGCGCTGATTTACGCCTCGGCAGACCCTGATAAGGTCAACGCCGCTCAGCAAGCCTTGGGCATCGAGCGTGCCGGAAAGCTGGTAGAGGATGCGCTGAGTCAGCTCGCCGTCACGCTGGTCAACGAAGGCGTTGGTCGATTGCTGGTTGCGGGCGGCGAAACCTCGGGCGCGGTGGTCTCTGCACTGGGTATCACGACGCTGCGCATAGGCGAGCAGATCGACCCTGGCGTGCCCTGGACCCAGGCGCCTTGGCCCGGCCGCGAGGCGCCGCTCTCGCTGGCGCTTAAGTCAGGTAACTTTGGCGGGGTGGACTTTTTCACCCGGGCGTTTGAGGTGCTGGCATGAGCACACACGATCAGAACGCTCAGCGAGAGCAGATTAGCACGCTGGGTAAATCACTGTTTGATCGTGGCCTGACCATGGGCTCCAGCGGCAATATTAGCGTACGGCTAGCCGATGGCGGCTGGCTAATGACGCCCACTAATGCCTGTTTGGGGCGATTGGACCCGGCGCGAATTTCCCACCTGGATCAACACGGCCAGCTGCTCAGCGGCGACAAGCCCACTAAAGAGCAGTTTCTGCACATGGCAATGTACGCAGAGCGCCCGCAGTCCGGCGCCATTGTGCATCTGCACTCCACCCACTCGGTGGCGGTCTCGTGCCTGCCGGAAGTGAATCCGTGTGACTGCATTCCACCGTTCACCGCCTACTACGTTATGCGCGTGGGCAAACTACCGCTGGTGCCCTATCACATCCCGGGCGACCCCAAGCTGGGCGATGCCGTGCGCGGCTTAGCGGGTAAGCACAGCGCAGTGCTGCTCGCCAATCACGGCCCGGTAGTGGCCGGCAAGAATCTGGAAGCGGCAGTCTACGCCACGGAAGAACTAGAAGAGACCGCCAAGCTTTACCTGCTTCTGAGGGGCGAAAACCCGCGGGGGTTAACGCCAGAGCAAGTCGCTGAGCTGGAAGCACGCTTTCCTAGAGATTAAATCGGCACCTTATGGGTCGACAGCACCTCAAATAGCCCCATAACCGAGTGGATCTGGCGTCATCCATCTAGCGCCACGCCAACCCTACCCGGCATGACTAACATAGAGCATAACAGTGAATGACCTGATGCCTCGTCTGATCGTACGTTTTGATAGCGCCGATTAGCTGAGGCTTTCTAAATGACGGTTATTAAAAAGCCCCCTCCGATCCTCTAGCTTATATTAAGCAACGCTTATGGTGGCATATCGCTCACCGACTCCCGTCACGCCGTATGCATAGCTTTCAACCAAGCCTGTCTATAAGATTAAAATAGCTGCCACAAAGGATGAGGCTTATGCGTGATGATGAAAAATACACCAATACAGAAGAGCAACTGCTGTATCTTCAAAAGCGGTTAGACGAGGAAGATACAAAGGCGTTAAAAGCGCTATTTACTGAGCTCGACACCTTAGAGATTGCGCGAACACTCGAGTCTTTTCCTGCTAAAACCCGCGACTTGCTTTGGGAATACGTTCCTGAAGAATTCATTGGTGAAGTGCTGGCAGAAGTCGATGAAGAGATTCGTGCCGACTATATCGAAGACCTTTCCGCCAGCGATGTAGAGCAGATTGTTAAAGGGCTGGATGCACAGGAAGTCGCAGAGGTATTAGACGTTGCTGACGAGGCCATCAAAACCAGCGTTTACGCCAGCTTAGACCAAGAAATTCGCGCCCAGGTTGAGAATCTTCACGCCTATGAAGATGACGTGGTGGGTCGTTACATGGACCCCGAAACGGTCAATGTAAAACAAGGCGTCTCGCTAGAAGCCGTGCAGCGCTACATTCGCATCTACCACCTGCTCGATGATGAATCGCAGCAAATTATGATCACCGATAAGGATAAGCGCCTGCTTGGCACCCTGACCTTAATCGATTTAATCAAACAACCACAAGACGCCGTGGTTGATGATTATATGGATGATTTTTTTACACTCAATGACCAAATGAAAGTCGGTGATGCGGCAGCGTTATTACGCTCAAAAGAACTCCACTTCGTGCCTGTCTGCGATAGCGATGGCTTATTGGTCGGTCAGTTAAATGCCACCGACGTACTCGAAATCACGCAAGATGATGCTGACATGACGTTAAAGCATTTGTCTGGCATCAGTGACGAAGAGGAAGTCTTTACGCCCGTTTTACGCAGTGCAAAAAGTCGTGGGATTTGGCTGGGCATTAATCTATTAACGGCTTTTTTAGCCGCGTTTGTTATCGGGCAATTCGAAGCGGCATTAGATCAAATTGTGGCGCTGGCCATTTTAATGCCGGTAGTGGCGAGCATGGGCGGCATTGCGGGCAGTCAAACTCTAACCGTGGTTATACGCGGCTTGGCGCTTGGCCAGCTCGCGGGCAACAACGTCCGCTGGCTTTATAACAAAGAGATGTGGGTGGGTATGAGTAACGGCCTGGTTTGGGCGTTAGTGGTCGGCTTAATTTCCCATATCTGGTTTGGCGACGCCATGATTACACTAGTGATCACCCTAGCTATCTTTATCAATATGAGTCTCGCCAACTTATCGGGCGTCTTCATTCCTATAGTGTTGAAAAAACTACAGATTGATCCTGCGTTATCTGGAGCGGTTATTTTGACTACCATTACCGATGTAGTGGGCTTTTTATCCTTCTTAGGGCTCGCGACGCTGATTATCCTGTGACGCATACCCTGGGCATGCGTTGAGATGTTTGCTACGGTTTCACGAGGTTTTTACTCCAGGCATTCAAACGACAATTCGCCCGCTAACGTTTATCTAATGCTATGCTGACAAGCCCCGCCGATGCGGGGCTTTTTTGTGAATCATTTTTCAGAGGCCCCTCATGCTGCCCGACTACTCCGTCATCGCCTGGCTGTTAATCGTGTTTTCCGTTTACCTGACCGGCATCTCAAAAGGTGGTTTTGCGGGGGGCTTCGGTACGCTCTCAGTGCCGTTGATGGCGCTGGCGATTAGCCCCGCTCAAGCGGCGGGCCTGCTGCTACCACTGTTGCTGGTTATGGACGTGTTTGCGGTAAAAGCGTGGTGGGGAAAGCATGATATAGCCGAAGTATGGCGCTTTGTGCCGGGGCTGTTCGTCGGTGTTGCAGTGGGGACGCTGCTGTTTGACCGCCTAAGCGAAGAAGGCTTACGTCTGACACTCGGTGCGATCACCTTATTGTTCGCTGCGTACATGCTGCTTAAACCCGTCGCCAAGAAACCTATTTCCACCCGATGGGCGTTACCGGCTGCCACCATCTGCGGCTTTACCAGTTTTATGGCCCACGCAGGTGCGCCGCCGCTGAACGTTTATATGCTGCCACGCAAACTGACTAAAGAGACCTTTATCGCTACCTGCGCAGTAACGTTTGCGGTGGTTAACGTCATTAAGCTGGCGCCCTATATGTGGCTTGGCGAGATTAACGTGACCAGTGCCTGGGCCTCGCTGGTGCTGGTGCCGATTGCCTGGATTGGCGTGCGCAACGGCCTGTGGCTACAAAGCCGGGTTAACGAAGCGTTGTTCTATCGCTTAGTGATTTTGGCTATGTTTTTGGTGGGCTTTAATTTGATCTGGCAGGCGCTGACATAGACAAAAAACGCTCATTCACTGATAAAACGCTTAAGGGCGTTCGCCAGTCTAAACGCCGCCACCCTTCTACACTCGCTACCTCAGCCAACACATGGTCGGGGTTAACCACCACGGGGCAATCCACATATTGCAGCAGCGGCAGGTCATTACGTGAATCTGAGTAAAACGTAGTGTGACTGGGAGTAACGTGTTGTTCGGCCAACCATTGCTTCAGACGTAGCACTTTGCCACCGCGATACGAAAGAATACCTTCGCTGCCGCCCGTATAGCGCGCTTCTTCGTTAATACCGTTTTCTACGCTTAGCTCTACTGCCAACACGTGCTCAATGCCTAGCGTGGCCGCAATCGGCTCAACCAGATGGCGCGAGGAAGCAGAAATCAATAGCAGCGTATCGCCTGCCTGACGGTGCGACTCCAGGCAACCCCACGCTTGCTCAAAGATACGCGGCTGCAGATGTGTGGCAACAAAACGCGCCACTTCTTTTTCCACATCTGCCACGCGGCGGCCCCGCAGCGGCGCCAGCGTCATCGCCAGATATTCTTCCAATTTAAGCTTACCCGCGTGATAGGCCCGCTGCATTTGCTCCGCGCGCGCCATAAAGGTCTCGGCATCGCTTATCCAGCCTTGCTCTATCATCCATAAATTCCAGCGGGCGCTGCAGTCTCCGTCCAGAAGGGTGTCATCAAGATCAAACAAGGCCAGGCGCATAGCAGCACTCCTTTCATCGCGGGTTGGCGGTCAGTAGAGTATGCCAAAGGCCATGACAAAACGATGACGCTGCTAGCCCCACCCCATTTATCGCCCGCTATCAGCACTCGGTAAAGCATCCCGCCATGAATAAGACGGTGCGAAACCGACAAGGCGACGCGCTTTGTCATTGCTATAGAAAGTCTCGAACTCCCCCATCTCGCGTCTGACCGGCACGTTCGGGTAAAAACGTTCAATCACCTGGGCATTCGTCAGGCCAACCGAAAGATCGTTATTGGCGACATTGAATACCTCGTAACCCAGACCATCTGTCTTCAGGCAACAGTCGACCATTTGCCCCAGATCACGAGCATCAATGTAGGCGAAGATGTTGCGTCGGCGCATAGCCGGTTGATCCAAGAAGGCCGGAAATAGCTCGACATATTCATGCGGTTCAATAACGTTGTTGATTCTCAAACCGTAGATATCGATGCCCGAACGCGCCTGAAAGGAACGTGCCGTTACCTCATTGACCACCTTGCTCATGGCGTAGCTGTCCTGGGGAACGGTGGGGTGCTCCTCATCGACAGGCAGATAGTCCGGTGCCTTCTCACCATCAGCAAAGCAGATACCGTAAGTGGTCTCGCTGGAGGCAAAAATCACCTTTGGAATGCCTAGCCGAGTAGCGGCATCAAGAATGTTGTAAGTGCTGAGTGTGTTGATGCGGTAAGTTTCATTATCCGGCCGGTGAAGGATAGCGGGAATAGCGGCGAAATGGACAATAGCATCGTAACGCGGCACGCCGGTGCCCGGTTCAAGCTCGTCGATCCCTGCATAGGCTTGGCATGCATTAAATACTTGGCCAGCGTCGGTCAGATCAACCTTCAGGGTGGTGATACCGGGCACGTCAGACACGACCCAATCCAGATTGATGACTCGGTGGCCCTGATCGCGCAGATAAGCACTAGCATGACGACCGGCCTTGCCGCTGCCGCCAGTGAAGAGAATTCGCATGGAGACTCCTTAATTAATAGAACGAACCACTTCACCTTAGCAAAGAAATGTCCGGTACTGATTGATTGAGAACAGGGTTTGCTAAAAGGACGGTTGCATTAGATTAGGTGGTTAACCGCGCGGCAACTAAGAAATGCCTATTAAACATCCAGGCATTTTCAAAGCAGCCTGGATGCTTGTTCATGGCCAATCCGTGCGTTTATTGATTCATTGCCTGTGGCAAATACAAGACGATGCCTGGGAAGATGTGCATCAACGCAATCGCCAGCAGCATCAGCAGGAAAAACGGCAGCGTGGCCTTGGTGATGGTCAGAATATCTTTACCCGTTAATCCTTGGATCACGAACAAATTAAAGCCAACGGGCGGCGTAATCTGCGACATTTCAACGACTACGACCAGGTAAATACCAAACCAAATCAAATCGAAGCCCGCAGCGCTCACCACCGGCATAATAATCGCCGTCACCAGCAGAATCAGCGAGATACCGTCGAGAAAACACCCCATCACCAGCAACAGCAGCGTCAGTGCTACCAGCAGCATGGTGGGTGAAAGCCCCATTTCACTAATCGCCTGGGCCAGCTTCATGGGCACTTGAGTAAAGCCCATCGCCGAGGTTAAAAATGAGGCGCCGGCAATAATAAACGCGATCATGCAGGCCGTGCGAACCGCGGCAAACAGCGAGTTTTTGAAAATATCGCGATCAAAGTGGCCGTTAAAACGTGCAATCACAATCGATAGCACCACACCCACCGCAGCAGCCTCAGTGGGCGACGCTAGCCCGCCATAGATCGAAAAGACAATGCCGCCAATCAGTAGCAAAATAGGGACCAGTGACCACGTATTACGCAGCTTTTCCGCAAAGCTCATGTCCGACTCATCTTCACCGGTAAGCCCTTCACGATTGCCTTTCAGCAGCGCCCATAAAATGAGATAGGTCATAAACATTGCCAGGATCATTAAACCGGGGCCAATACCGGCCATAAACAGCCTGGAGATCGACTGCTCCGTCACAACACCGTAGACGATCAACACGATAGACGGTGGAATCAACAGCCCAAGCGTCGAAGCGCTGGCCAATGTGCCAATCGCCATATTGCTGTCGTAGCCCCGTCGTTCAAGTTCTGGTAGCGTCATCTTGCCCACCGTGGCGCAGGTCGCCGCGGAAGAGCCGCACACCGCGGCAAACATCCCGCTACCAATAATATTGGTATGCAGCAAGCGACCCGGCAGGCGGTTTAGCCAGGGTGACAGGCCGCGAAACATATTGTCGGCGAGCCCCGAGCGAAACAGTATCTCGCCCATCCAGATAAACATCGGCAGCGCAGTAAGATCCCAGCCGTAGCTGGCTCCCCAAAAATCCGAGGCCAGAATAGAGCCCGGTGAAAATGAGCTGAAGAACTCTAGCGCGATCCAGGCAGTGCCGATCAGCGCAAACGCGATCCACACACCGCTGCCAAGCAGTAGCACGAGGGTGAAAATGGTAGCAAGGCTTAGTAGTAGCACGAAATACTCTCCTGAATTGAGGGCATAGGCATTATTAATATCGCCACTTATCTCGCCTCACTGTCATCAGCCGCGGTGGCCTCTCGAAAGCTTGAGGGGTCGCGGGCAGCGATGCGCAATGCCATCAACAGGGCTTCGATCAGGGCCAAACACAGCAGGCCAACGCTCGTCGCCAGCACGGTTTGGGGAATCCATAGCGGAATCGACAAAAATCCTGAGGAAACGTCGTTATACGCCAAACTTTCTCTTGCCAGCTCAATCAGGCCGTAACTCAGCATTAGGCTGATCGCCAGCGCAATGATCAAACAAAACACTTCAAACCACACGCGCACTGCCGATGGCAGCCGTGCAATCAGCAGCGTCACACGAATATGGGCGTGGTGCACAAAGGTATACGCCAATCCCAAAAAGGTCGCCCCTACCAGCAGGTAAGAAGCCAGTTCCGAAACGCCGGTAATACTTAAGCCCAAGCGGCTCAATCCCACCAGTACAAGCAGCGCATCGATCAAGCGAAAGGTCACCTGGAACGCGATGAGCGCACAGATAGCCACCATACACGCCGCGGCTCCCCAAGCCCCCAGACGATAGAGTTTGTCGAATTTAAACGTCATATTCATAGTCTCGCGAAGCACATGGGAAAAGCAGAGGGTCTGGCCAAGACCAGCCCCTCACAAGAGCTATCAAGATGAGGATTAGCTATCCCGCTGCTCGCGATAGGCTTCCAGTGCCTGTTTAGCGTCGTCATCGGCACGCGACTGCCAGTCTTCAAACAGCTTGTCGCCAGCCGCTTGTAGGGCAGCGGATATAGCGTCATTAGGCTCAGAAACCGCAACACCTTTTTCTTCCAGCGTGACCAAACTGGCATCGTTATCTTCTTGGCTCATCTCCCAGCCACGTTTTTCCGCCTCAGCGGCGGCTTCCATTAACGCGTCCTGAGTCGCTTCATCCAGACCATCAAAACTACGCTGGTTAATGAATACGATATTTTTAGGCAGCCACAGGTTGGCATTGGTGTAATCCGTTACATAGTCCCACGCGGCCATGGAACTGCCGGTGGAGCTGGAGGTAATCATGGCATCCACTCGGCCGGTGCTGAACGCGGTGGGAATATCAGATTCTTCGGTTTCCGTGGGGCTGCCGCCCAAGTTATCGACAAAGCGCTGGGTGTTGATATTAGGAGCACGAACGCGCAACCCTTCAAACTGCGCAGGGTCGGTTAGTGCTTCTGAGGTGTAAATGCCTTGCGCGGGCCAAGCAACCGCATACAAAGGAATCAACCCTTCATCAGCAAACAGCTCGGTAATCATGGGCTTGGTGGCTTCCCACAGCGCGTAGGCATCATCGTAGCTACCCGCTACGCCCGGCAGCGTATCGACTTCAAAAATAGGGTCATCGTTGGACAGAACCGAAAGAAACACTTCACCTGCATCAATAGTGCCTCGACGAACCGACGGCTTAATTTCCCCATGCGCTACCAATGAACCGCCGCTATGAACGGTGATGGTGAGCTCGCCATCGGTGGCTTCTGCCACATCGTCGGCGAACTGCTTGGTATTTTGCGTGTGGAAGCTGGCATCGCCATAGGGCGTGGCCATCGTCCATTCGGCAGCGTGAGCCGTGACCGTTAAGCCGCAGGCAGTTGCCAGTAGCAGTGTAGACGTTAGTGTTTTGCGCATCTTGAGAACCCTCTTATTCATTTTAGTAATGTGTGACTGATGGTATTGGGCCCAAATCTCGTACACACAGGAGTACGATACCTCTGCGTCAATAAAACAACATACCATCATGCAACATCGAGACCATTCCCAGCGCTGAAGCTTAACCAACGCTGTTATCACGCCCGTCATCAAGGCCATTAGAATGAACCGACCCACCATCCACTGGCTTACGTTATTATTCCCACAAACGGTTGGCAGTGGGCAAATCATGTTTATATATTGGTGGTGAATTAACCTTCAGCATGCGTCTTACTCACACCCAAATAACAGGAGTCGCTATGGCCATCCCCCTGCTTAACTGCGATATGGGCGAAAGTTTCGGCAACTGGAGCATCGGCTTAGATGCCGATGTGATGCCCTATGTCGACTGCGCCAATATTGCCTGCGGCTTTCACGCCTCTGACCCTCATGTGATGCGACGCACCGTCAAACTGGCTGTCCAGCACGGCGTGCGTATTGGTGCGCACCCAGGCTACCCCGATTTAATGGGCTTTGGACGCCGTTCAATGGCCTGCTCCCCGGAAGAAGCCGAAGACATGGTGCTCTACCAAGTCGGCGCACTGGCGGGCATATGCCAAGCGGAAGGCGCTCAGTTGAGCTACATAAAGCCCCATGGCGCGCTGTATAACGACATGGCCGCTAACCTTGCGTTACTCGAAGGCGTGATGCGCGCCGTGCGCGCCTATGACCCCAGCCTGCCGCTGATGGTGATGTCGACGGCCGACGCTGCGCCGCACCGCGCGTTAGCCGCCAAGCTGGGCATTACCCTATGGTTCGAGACCTTTGCTGACCGCGCCTACGATGCCAATGGCCATCTGGCCTCACGGCGTTTACCCAACGCCGTTCATCACGATCAGCACACTATCGTCAATCAAGCGGTGATGCTGGCAAAAGGCGAACCGCTCACCGCACTTGACGGCACCCCGCTACAGCTGGCCTGCGACACACTTTGTGTTCACGGCGACAATCCCGAATCAGTGGCCGCCGTGCGTGCCATCCGCGAGGCCTTTCAGGCGTTGGAGCAGGCGTGAAACCGAGCATTCAAATACGTCCTAAAATGCGCATTGAAACGACCGCCATGGACGCCCTAATGGTGCGCCTGTTCGACACCATTGATGAAGCCAATATGGCGTGGGTGATCGCCGCCGACCAAGCCCTGCGCGCCGCCTTTGGGAACGCTTTAATTGATTTAGTCCCCTCATATACCACGCTATTAGTTCACTACGACTGTCAGCAACTGGATCACAGCGACGCCCTGAACCTTATCAACAAGACGCTTTGCAACCTCACGCCGGCAGATACCCAGGCGGGTGAGCTACACATAATTCCCGTGTGGTATGACGAAAGCGTGGGGCCTGAGCTGCCCTTAGTCGCCAAGCGCGCGGGCTTAAGCGTCGAGGCGCTGATAGAACAGCACTGCAACCACGACTACTGTGTATTCGCACTCGGTTTCGCGCCCGGCTACGGCTTCATGGGTTTGGTAGATGAAGCGCTGGCCACTCCGCGCTTAAAAACACCGCGCCGCAAAGTCGCGGCAGGCAGCGTAGGTATTGCTGATCGCCAAACGGCGATTTACCCACTGCTTTCGCCAGGCGGCTGGAACATTCTTGGACGTACCAACGTGCCGCTCTTCGAGTATGCCAAGCGTGGCGATCCCCTGTTCCGCCCTGGTGACAAAGTACGGTTTAAAGCGATATCGCGCGCCGAGTTTGAAGCGGACGGTGGTGATACCACGCCGATGGAGGAGCGCTCATGAGCCAAGTCGCTACGCGTAAAGCGCCCGCAGGAATGCTCGTTAAACAAGCAGGGCCGCTGGCGTTAATTCAAGATGCCGGCCGATTTGGCGTGGGCCATCTTGGCGTGACCCAAGGCGGTGCGGCCGACTGGATTTCTTTTCGATGGGCCAACTGGCTGCTAGGTAACGAGCTCAACAGCGCAGCCCTTGAGATTGTCATGGGCGGCGGCTTAAGCCTCGAAACCGAAAGCGAAGTGCGCCTAGCGCTAACGGGCGCAGACCTGGATGCCCAGCTAGACAGCCAACCACTCGCAGTGAATACAAGCTTCACGCTGACGCCCGGCCAGCGCTTAGTATTTCGCCAGCCGCGCCAGGGACTGCGGGCCTATCTCGCGTTTCCTGGCGGGCTAAATGCGCCCGAAGTGCTGGGCAGCCGCGCCTGCACCGCCCGTGAGCAGCTCGGCGGCCTACAGGAAGATGGCAAACCACTAAAAGTAGGCGACCGCTTAACGTGGCAAGGCGATGCCCCAGCGGTTAAGCAACTCCCTGACAGCCAAGGCCTGCGTATGCCCGCAGCAGAATGCCGCCTGCCTGTCGTGCTCGGCTCACAAATCGCCACCTTCAGCGGCCGCTCTCTGTTCCAGGCGTTTAATCAGCCTTGGACGGTGGACAACCGCGCCGACCGAATGGGCGTGCGGCTCACGGGTCCGGTCCTGAATGGCTCACTGACAGGTATTATTTCCGAAGGCATTCCGCTCGGCGCCGTTCAAGTGCCGCCTGACGGCCAGCCCATCATCCTCATGAATGATCGCCAAACGATTGGCGGCTACCCGCGCCTGGGTGCGCTCACCCCGACCGCCTGCGCGTTGCTTTCCCAGTGCTTGCCGGGTACGAAGGTGTGGCTGACACCGGTCGGTGCCAGCCAAGCGCAGGCCGATTATCGGGCACAGCTCAAAGTGTGGCGCTAATACGTCAAAGCCCCTCACGTGAGGGGCTTTGTTGAGGGGCTTTGACGCGTACAGGTTCTAGCGCATTAATGTCTGGCCATCTGCAGCTCTTTAACCACAATATCGCCATCAATCACAATAGGCTCACCATCCAGAAACAACGAGCAATTGCGCATCGGAATATCGAGATGACAGGCAGTATCGTTAGACCCGCCCAGTTCGCTATTCGGGCCAGTGGAGAACATCACGTTGCCATAGAAGCTGCGCGGCTCCATGCCCATGCCGCCAGGAAACTCCCCCGGCACCATGCGGTGCCATTTGGCATTAGGGTTCATGCCCCAGCCTACATGGCTCATCCCCATTCCGCGCGGGTCGTTAAAGCTATCCATATAGGACTTCACTAGCTCCGCATCGAGCCCACCGCGAATATCGGTAATCCAGCCCTTCTCGATGGTGTACGTAATCGGCTCTCTGACGTACATATTCTGGGGGAGCAGAATGTCGCCCGGCGCCACCACAATGGTGCCATCAACGCCGTCATCATCACCGCCGGTAAATACAAAGCCTGAAGGCCAGTGATCCCACCGCCCGGGTTCATCGGTACAAGCATACTCAGCAACGGTGGCGTACGTATTGAGTTGATAGGTGACATCAGTTCCGTGGCGCGAGGTGATGCGCATCACTTTGGCTTTTTCCAGCAGCGCGGCGGCCAGTTCGACCTTTTCCCTTAGCTCCTTGGTGGGCAACATTCTGGCCAGCAGCTCTGGCGGCTCAACCGCCGTCAGAATGCGAGTACCTGCCGCTTGAATGGCCATTTGCTCAGGTGAGAAAAGCAGAAAAATACAATCGATCAACATGTCGCAGTTTTTAAGGGCTTCCACCGCATCGGGCATGCTAGCAAGCCCTGTTGTTCCCACGGCCCAGCCACCTGTAGGTAACGGCGCGGGTAATCGCATGTGGTACATATTGGCGCCTAAGCGCTGGCCTGCAGCCATAAAGGCATCGGCATATTCCAGGCGCTCGCTTCCCTGCGTCAGCACCACGAGCCTTTCACCTTCGTGTACGCCGGACATTTTTAACTGATGGAGACAGATTTCCGTAAAGCCTGCATGATCCATAAAGACTCCTACTTCGCTGGTGTACAGCTTATATCGTGTTAGGGAACCTCTGATTAACTATTACGCTAATCAGAGGCTCCTTAGGAAAATCTTCTTGAGAGCGTTTGAGCTTCTAATGTTGAGCCTCACTCAAACGCTCTAAACATTGTCAGATAAAACTAAACGTTAGCCTCCTGAACCGGCGGGCTAACCTTGTGGCTGCGCTTTTTACCCAGCTCTTCTGATATGGCGTCAAAGAAAGCATCGGTGGCTGCTTGATGAGGCTTGGTCATCAGACTAACGCCAACAAACAGCACGCTAGCGACGACGATTCCCCATATCCCGGAAGGCAGACCCAGCAACGAGTTTCCGGTGGCATACATCAGCAGTACAAAGGCACTCGTGCCTACTACACTGACTAAGGCACCAGTGCCAGTACCACGCTTCCAATAGAAAGCGCCGATAATGGCGGGCACCATTGCGACCAGGCCAGACGATGCGGCGACTGACAGTACGGCAATCAAGTCCAACTGCAGCTCGGCAAAGCCCAACGCCAAAATTGCGATGACAGGCACAACAAACTTACCGACCAGCAGCTGGCGTTTTTCACTGACGTTAGGCTTCACGTTCGCGTACACATCACGAGAGACCATTGAGGCCAGCGTCAGCATGATGGAATCAATAGTAGAAACGGCGGCGGCCATAATGCCGACCATCACGATTACGCCCAGCACCGGTGGCACAAACTCGGATGCTAGCAGCGTGGGCGTCGCCAAATCGGCACGTGCAAGGCTGGGGAACGCGGCTAAGGCCGAGAAGCCCCACAGTACCGACACCATGGTGTAGATAAAGCCAAACACTAGAAAACCAATCAGCATTTGCCGCATTGCGCGCAGTGAAGAAGGCATAAACAGGCGCTGGCTAACTTGGGGATTAGAGAGGCTAAAGAAGAACCAAGGAATCGTTAGCCCTAAGAAAGTAACAAAGCTGAACAAACCTGAGCCCGGCACCGTGAGTGACTGAGGGTGCTCCGTCGCAAGCGTGTCAAATAGCGCGCCAAAACCACCCAGGCCCTGAATGACCAGGAATGCCACGAGCGTCGAGGCCACAATCATCATGATCGCCTGGAGAGAGTCGGTCCACATGACCGAGCGAATTCCCGCTATATAAGAGAAGAAGATAGCAATCATCGTGGCCATGATGACGCCCGTCGTAAAGGTAATCGCGCCGTCGGTAATACCTTGCAACAGGTAACCTACACCCGCCAACTGAACCGCTGAGTAAGGAATCAGGAAGATACAGCTGGCAAGAGAAACCGCCATCGCGACGTGTTTGCTGTTATAGCGATGACCCAGCATTTCGCTCGGCGTCACATAACCAAACTTTTTCCCGACGGCCCAAAACTTCGGCCCGAAGATAGCCACTAGGGAAACGCCCGCAAAATAAATAATTTCAAAACCCAGTGCGCCCACGCCTCCGGCGTAGGTGAGGCCTGCTAAACCGACCATCATAAAGGCGCTGTAGGTGGTGGCACTGTAACTCAGCGCCGAGACAAAGCCATTCATCTGTCGATTGCCCAAAAAGTATCCAGACATACTTTCTGCAGCGCCTTGTCGCGACATAATCGCAATGCCTACCGCAATCAATAAATAGATAGCAATAGACCACCAAATGAGTGACTCAGTCATTGCTGTGATCCTCGAAATCTTTAGTGATAAACACATTCAGCGCAATGACAATTAACCCTGCCACCGCCCAAAACAAAAAGCTGCCGTACCAAAGCGCGACATTGCTCAACAGGGTGTAAGGCACTAAATAGCTCAGCAGGACAATTATCCATACGAGCCATATCCATTTACTTCGTTTTCCGAATTCAGGTTTCATAGTCCACCTCGTTTTATTACATCATGGAGTAGAGTGTGTGTTGTTTTGGTGAGGCTGGCGTAAATCAGCGCTACGTTGTTCTAGTTGTTGCCAAGGCGCTTTATCTGGTGCAAAGCGCGCTCGAAGATACATCGCTAAATCAGCGACTTGGGTATTGCTAAAACTGTCGGAAAAACCAGGCATGCTGCCGACGCCTGGAACGTGGTCTGCGTGGACACCGCTTAAAATCGACTGAATAACGTTGTCCGGATGGTCGCTATGAATATTGGTATTTAGCGCGAGTGACGTCCTCGCGCTAGAGAAAGTAGGTACTCCGGTCGCCACATGGCAGGCTGAGCAAGCGCCATCGAATAGGCGCTCGCCCGCCTCCAGTCCAGGTGTACTCAGCGTGGCGCCGGCCACACGCTGCTCGGCCCTCTCCACAGCTACCTCGCTATCATCCGTTGGTGCCTGCATTTGCGTGGCCACATAGTGGGCAATGGCTCTCACGTCGTATTCAGGCAATTCGGCCAACCCTGCAACGACTGGCGCCATCGGGCCAGAGGCAACGCCATGCAGCGCCGACTCACCATGACGCAAATAGTCGTAGAGCGATGTTTCACTCCAAGCAACCGGCGCACGCGACAGCGCATTGAGTGGCGGCGCCTCCCAGCCATCAACAAAGGCCCCTGCAAAATAATTCTTGCCGCTTTTCTCCGCGCCCATGGCATTACGTGGGCTATGGCAAGCACTGCAGTGGCCTAACCCTTCGGCAAGATAAGCACCTCGATTATAAAGCTCGCTTTGCATCGGGTCTGGCTGAAAGGAAGTGGGGTCGTGATAAAGCGCGTTCCAGCCGGCCATCAAAGAGCGCACGCTGAAGGGAAAAGCAAGATCGTTAACGGTTTTATCCGATGACACCGCCGGCTGAGACATTAGGTAGGCGTACAGCGCCTGTAAGTCGGTATCACTTGTTTTGGCAAACGCCGTATAGGGAAAAGCGGGATAGAGATGACTGCCATCGCGACTGATGCCATGCCGCATTGCTCGTTCAAACGCCGCGTAGGACCACTGACCAATACCGGTTACCTCGTCTGGCGTAATGTTAGTGCTGTAGAGCGTTCCAAAGGGCGTTTCAAATGAACGCCCACCCACGTTGGTGACACCATTGTCCACGGTATGGCACGCTGCGCAATCGCCAGCAGCGGCGACTAGCCGTCCGCGCTCAATGGTATCGGCGGAATAAAGATTGGCGGCTGGCCGAGCAATAGGTGCCACGGCGCCCTTCCACGGCCATGCGATAGCCACCGTGCTCGCCATTGTAGTCAGTGCCGCAGCGGCTAACCAGCGCCGCTTCGCAGGGCGCTGCAGTTTAATCGGGCGCCCTGCACTCTCCATCGCTGGCTCTTGGAGCGCTTGGCGGACACGCTTGGCCGTAAAAGGGGGCTGGCGAAAACGAATGCCGGTCGCATCAAATAACGCGTTGGCAATCACGGCAACCCCAGGCGACAGCTCTGCCCCGGTTAATACATCGGCAGCAGGCTGGTTAAAAGAAGAAGGCGCCCTTTGCGTTACCGGTTGATAGCCACGCGTAGCCAGCTCGCCCACCCTTGCAGCGACGGGCAAGAATACATTGCGACCATCACCCCACTCATCAAACGCGGGGCTTTGCCCTAAAAGCGGACGGGCTTCACCCAACACCCGTTTTTGGAGCGTTTGCTGAAGACGCTCAGTATCCACATCAGGGCCGGTGTCTTGGCCAACAACCAAACGGGTCAGCTGCACCTCACCGGTAATACGGTTAACCACTACGTCAGCAATCCACGCAGAGCGTACACCGGGTGTCTCACGTTGATCACGGCTTGGCAGCTGGGAGTATGCAAAACCGCGACCTCGCAGCAGATCCTGCGGCGCTGACGAGGGAGAAAGCGGCGACAGCGGCACCGTCCATTCAGCCCGTTTAGCGACCGACTCTATCAGCGCTATGCCACGCGCATCGTCGAGGTGACGAAGACGCAGAGCAATGGGGTCTTGTTCGCTATCACGAGCCACCTCGTCTAGAAATGACTCTCGCGCAAACGCCTGCTGAATGTCGACGACAGTAGAATCGCTTGAAAAGGCATTGGATTGGCTTCTTGAAGCAAGATATTGATCGCGAAAAACGTAAGGTGAAAACGGCGCTGCATCGTTACTATTATCCGAAGCCTCAGTAGCCCAAGCCTCAGCCGTAAGCTCAGTGGTCACGGCCTTGCCACTCAGCCAGAGCCCGACGGCGGCTACCTCACCGATAATACTGGCCTGCTGGTAATGATAGCGAGCGATCTCACCGCTGCTGGCAAGATCGGCTTCTAGCGTCATCCGCTGCGCCTGCCCCAGCGCCTCTTTATCTTTTGCATAACGGGCATCAAGCCAAACCGCTACCGGCCCCCCCACCGCCTTAGACATTAGCGCCGCATCGACAGCGGCATCATCGCCGCAATGACGGCCAAGCCCGGTTGCTTGGCGCGACACCTGCGTTTGGTCGAGGCAGTAGAGCTCAATCTGGTTAACGGGCAATGCGGTTAAGCGACTTAAATCGTGCTTAAGCGCCAGCGGCGTAACGGTTTCTCCCCAAATATCGAGCTGGTGCTGGCGATAATCCGCGATCACCCAGCCGGGGCTATTTCCCCAATGCATCCGGCTCGGCCAGCCATACTGCTGGCGCATTGACGCCTGCGATTGAGGGCTTTGTTTAACAGCGCTAAATTTGAGAGGAGTAGATTTAACAGAATCAGGTGCGTTATTGGTTGGCTGGCACACGGCTTGCCACTCAACCTTGAGCTGCTTAGCCGCATCAATGGCCAAGGCCAAACTGCTGGCGACAATCCCCACAAAGTCTTCTTCAACCACCACCTCAATAGCGCCAGGTAGTGAGTCGACGCTGGACCTATCGACACTGATTAAGCGATCGCTCTCGAAACGCTCACCATCCCAATGATAGTGAGGTGGACGTACGACGACGCCATAGCGTGTATGCGCCAATGTCGCGGGAATACTCGCCTGATTCTGACGATGACCCAGCCACTGCCCTTCACTCATGAAGTGGCTCCTGCAATCGGCTCGCATTGAGGTCGACCGCAAGTTGCGCTGCTTGCAAAATTTCAACGTGGGTACCGCAGCGGCACAGATTATGCTCAAGCGCTGTACGAATCTGTTGTGCAGAAGGCTGTGCATTATGATTTAGCAGCGCACGAACGGTGATGATCATACCGTTCAGACAATAGCCACACTGGGCTGCTTGAGCCTCAATGAAGGCTTGCTGAACAGGATCAAGCTGGCCGTTGCTGGCCAGCCCGTCAAGCGTGATGACGTTATGGCCAACGGCAGCGGACACGGGTAGCACGCACGTTCGTGCGGCCATGCCATCGATCAATACACTGCATGCACCACATTCGCCCAAGCCACAGCCGTATTTAGGGCCATTAAGCGCTAGGTCATTACGCAGCACATTGAGTAGCGGCGTATGCGGGGACACCGCCAACTCATGCTCTTGTCCATTGACTGTCAACGTTAGCGTCATAAGGAATCATCATCTTATTGTTAAAACGGCCTTCTTGCCTGGATACGACTCAGCTATTAATTAGATATTACGCATAAAATCTGCTCGCCAAACACCTTTCGTAGCACTGAATACTCAGTCTATTTTCACCTTTATCGCTAGGCATGCACCGGTAAAGTGCGACGATGCTCACAAACGTGCATAACAAGTGTATACGCCATAAAAAAATACTAATAAAGATATAGCACTCAAATGACTCGTCTTTCAAGTTTTTTATAAAAATCATTAAAATACAAAAAAAGTTATTAAATTCAGATAAATATAATACATAGCAACATTTTTAGTGACAAAAAATAATTTTATCACTAAATCCTTGACCAATAAATAAATGGTGTATACGTTGTTTTATAGCATCTACAAACTCACTCATCGTGGCGCTCTTCACGGTGATGCGTGGATAAAACAGCGAGGCAACGACGACATGAAAAATAAACCCACCATTGCAGTCATTGGCGCAGGCCTTGGCGGTGCCGCGGCTGGCGCATTGCTGCAGCAAGCGGGCTATCCCACCAAGGTGTACGAACAAGCGCCGGCTTTTTCTCGTCTGGGCGCGGGGATTCACCTTGGCCCCAACGTTATGAAAGTCATGCGACGTATCGGCATTGAGGAAAAACTGAATGCCATGGGGTCACACCCCGATTACTGGTTCAGCCGTAACGGCATGACGGGGGAATATCAGTCGCGTATCCCGCTGGGTGAGTTTGCTCTCGAAAACTACGGGGCAGCCTATATCACCGTCCACCGTGGCGACCTCCACGAATTAATGGTGAGCACGCTCGATCAGGATAATCTACATTTCGATAAGCGCCTGGTTGATGTCGATGACAGCGGCGATAAGGTCGTCATGACCTTCGCCGATGGCTCAATCGAAGAGGCCGACTTAGTCATTGGTGCTGATGGTGTTAATTCACGCCTGCGTGAGAAATTACTCGGCACTGAAGCGCCTATCTACAGCGGCTGGGTCGCCCATCGCGCCATTATTTCTGCTGAAAAGCTCAAAGCGTACGATCTGGACTTTGAGGCGTGCGTAAAGTGGTGGTCAGAAGATCGTCATATGATGGTTTATTTCGTTACCGGCGACGAAAAAGAGTATTACTACGTAACGGGCGTCCCCGAGCCCGACTGGAACCACGGCACCTCCTTCGTCGATAGCTCCCAGGAAGAAATGCGTACAGCGTTCAAAGGCTACCACCCCACCGTGCAAGCGCTGATCGACTGCACGGAAAGCGTCACGAAATGGCCGTTGCTTGAGCGTAATCCGCTACCCCTGTGGCATGAAAACCGCCTCGTATTGCTCGGTGATGCCTGCCACCCAATGAAGCCACATATGGCTCAAGGCGCCGCTATGGCGATTGAAGATGCCGCCATGCTGGTGCGCTGCCTGGAAGACGTTGGTGCTGACAATTATCAAGATGCTTTCGAGCTTTATCGCACCAATCGCTTTGAGCGTGCCTCGCGAGTGCAGCAGGTCTCCCACGACAATACATGGCTACGCGCAGATGAAGACCCGGCCTGGGTATTCGCCTACGATGCCTTTGAAGTACCACTGAAGCAACCTGACGCGATCAACGAAGGAAGCCCAGTATGAGCAGCACCTATCTTTATGGCGCGAACCTACACGCCAACGGCATTCGCCAGCACTACCTGCGTTTCGGCGGCAGCGCCACGTCCTCGCGCCAGCCGCTGGTGCTGATACCGGGCATTACGAGCCCCGCTATCACCTGGGGATTTGTAGCCGAGCGGCTGGGCCAGCACTTCGACACCTACGTGCTGGATGTCCGTGGGCGCGGCTTATCGTCTACCGGCCCCGAGCTCGCTTACGACATCGACACCTGCGCTGACGATGTGATTGCGTTTATTGATGAGCTAGGGCTCGACAATGTCATTCTGGCAGGCCACTCCATGGGCGCGCGCTTTGCGCTTCGCGCCATAAGCCGCGGCGCAAAGGGCATCGCCAAGCTGGTACTGATCGACCCACCGGTCTCAGGACCAGGACGTCGAGAATATCCCAGCAAGCTGCCGTGGTATGTGGACTCGATTCGTGACTGCACGCGTGGCGCCGACGTTGAGACTATGCGTCACTACTGCCCGACCTGGAGTGACGAGCAGCTGCGGCTGCGCGCCGAGTGGCTGCATACCTGCTTTGAGCCCGCCATTGTTCAGGCGTTTGAAGAGTTTCACAGCGTCGATATCCACCAAGACCTCCCCAACATCAGCGTGCCTACCCTGCTGATGTGCGCGGGCAAAGGCGGCGTTATTCAAGATGAAGATCGCGCTGAAATGATTGAGCTGATGCCCACCCTGCGTATTACCACCGCAGAAAACGCGGGCCACATGATTCCCTGGGATGACTTCGACGGCTTTTTTGCCGCTTTTGAAGACTTCCTCGGTACACAACTCTAATAAAGGCCAATGATCATGACTCACACCACCATGACCAAAACATACCGTATCGGCCAGATCGTCCCCAGCTCAAACGTCACCATGGAAACGGAAATTCCGGCCATGCTGGCGGCACGGCAGCTGATTCGCCCCGAACGCTTTACCTTTCACTCCAGCCGCATGCGTATGAAAACCGTCAGCAAGGACGAGCTCGCAGCGATGGACGCTGAGTCAGACCGCTGCGCATTGGAGCTTTCCGATGCTGCGGTCGATGTGATGGGCTACGCCTGTCTAGTCGCGATCATGGCCATGGGGCCTGGCTATCACCGCGAATCACAACAGCGCTTACGCAGCCGCACCAAAGAGAACGGCTGCGATACCCCGGTGGTGACGAGCGCGGGTGCGTTGGTCGATGCACTAGGCGTGATGAAAGCCAAACGCGTTGTCGTGGTAGCGCCCTATATGAAGCCACTCACCGAGATGGTGGTTGATTACATTCGCCAAGAAGGCATTGAAGTGCTTGATTACCGGGCACTCGAAATCCCTAATAACCTGGATGTCGCCCGCCACGATCCCGCTAATCTTCCTGACATTGTCGCTAGCCTCGATTTAAGCAACGTCGATGCCATCGTGCTATCAGCCTGTGTGCAAATGCCATCGCTGCCGGCGGTTGCCAAGGTAGAGGCACTAACCGGCAAACCGGTCGTGACCGCTGCAATCGCCACTACCTACGCCATGCTTAAAGCGCTCGATTTAGAGCCTATTGTTCCAGGGGCGGGTGCACTTTTATCCGGTGCTTATTAAAGATATCGAGCGCTTATTAAGGAGATGACCATGCCGCCACACACTACTGATGTCAGCGATGACGCTGTTGATAGCACTGCCACGGACAACTACAAAGGCGTTTGGGATGGGCGCATCGGATTTGGCACCAAGCCTGCGCTGCTTGTGGTCGATTTCATGCAGGGCTACACCACGCCTGGCTCACCGCTATTTGCCCAGGGCGTTGTCGATGCCGTTGCTAATATGCCGACGCTTTTAGCCGCCGCGCGACGCAGTGGTACTCCGGTCATCCACACCAATATTCTGTATCACGCGCCGGATCAAATCGACGGCGGCATCTGGGTTAAAAAAGCACCTGTGATGCGAGCCATGGTGGCAGGCAACCCGTACGCAGCGTTCTGCCCCGAAGTAACGCCTGGCGAAGATGAGCTGGTGATGACCAAGCAGTATGCCAGCGCCTTCTTCGGCACCTCGCTTGCTTCAACGCTCGTCGCCATGGGGGTCGATACACTGATCATCACCGGCTGCTCAACCAGCGGCTGCATCCGCGCTACTGCGGTTGACGGCCTACAGCACGGCTTTCGCGTGATCGTCGTGCGCGACTGCGTCGGCGACCGCCACCCAGCACCACACGAAGCCAATCTGTTTGATATCGATAGTAAGTACGGGGATGTGATTAGCCTGAATGAAACCTTGGATTACTTAGCCACTAGCTAGCTATCCGCGTTCATTTTTTCGAGCAGATGCATCAGCGCAACGCGCTCTGCAGGATTGAGATTTTGCATGGTCTGATCGCTGATTTGCTTGGCGCTGGGTACCATATTTTCGACCAGCTCAGCGCCCAACTCAGTGATGACGACCATCACTTTTCGCTGATCATTAGGGTCCGTGGTCAGCGAGATCCATCCGCGGGCCTTGAGGCGTTTAATAACGCCACGGATCGTCGCCGGGTCTATCGCTGTGACATTGACGATATCAGTTAACGAGCTGGGACCACGTTCCATCACCGTACACAGCGTCACAAACTGGATAGCCGTTAGCTGTTTATCGCTACTGTATCGTTGAAAAATAGCCGTGTGGCGCTGATAGGCTTTACGTAGCAGGTGCCCCACTTGTTCTGAAAAATCATAGCCTTGCTCTGAAGGCGTAGGATGCTCACCGGCCGACGAGTGATGAAGCGCACTATCCGTTGTCATTCAATATCCTTAATGTATTGGCGCCGCTATGTACCGAGTATGGCACTGATGATCAGGGGCATGTATCAGCCCACCAAATACTGCTTGCGTGAGAACAATTCACCATGCTTTTATGGCGTACACGCTATAATTTTACCTTAATTATCGCCAGTTCATCACCTCAATTACATTAATTTAAAAGATAGCTTGGGAATCGGTTATGGCGGATAAATCAAACTATACAAGACAGTCACTGCTGCATGAGCCAGATCTTCTGGTTGTCTATAGAGATCCTATAACGCCGCCCAAACCAGCCCCAGGTCAACCTGGCACCCTTTCTCTCTTCACGCCCATTGAGCCCGAGATATTCATCGCCATCTTGAGCGATAGCCATATCGTGGCATTCAACGGACACGTAGATCTCGGCACCGGCATACGCACATCGCTGGCACAAATCGTAGCGGAAGAGCTGAGCACGGCCTTCGATAGTGTCACCATGGTGCTCGGCAATCCCTTTGATGTGCCCAATCAAGGGCCCACCATTGCCAGTGCGACGATTCAGATTACCGCGGAACCTCTGCGCCGCGCAGCGGCACAGGCACGCGAATACCTGCTCACACTGGCCGCCAAACACTTTGGCGTCGAGCGCTCCCTACTAAGCTGCCAACACGGCGCTATTCATTTCAGCAGTACTATCCAGCCCAACGACAAGCATCAACCTTCAATTAGCTTTGGAGCACTACTACAGGGTGCACGCCATGCGTTGAAGCTAGATGATCGCGCACCGCTCAAGCCCGCCAGCGATTACACGCTAGTAGGTCAAGCCATGGCTCGCGTTGATATCCCGGATAAAGTCACGGGCAAATTAACCTTCGTCCATGACTTCCGCCTTCCCGACATGCTGCATGGACGAGTAGTTCGCCCCCCTTATGTAGGTCACGATAAGGGCGCGTTCATCGGCACCAGCTTGGTAGCCGTTGATAAAAGCTCTGTCGCTCATTTGCCAGGCGTGATTAGCGTTGTCGTAATAGGGGATTTTATCGGTGTCGTCGCTGAGCGTGAAGAGCAAGCCGCCGCCGCCGCTAAACAGCTTAAAGTCGAGTGGCGCCCAGTCGAAGGGCTTCCCCAACTGGACAATATTGAGCAAGCGCTACTGGATTTACCCAGCAAGCAGCGCATGCTCATTGACGAGGGTGATCTAGATAGCGCGCTTAGCGCGGCCAGCCAGCCGCTCAATCGCAGCTATGTTTGGCCTTTTCAACTGCATGGCTCGATAGGCCCTTCTTGCTCAGTGGCTGATGCGCAAGCAGGCACGATTCACGTTTGGTCGGGAACACAGAATCCACATAGTTTGCGTGCAGACTTAGCGCGCCTAACCGGCTTAGATGAGAGCGTCATTACCGTCACGCGCATGGAGACGTCGGGCTGTTATGGCCGCAACTGCGCTGACGATGTGGGCGCCGACGCCGCGCTGCTTTCCCAGGCAGTCGGCCGCCCTGTTCGCGTGCAGTTAACGCGCGAGCAAGAACACACGTGGGAGCCCAAAGGAGCAGCTCAGTACATGGCTATTGAGGGCGGGCTGAACGCAGACGGTAGCCCAGCAGGCTATCGTTTTAGCTCACGCTATCCTTCTAACAGCGCGCCGACACTGGCGCTGCTTCTGACAGGTGCAGCGCCGCCGATCGATATCCCCTTTGAAATGGGCGACCGAACATCGGTGCCGCCCTATCATTACCCTCATCGACAAATCATTTGTGACGACGTGCCAACGCTTGTTCGTGCCTCTTGGCTTCGCGGCGTCTCGGCATTACCCAACACCTTCGCTCATGAAAGCTACATTGATGAACTGGCCTGTTTGGCAAACGAAGATCCCGTCGCTTACCGATTGCGCAACTTGCCTGACGCCCGCGCCTGCGAGCTTATTGAAGCGCTCGTACAGCGTGCGAACTGGAAAACAGGTATCGCCAATAAAAATCCGAAAAAAGACGCTGACTGGTGCTATGGCCGTGGCTTCGCTTATGCGCAATACGTGCACAGTAAATTTCCAGGCTTTGGCGCGGCACTCGCCGCCTGGGTTGTCGAGCTTAAAGTGAATACGAAGAGCGGACGTATTGTCGTGGAACGGCTATTCGTAGGGCAGGATGCGGGCCTAATGGTGAATCCTGCCGGCGTTCGCCATCAGGTACATGGCAATGTCATTCAGATGCTAAGCCGTACCTTAAAAGAACGGGTAACTTTTGAAGATAGCCTACCCACCAGCAGGGAATGGGGTGGATATCCAGTGCTGCGTTTTTCTGATCTTCCTGCAATCGATGTCATGCTGCTTGATCGCCCGGAACTACCGCCACTAGGCGTAGGAGAATCCACATCACTACCCGGCGCTCCCGCGATTGCTAACGCGCTCTTCGATGCAACGGGCGTGCGATTCACTCATCCTCCTTTTACACCGGACAACGTTCGCGAGACGATAATCGCTCGGTTTTGAAGTCATTGTCTGCGACGCCAGAGATGAGGCGCGAAGAAACTTCGACGTATCCGGCGTGGAAGTGCAGTCTGTGCTGCCCTCAGCGTTCATTGCCTCGGGCGGCTGTCATGCCAATACCGCCGTTGTCGCCTTAACGCATGACCCCCGCATTGACGATTTAGCGATGATTGAGGCCGTCCGGACGGAGGCATTTTACATTGGCGTCATGGGCTCTCAGAAGACTTCACAACAACGGGGAGAACGTCTACTGCGTTCCGGCGGCCTGACGGAAGCCCAAGTCGCAAGAATCGCCATGCCGATTGGACTTAATCTAGGCAGTAAAACGCCTGCGGAGATTGCGCTAGCCGTGATGGCCGATATTGTCCGTCTCAGGCGTGGAAAACACTCGACGAACTGTAATCACCTTCCCAGCAAAAAAATGAAATAGCGAAGTGGGGGGAGTTCTGATCTTATTGATCCCTGAATTCAACCAATAACGCTAAAAGGCACCCGCTGGGTTGCCTTTTGACTTAGCAGCAGTCGATGTAATACAAGTCTCATTCCATATGTAACAGCGTATAAAGCGCCTCGCTAGCATGGCGTTCATCACGCTCATCAATGCTGCCAACACCCATTGCACGATCATTGTCATACACCACAAAAATACGCTCATGGTCCAATACCGCCAACCCTTCTGCCTTATGCTCAAACTCAAGAGGAATACCGTCCAGCCCATGTATCAAGGCAGGCGGCTCGCCAGTGTAGAGACTGCCTAGCTCCATTACCCATAGATAACCACCGATACGCTCCACGTTATCGATTTCTGTTTCAAAACTGGTCATCAGATAGAGCCGATGGTGGTAGGGATCATATTCAAGGCTCGATAAACCGCACGCAACGGTGACGTCTTCATGTTGAGTCGGCTCAAACGCATATATTTCGCGCATCTCGTCGATAAATTCGAGATTGCCAGAAGCACTTACCACGTAATGGGCTCCGACCACACGGCTCACGTAGGAAAAGTCATCGTGTCGCTGCCCCTGCTCGCGCACGCCAAAAAGCAGCAATCCATCGCCTTGCTCGCTCGGCACCGCGGCTAACCCCTCTATCTTGTAGTAGGAAAAACCAATCGCCTGATTGAGCTTATGGCGCAACTCAAGTGAACCTTCAACCCCGTCACGCGGATCAGGATCAACGGCCTGAACCTTATCCGGCTCACCGAGTGGCCAGATAAGCAAATGGTTATAGGCGTTCAGGTCGTGGGTAGCATCGTCAATGCGGTCAAAACCGGTCGTGGCCAATACGTGTTTGCTATCGGCGGTTAACGCAAAATCTTCGTACTTTACGGCGCGTTTAATAAGCGGCGCTGTAAAGTATTCCAGCCGCGAATCATCAGGCCCTTCTGCCGTCATCGGCAGCGAAAACACGGCGGAGCGATGCTCACCAGGAATCGGCTTGTCACTGGCTAGCAGTAATCGCTCACCGTCGTACACAACGGCTGACACTTCTGCGTTGGCGAGTTGGCCCTGCTCATCACGCAGGCCAACGGGAAAACAGTGAATACTGCCCTGCTGCACAACTCTGGCTTTCTGCATCGTTATACTCCTTGGAACTATCATTCATAGAGAGAAAAGATCATTTATAAAGACAGTGCCAAGACTGGAAAACTCCATGCTTGGACAAATCATACTGTGGACTAAATTAAGCGGCATCTTCATCACGCCAATAAAAAGCCCGCATCGTTCGATGCGGGCTTGGCAAAGCGAATTAAACCTCGTCGTGCTTACGCAATATCAAATCGATCCGCGTTCATCACTTTCGCCCAGGCTGCGACGAAGTCTTTAACAAACTTCTCGTCGTTATCGTCCTGCGCATACACTTCTGCGTAGGAACGCAGAACTGAGTTCGCGCCGAACACTAGGTCAATGTGCGAAGCAGTCCATTTGAGAGCATTCGTTTGACGGTCGCGAATCTCATAGGCATTTTTACCTACCGGCTTCCAGGTATTGCCCATGTCCGTCAAGTTGACGAAGAAGTCGTTGGTCAACTGGCCTTCACGGTCGGTAAATACACCTTGCTGAGTACCGCCGTAGTTGGTGCCCAGTACGCGCATTCCGCCGATCAGCGCGGTCATTTCGGGGCCTGTGAGCCCCATCAACTGGGCGCGGTCGAGCAGCAGTTCTTCGGGTTTCACCGCATAGTCTTTCTTCTGCCAGTTGCGGAACCCGTCTGCCAGCGGCTCTAGCGGCTCAAACGATTCACCGTCGGTCATCTCAGCAGAGGCATCGCCACGCCCTTTCAGGAAGGGCACGCGAACATCATAACCTGCTGCTTTAGCGGCTTTTTCGATCGCCACACTGCCGGCCAGAACAATCACGTCGGCAAGGCTCGCGCCGGTATCGGCAGCAATCTGCTCGTATGCTGCCAGCACTTTGGCGAGACGCGCAGGCTCGTTGCCTTCCCAATCTTTCTGGGGCGCTAAGCGAATGCGAGCACCGTTGGCACCGCCACGCATGTCAGAGCCGCGGTAAGTCCGCGCGCTGTCCCAGGCAGTGCTAACCATCTCGCTGATACTCAGGCCGCTTTCGGCGATGCTGTGTTTCACCACTTCTTCGCTGTAATCGGTATTGCCCGCCGGAACCGGATCCTGCCAGATCAAATCTTCGGCAGGTACTTCCGGGCCGATGTAGCGGGCTTTTGGGCCTAGGTCACGGTGGGTCAGTTTGAACCACCCTTTGGCGAAGGTCTTTTGGAAATAAGCCGGATCAGCCATGAATTTTTCGCAAATGGCGCGATAGGCCGGGTCCATCTTCATCGCCATGTCTGCATCGGTCATGATCGGATTGCGACGAACAGAAGGATCGCTGGCATCAACCGGCTTATCTTCTTCTTTGATATTCACGGGCTCCCACTGGTGGGCGCCTGCCGGGCTCTTCTTCAGTTCCCACTCATAGCCAAACAGCAGGTCAAAATAGCCCATATCGAACTGCGTAGGATTGGTCGTCCAGGCGCCTTCAATACCGGAGCTCACGGCATTGCTTGCCTTGCCGCCCATGGCCGGATTACCCCAGCCAAATCCCTGGTTCTCAACAGATGATCCTTCGGGCACGGCACTGAGCGCCCCCGCATCACCATTGCCGTGACATTTACCCACGGTGTGGCCACCGGCGGTGAGCGCGGCGGTTTCTTCATCGTTCATGGCCATGCGGGCGAAAGTTTCACGCACCTGCTGAGCCGTCTTGAGCGGATCAGGCACGCCGTTAACGCCTTCAGGGTTGACGTAGATAAGCCCCATCTGCACCGCAGCTAGGGGGTTTTCCATGGTTTCAGGCTTTTCAACGTCGCCGTAACGCTCATCAGAAGGCGCCAGCCACTCTTTCTCATTGCCCCAGTAAATATCTTTTTCCGGATGCCAGACGTCTTCACGGCCAAACGAAAAGCCGTAGGAAGGAAGGCCCATGGATTCATAAGCCACCGTGCCCGCCAGAATCATCAGGTCGGCCCAGCTAATTTTGTTACCGTACTTTTTCTTGATCGGCCATAGCAGACGGCGCGCTTTATCAAGGCTGACGTTGTCCGGCCAGGAGTTGAGCGGTGCAAAACGTTGGCTGCCGGTACCACCGCCACCACGGCCGTCGGCAAGGCGATAGGTGCCCGCAGAATGCCATGCCATACGAATCATTAAGCCGCCGTAGTGGCCCCAATCGGCTGGCCACCACGACTGGCTGTCGGTCATTAGCGCATGAACATCTTGCTTCAGCGCGTCAAAATCGAGTTTTCTGACCTCTTCCCGGTAGTCAAAATCAGCATCCATCGGATTCGTTTTGCGGTCATGCTGGTGCAAAATATCCAGATTAATCCCTTCAGGCCACCAGTCTTTATTCGACGTGCCCGTGGAGGTGTTACCACCATGCATGACAGGACATTTACCGCTCATAGCTTTCTCCCTTATTGCTTGTGCCTTGGTGGCGCTGTTTTTGACTAGCGCTTATCCAAAACTTTCACCTAGTACTTTCACCCAGTACTTTCACCTAGCTCTGTTTTAAAGCAGAACGGTCATAGTCACAATTTGCTTTTTATTAAAGGGCTAATAGCTTTTAACCATTAGGCGCCATCGGCCGCCGCTACGCGGTGAACTCCTCGGTGTCGATATCCGCCTGCTGTGCTTCGCTGTAGCGGGCACCCGCCACTTGGTCTGGCGTCATCATGGCATCCAGCTGTGTCAGGGTGATGTCATCAAGACGCAGCGTTTGCGCCGCTAAGTTTTCGCGCATATGGGCAGGCGTACGCGTGCCCGGAATAGGGATAATGTGGCTGCCTTTCGACGTCAACCACGCAAGCGCCAGCTGCCCTGGTGTGACGCTTAATGCCTGCGCCAACGCAGCTAAGCGCTCAAACAGCGTGACATTGTGCGGATAGTTCTCGGCACTAAAGCGCGGCATATTACGACGCATATCGCCCTCTTCAAGACGCATTGGATCTTGAACCGCGCCGGCCAAAAAGCCCCGCCCCAAGGGACTAAACGCGACCATCGCCGTGCCCGTCTCATGGCACGCATCAATCAGCGCGATTTCAGGATTGCGCGTCCACAGCGAGTATTCCGACTGCACGGCCGCAACGGGGTATTCAGCCGCCGCGCGGCGCAACGTTGTGGCGGAAACTTCAGACAACCCCACGCCGCCAATTTTGCCCTCTTCCATCAAGCGCCCTAGCGCGCCTACGCTCTCTTCAACGGGGACTTGGCGATCCAAGCGGTGCAGGTAGTAGAGATCTAAATGGTCGGTACGCAGCCGCGCAAGGCTCGCTTCGCACTGTTTGCGCAATGTTGCCGGGCGGCCGTCAATCACCCGCTTGCCTGACTCAGGGTCAATAGCCAAGCCGCATTTACTGGCCAGAAACAGCTGGTGCCGCTTGCCCTCCAGGGCGCGTCCGACCAAACGCTCATTAGCGGTGCCACCGTACAGCGTAGCGGTATCGAAGTGGCGATAGCCCATATCAAAGGCCTCATCAAGCGCTCGCAGGGCAGCACTTTCAGGCACGATGCTGCCGTAACCATGGGAAAGATTCATGCAGCCAAGCCCAATCGAAGGGGCATTAACAGCATTAAAACGTTGGAAAAAATTCGACATAGGAACTCCCGGCTTTAAAACAGTTTTATAACGTTTCACCGCCAAACTGCAGCGCGGCTAAATGACGATAGAGCGGGCTATTGGTGATTAACTCAGCGTGCGTGCCCGCCGCAACGAGTCGCCCGCCATCCAGCACCAGTAACCGATCGGCGGCGATAACCGTGGCGAGCCGGTGGGCGATCACAATGCTGGTGCGCCCCACCATCAGCCGGTCCAGCGCCTGCTGCACCAGTCGTTCGCTTTCGGCATCCAAGGCGCTGGTGGCTTCGTCCAGCAACAGCACGGCGGGATTTTTTAGCAGCGCTCGGGCAATAGCGAGCCGCTGACGCTGGCCACCGGAAAGCTGCACGCCTCCCGGCCCCAAGGGCGTATCAAAGCCCTGGGGCAGCGCCTCGATAAACGCAAGCGCGCTGGCATCCTGAGCAGCGACCCGTAATGTGCCAAGATCAGCCTCGGCGTCGCCATAGCGAAGGTTCTCGGCCACCGAGCCGCTAAACAGCACCGGCTCTTGGGCCACCAGCCCGATGGCACGGCGCAAAGCACCCAGGTCTAAGCGACGGATATCCAGACCATCAAGGGAAACATGTCCTTGGCTAGGGTCATAAAAACGCAGCAGCAGCGCCAAGAGCGTGCTCTTTCCCGCTCCCGAGGGGCCGACAATAGCCACGCGCTCTCCCGGCTGGATATGTAAATCAAACGCCTCCAGCGCTGGCGTCGTTCTGCCGGGATAAACGAAGCTAACGTTCTCTAATCTAATCTCACCACGCGGTGGATTGGGTAGCGCGTGAGGGCTTACGGGCGACTGGATAGCGGGCGGCGTATCCAGCAGTTCCAGCAGCCGCTCAGCGGCCCCCGCTGCGCGCTGCACATCGCCCGCTACTTCGGCAAGCGTTGCAATAGAGCCTGCCGCCAGCACGGCGTAGAAGATAAACGCCGACAGCTCGCCAGCGCTCATGGTGCCTGCTAGTACCGCTTGGCCGCCCTGCCAGAGCATCAGCCCCACGGCCGTAAACACGACCAGCATGGCAATACCCGTCAGCCAGGCGCGCTGCTGCGTGCGCTCTACAGCGCTGCCAAACGCCTGTTCCACGCGCTGGCCGTAGCGAGCTTTATCCGCCGCCTCGTGGGTAAACGCCTGAATGGTTCGGATACCGCTCAGCGCCTCTTCGGCATAGCGGCCAAGTTCGGCCACGCGGTCTTGGCTGGTACGCGATAGCCGCCGCACTCGACGGCCGTACCAAACAATGGGCAGCAGCGTGGCGGGAATGCCAATCAGCACCATTGCCGAAAGCCAAGGCTGAGTAATCAGCATTAATACCACCGCACCGATTAACATCACGGCATTACGCAGCGCCAGCGATACGGAGGAGCCAAACAAGCTCTGTAGCACGCTGGTGTCCGCCGTCAAACGAGAGGCAATTTCACCGGCGGCACGCCCCTCACTGGCGCTTTCAAAAAAGCTGGGCTCTAAGGCGAGTAAATGGTCAAACACACGCTGGCGAAGGTCAGCGGCCAAGCGTTCGCCAATCCAGGTCACCTGGTAGTAACGCAGTGCAGACGCCAGCGCCAGCACGGCCACGACAACCAGCATCAAGACCAATGCCTGCGCGAGGGCGCGTTCATCGGCACCGATAAAGCCGCGATCAATCACTAAGCGCAGCCCATTACCCAGCAGCAGCACGCTGCCAGAGGCCAGTATCAGCGCCAGGCCAGCCAATGCTAACCGTAGCCGGTATGGGCGAAGGAGCCCCAGCAAACGCAGCAGCACACGGGGGTTAGAACGTTGATTCATAATAGTGAGTGCTCAGCAGCCAAGGCGGTTAATGACCATAGCAGGAGTGGCAATGGCCTGCACAGCACAAAAAAGCCCGCGAATAATCGCGGGCTTACGGGCAGACTGACGCAGCTAACGGCGGATTTACGCCGCTTAACGCCCTCGCCTGAACCTAATCAATCAACGGCAGCAGCGTATTGAGGCTATCGCGCGCATCGCCATAGAACATCCGCGTGTTGTCTTTGAAGAACAGCGGATTCTCAATGCCGGAATAACCGGTGCCCTGGCCACGTTTGCTGACAAATACCTGCTTCGCCTCCCACACTTTAAGCACGGGCATACCGGCGATAGGGCTATTCGGATCTTCTTCAGCCGCGGGGTTAACGATATCGTTGGAGCCAATCACGATCACCACATCCGTAGAGGCGAAGTCATCGTTAATTTCGTCCATTTCCAGCACGATATCATAGGGCACTTTGGCTTCAGCCAGCAGCACGTTCATGTGCCCTGGCAAGCGCCCCGCGACCGGGTGAATACCAAAGCGAACGGTTTTACCCGCCGCGCGCAGCTTGCGCACCAAATCGCTGACCGCGCTTTGTGCTTGAGCCACGGCCATGCCATAACCCGGCACAATAATGACGCTGTCAGCATCATTCAGTGCACTCGCCACGCCGCCTGCATCAATGGCCACCTGCTCGCCTTCGATTTCAGCCGCTGGCCCTTGGTTACCGCCAAAGCCGCCTAAAATCACGTTAACGAACTTGCGGTTCATCGCCTTACACATGATGTAAGAGAGAATCGCGCCCGATGAACCCACCAGCGCGCCCGTCACAATCAATAGATCGTTGGAGAGCGTGAAGCCGATGGCCGCCGCCGCCCAGCCGGAGTAGCTGTTGAGCATCGACACCACCACCGGCATATCCGCCCCGCCAATACCCATAATCAGGTGATAGCCGATAAAGAACGCCAATGCCGTCAGCAGAATCAACGTCCAGAAGCCGGCACCGTTAAGGTAAAGAATGGCTAATAGCAGCGACAGCACCGCCGCGCCCGCATTGAGCAAATGCCCGCCGGGCAGTTGGCGAGGCTTGCCATCAATCTTGCCCGCCAGCTTGCCAAACGCAATCACCGAGCCGGTAAAGGTCACCGCGCCGATAAAGATGCCCAGCACTACCTCAACCTGCAGAAACGTAAGCTCGTCAGGGGCTTTGGTGGCGACCAGCGCCGCAAAAGCGGAGAACTGATCCAGCGATGCATCGACAGCCCGCGCAGCCACTACCCGGCGGCGTTCTAAATCAGCGCTCCACGCCACAAGTACCGCTGCCAAGCCTACAAAACTATGCAGTGCCGCCACGAGCTGAGGCATTTCGGTCATCTCGACCTTGCCCGCTACATAAGCGCCAACCCCTGCGCCGATCAGCATCATGGGAATTAGCCACCAGTAGCCGCCAATACCGGGGCCGAGTGCCGTGAAAAACACCGCCACTGCCATGCCCACAATGCCGTACCACACGGCGCGTTTGGCTTTTTCCTGATTACTCAAGCCACCTAGCGACAGAATAAATAGTACGCTTGCCGCGATTGCCGCGGCAGATACGAATCCTTGACCCAACATATCGTCTCTCCGCCGCTTAGGATTTTTGGAACATGGCCAGCATCCGGCGTGTCACCAGGAAGCCACCCACGATATTAATTGACGCGATAAGCACTGAGATTGCCGCCAATACGCTAACCACTGCGCTGCCGGAACCAATCTGCAGAATCGCCCCCAAAATAATGATGCCCGAAATCGCATTGGTCACCGCCATCAACGGCGTGTGCAGCGAGTGGCTGACTTTCCAAATCACCTGGAAGCCGATAAAGCAGGCTAGTACAAAGACAATAAAGTGCTGCATAAAGGAAACAGGAGCGACTTGACCGAGTAGCAGCATCAACGCGCCACCGATGGCCAACAGCCCCACTTGGCGCGTGGTTTGCGCTTTAAAGCCGGCAATCTCGGCGGCTTTTTTCTCTTCAAGCGTGGGCTCTTTCTCTTTCTTCTTCGGCTTAGCCGCGCCAATCGCTTTCACTTTAGGCGGCGGCGGTGGGAAGGTGATTTCGCCCTGATGCGTTACCGTGGCGCCACGAATCACATCGTCGTCCATATTGTGATTAATCACGCCCTCTTTCTCAGGCGTTAGATCCGTCAACATATGGCGAATATTGGTGGCGTAGAGCAAGGATGACTGCGTTGCCATGCGCGAGGGGAAATCGGTGTAGCCGATCACGACCACGCCGTTATCGCTGACCACGCGCTCGTCAGGCTTGGTGAGATCGCAGTTACCGCCCTTCTCGGCGGCCAGATCAATAATCACCGAGCCCGGCTTCATGGCTGCGACCATATCTTCCAGCCACAGCTTGGGCGCAGGCTTGCCGGGGATCAGTGCGGTAGTGATGACGATATCGACATCGAGCGCCTGCTCACGGAAGCATTCAAGCTGCTTCTCGCGAAACTCAGGGCTTGAGGGCGATGCGTAACCACCGCTTTCGGAACCGTCCTGGCTATCTTCAAAATCGAGGAACACGAACTCCGCGCCCATGGACTCGATCTGCTCAGATACCTCAGGGCGCACATCAAACGCGCGTACCACGGCACCCAGGCTGGTGGCGGTACCGATCGCGGCCAACCCCGCCACGCCCGCGCCAATCACGAGCACCTTCGCCGGTGGCACCTTGCCCGCGGCGGTCACTTGGCCGGTAAAGAAGCGGCCAAAGTTGTTGCCCGCTTCAATCACTGCGCGATAGCCCGCGATATTGGCCATGGACGAAAGCGCGTCCATCTTCTGCGCCCGTGAGATACGCGGCACCATATCCATCGCTACTACGGTTGCGCCCTGGGCCTTACATTTTTCAAGCAGCGCTTCATTTTGAGCCGGCCAGAAGAACGCGATCAATGTTTGGCCTTCACGCAACCGCTCGGCTTCTGCATCGGAGGGCTCACGGACTTTAATGACCACCTCAGCATCGCGCCAGAGCGCATCAGGACCGTCCACTACGGTCACGCCAGCCTCGCGATAAGTATCGTCATTAAAGCCCGCCGCCAAACCTGCGCCGGTTTCAACCAGGCACTCGTGGCCTAGTTTCTGGATCTGCTTTGCGCTCTCAGGGGTTAGCGCTACACGCGCTTCTCCCTGGGCACTCTCCTTCGGTGCGCCTATTTTCACTGGCGTTCTCCTTTTATTAATTGTCTGCAGCGCCCCTTAAATGAACGTAATGCAACGCACATTCCGCTCAAGGCATAGCATCATTACCGACGGCTAGTTTTCTTTCAACCGTATTGAACCTTGTCAGGCCAACATTAAAAATTAATTTTTCTTTTAGTAAGCCGCGAAAGGCCGGTGGTTGAAGGCCTGCGCAAACGTCGTAAGCTGCTGATAAAGCCAGGCAATGGCCGGATCACTGGCATAGAGCCCATGCTGGATCAGGGTCATTTTTAACGCTGGCAACTCCTGCGGTGGTTCCACTAAGCGTACCGGCAGCATATCGACAAACCGTTCAGCCATTTGCAGCGGGAGCGTCATGATCGCTTCTGTTAACGCCACCACCCGCGCGGCGGCGATATAGTTGAGATTCTTAGAAATCACATGCCGCCTTAAGCCGTGCTGCACCAAACAGCTGTCAATGTTACTGGGGCGCAGGCCGCTGATATCGGTCAGTTCCACATGCCTTTCTCGGGCAAATTGCACGATATCTAACGTTTCACCTATGCGCTTATTATGAGTCGCCGCCAAACAGACCAGCTCCTCATCCATCCAGGGCGTTTGTATCACGCCACTAGGCAGTGCGCTTTGGCTATCCAATCCTACCACCATGTCGACATGGCGTTGTTCAAGACCTTCACTTAATACATCAGGGGTAATCAGCTCAATTGAAAAGCTAATGCCCGGCGCATAGGCCAATAGCTGGCTAAGAAAAGGCGGGTACATCACCTCTTCAAAGTAATCCGTGGTGGCAAGCGTAAAGCGCCGCGTGCTCTCGGCAGGCGAAAATATCGCAGGCGGCGCGAGCCCCTCACGAAGCAACGCCAGCGCCTGCTGCACGACGGGCAATAGCGCCAGCGCGCGTGGGGTTGGCTGCATACCGTTTTCTGTGCGCACCAACAGCGGGTCGCCCAGCGACTCTCGCAGACGCTTAAGCGCATGGCTCAGCGCTGGCTGGCTTAGATAGAGCGCCTCTGCCGCCCGAGTAACGTGGCGTTCACGCATCAATGTCTCAAAGACCAGCAGCAGATTAAGATCGAAATAACGGAACGAGCGCATAGCGCCTCACTATTCATTCTATGAATGATTAAATTCTAAACATTCATTTAAATTATCGCCAATTATTCCTTATCGTCTGCCCCATTCGCGACCATCAGAAAGTTCCTGCACATAAGGAGAAGCACACCGGTGACTCACCACCACGCAATGCCTGCACAAACGATGCCCAGCCTTTATGGCGATGTGATTTCTACTTTTATGGGTGTCGCAAAAGCAACGGACCCCAAGGCAACCGACGCCGATGTCGTGGTGAGTGGCGTGCCTTTTGACCTTGCCTGTTCGGGCCGTGCCGGCACCCGCATGGGGCCAAATGCTATTCGTCAAAGTACCGCTAATTTAATCTGGGAAGGCAAACGCTGGCCCTGGGACTTTGCGCTAGAAGAACGCTTAAGCGTGTGCGATGCCGGCAACGTTGACTATGCGTATGGCGAGCCCGAGAGCCTGGTAGACAATCTGGAAAAGCATGCCCACCGCTGGCTAAGCGCAGGTAAAAAAATGCTGACGCTCGGCGGCGATCATTACATTAGCCTGCCGCTGCTGCGCGCCCATGCGCGGGTACACGGCCCGTTAGCACTTATTCATTTCGATGCTCACACTGACACTTACGAGCAAGGCACGCGCTTTGATCACGGGACCATTTTTCACCATGCCCTGAAAGAAGGCCTGGTCGTGCCTGAGCACTCGCTGCAAATTGGCATCCGCACCAGCTACGACCGCAGCAACCATCCTTATGAAGTGCTGGACGCTGACTGGGTCAACGACCACGGCCCCGCTGCGGTGCTGGAACGTATCCGCGCCCGCGTTGGCCATCACCCGGCCTACGTTAGCCTGGACATTGATGGACTCGACCCGGCTTACGCACCCGGCACCGGCACGCCCGTTTGCGGCGGCATGTCGACTGACTTAATGTTGAAAGTCATCCGCGGCATGGTCGGTATGGATTTAATCGGCATGGACGTGGTGGAGGTCAACCCCGCCTATGACCACGGCGACATCACCTCATTGGCCGCCGCCACGCTGGGGCTGGAGTTTTTGTATACGTTAGCGGCGTCTAAGGGCGTTTGAAACGTTACTCATGATGCTTAGCCGTTATTAACAGCGCCAAGCATCAAGCCAATTGATTGCTCACTGCCAGATGGCCCTATAGTTATGCTGCCAGGGATGGTCATCCTGATAACGTGCGGCCAGCGCCAGCAGCAGGTGGTCCGCCTGCCAGGGCCCGATAAGCTGCAAACCGATTGGCAGACCTTCACGGGATAGCCCCGTAGGTAGGCTGATCGCTGGATTGCCGGCAGCATTCACCCAGCCGGTGAAAATCGCATGGCCACGGGGGCCAACTGGCTGACCATCGATCATGGGCGGATAGGGTTCATCAGCGGGCCATGACAACGCCGCAATGCTCGGCATCAGCACAACATCGGTACGCGTAAACAAACCATCCACTTGATTTCTAAGCTCATCAATAACGTTAAGCAGCTGCCAGAGTTTGGTTGATAGCAGGCTAGCGCCCGCCTCAGCCATCTCACGGTATTTAGACGACGCCTGTGCGATCCAGTCAGGTTCGTCAGCGCTAACTGCGCCAAGCCAATCTTACCGATGTCACTCCAAGCTTCATTGAGCGATGCTAAATCGAGAGGGAAATCTGTTCGTTCTACGCGCATGCCAAACTGCTCAAAGCGGTCTGCGGCTGCCTCTACCTGCTGTCGAATCTGAGGATCCACCGGCTGACCATCCAGCGAAGTAATGCATAACAAGCGCGTAAGTTTTCTATCGCGAGAAAGCTTGAGCACCTGAGAGCGTCGATCTAAGCAATCACTTCCTTCAAACTGGCACTCAACGAGCGGCTATCAATAGACGGCGTTGAACGCCTGGGACTGGTCTCTCCCTACGTTAGTGATGTACAGAACAAAATCATCAAAAACTATCGCTCAATCGGCGTTACCTGTATTGCCGAGGATCATCTCAGCATTAGCGACAATTTTTCATTTGCCGAAGTGAGTGAATCAACGCTTGATAGCCAAGTTCGCAACGTGGCGAAAGCCGCACCTCAAGCTATCGCCACCTATTGCACTAACCTGCATGCGGCTCAGGTAGTATCACGCTGGGAGCGCGAGCACGGCATTCCGATATTTGACACAACCGCCACCGTAATATGGAAAATACTGCGCATGATCGAGGTTGATCCACAGTCGTTACGTGGGTGGGGGCAGCTCTTCACACAAAGCCGTTAACGCTCTTCAAGGCCGTGCGATCAAAACATACTGGTCAGTTTGTAGCATGCGCCAAACCCGACCCTGTTCAACTCAAGCATAACGCGGAGGTTATTAAATGAATCGATTAGCGACGCACCTCCTCGCCAAAGCACTCTGTAACGCCTGGACAACCGGACAATCGCTCTCTAATAAACAAGCACATCAGCTAGCACCGCAAAGTAGCGAGGAAGCCTACCTGATACAACAGCAGGTGGCCGCCCAACTTAATTTTTTCGATGGGCAAAGGCCGACAGCATGGAAGGTTGGTGGAAATCGCGAACTATCTGCGGCTACGCCTATTGCTGATGCCCATACCGTAAGCTCACCCTTCACATTTGACACCTCCACGGCTCATAACATGCTGGGCATAGAGGCGGAGCTCGCCGTTCAGCTAAAGGCGCCGCTATGGGCAGGAAGCACCCGACAAGAGGCGCAAGAGGCGATAGGCCACGTCGTTGTTGCTATCGAACTATGCGATGTAAGGGCAATCGGCTGGCCGCAACTTCCACCCCACTTCTTATTAGCCGATCAACAGATGAACCGCTGTCTAGTCCTGGGTAGCGGCTTAGCAGAGGGTTGGCAACCACAGTTTGCTCATTCCACGGCCAGCCTGTCGGTTAACGGAACCACGCTGCAAGAAAAGCAAAGCGCTCATCCGCTTAATGATCCACTCGCGCTTTTACCGTGGCTTGCCAATCATGCAGAGAAGCAGGTTGGTTCTGGCCTAGCGGCAGGCGATTGGATCACTACCGGCGCTTGGCTAGGGATCTATGAAGCCAAGCCAGGAGACACTATCGTGGTGAGTTTTTCAGGCATTGGCGAGGCTAGGTGTGTGTTTTCCAAGTAGTCATCCTCTACCAGAATATTAAGGCCTAGAAGTCTCTACGAAACCCGGGTCGATTCATAAGAACATCATAAAAGACCAGAGCAACATAAGATTCTAGCGGCCTGGGAAAGTGCATCAATAGGCCGTACTTCTCTGTAGTGTAGGCTTTGTCTCCCACACCTCGCCATCCTGGGCCATACGTACTTTGGGGGGTAGGCACGGCGGGGTTACTAAACACTCGGCATCAAGGTCATGACCAATATGGGTCAGATACGCTTGCGGCGGGTTAAGGCGGGTGATGATATCGAGTGCCTGGGTAATGGTGTTGTGGTTTCGTGGCGTTGCGTAAGACGCCGGGTGGCAAGCATCAAGTACCACGACATCCGGCCCCCAACTGCGCAAAAAACGCTCAGTTTCTACAGGCAAGCCGAACGTATCCGTAAGATACGCTAACCGCGTTCCGCCATCGTCTAGGCAATAGCCCAGCGTGGGTTTTGAGTGATTGAGCGGCACCGGCGTTACCGTCAAACTTTCCAATGTGAGCGGCTTAAACGGCTTTAAACCGGGCTGAAAATCCAGCACACCTGAATTGCGATAAAGGTCGGCACATCCTTGGGGATCTTTTGGCCCGTAAACCGGAATCGATTCGCCACTGCCCCAGCGCAGGTGGAATAACCCCTGCACGTGGTCAGCATGATAGTGAGTAATTAAAAAAGCGGCGGGGCGCTCTATATCACAGCTATGGGCCAAGTCCATACGGCCCGCATCGAGTAGGTAGCGCTTTCCATCCACGCGTACCTCGGCGCAACAAGGCCCTCGCTGCAGGCTAGTAAACACTCGTGCCCGTGTGCAGGCCGCACAACCGCAGCCAAAACAGGGCACCTGGGCGCTGTCACCCGTGCCGATAAATTGAAACTCCATCGCTCAGCTCTCCCGCTGTGGTTCTAGCACGTGGAACACTCCTCAATCACCGCCGTTAAGGCCGCTAAACTGTCGCTCAGCTTTCCACCGTTATCGACTCTTGCAAGCCCCGGAAAGGACTCTTTCAGCTCGCGTTCTACTTCGCGGTGGCGCTCAAGTCGGCGCTCAATGTCCTCTGGCGATTCACGCCCCCGTGCGACTAGCCTACGCCGCAGCACATCAGCAGGCGCGATGACCAGCACCGGCACCAGGGCGTTACCAAACCGCTGTTGTGCTTTTGGTAAGGCGCGCCGGCTACCGTTAAGCAGCACCGTGGTGCCACTGGCTAGCCACGCCTCCACCTCAACCCCAATGCCATAGTTCAGGTTGTGGGCATGCCAGTCGAGACACAGCAGCCCGGCTTCGCGGCGCACCGCAAACTCAGCGTCACTAAGCGCAATGCAGCCTTCATCCACACCACTTTCCCGCGTGAGGTAGCGATGAGCAATCAGCCACTCGGGGTGCGCGCGACGTGCAGCCTGCAGCAGGCTATCTTTGCCTACCCCACTAGCGCCGATCAGGTAGATTAAACGCCCCATCAGTGCACCTGTTTTCCGGCGCACCATACGCGCTGCACCAATGGATAGCCTTCAATTTCCCGCACCCGAATAAGATCGGCTCGCAGTCCTTCACCTATACGGCCCCGATCATGAAGTCCGACCGCTTCAGCGGGGTGGCGTGCCGCGCAGGCCACCGCACGAGGTAAGTCATAGCCGCCTTCCATGGCGGCAACCTGGAAGACCGCATCTAGCAACGCCGCCGGGTAGTAGTCCGAAGAGAGGATATCGAGTACGCCATGGCGCACCAGCTCACTCGCGGCGATATTGCCGGAGTGGGAGCCACCGCGTACCACATTAGGGGCACCCATCATCACCGCCATACCGTGCCGGTGAGAGGCCGTGGCAGCGGCCAGCGTGGTGGGGAATTCGGCTACCTTGGTGCCATATTCCAGGCTTTCGGCCACATGTTCAACGGTAGCATCGTCGTGGCTGGCAAGTGCTAGGCCACGCGCGTGGCAGGCCTGGGAAATCGCTTGGCGATAGGCGCTTGAGTACTGCGCACTAAAGTCTTGCTGGCGTTCAATAAACGCGTCAAGGCTGGCATCATCGAAACCGTGCTTGCCTTTGTAATACACCCGGTAAGCATCAAGGCTGACAAATTGACGCTGCCCTGGCGAGTGGTCCATCAGCGAGACCAGCCCAAGCTCTGGCAGGTCTGCCAGCGACTGAAAACGCGCCAGCGTATCCGGGTGGCACACCTCACAGCGCAGGTGCAAACGGTGGTCAACACGCGCCATGCCGCTGCGATTGATCTCGGCCAGCGCCTCGACCATTTGGTGCAGCGCATTCTGGCGCATACCTTGGTCATCCACATCACCGATAGAGACCGCATCAAACACCGTGGTGATACCACTTGCGGCCATCTGAGCATCATGCGCCAACGCGGCTGAGCGTGATGGCCACGACACCCTGGGCCGGGGCTGAAAGTACTTTTCCATATTGTCCGTATGCAGTTCAATCAGCCCAGGCATCAGCAGATCGCCTTCGCAATCAATCGTCCCCGGTAGCGTGATAGACCTGCGTTCCACGGCATCAATCAGCCCATCTTTCAGCACAAGGCTGCCGTGTACGACCTCGTTATCGAGCACCAAGCGGGCATTGGTCAGAATCTGGTTATGGGTACTCATCACTACGGCTCCTGGGTAGCGCTCAGCATGTGCCCTTCCAGCGGCAGCAGGCTGTCGGCGACGCGTTCACGCACGTCTTCATCGTGGAAAATGCCTAGCATTGCGGTGCCACGCCTTTTGGCTTGATGAATCAGTTCAACCACCACATCGCGGTTGACGCTATCCAATGAGGCAGTGGGCTCGTCCAATAACAACAAGGGATGCTCAGCGATAAAACCTCGGGCGATATTAACGCGCTGCTGCTCACCACCAGAGAAGGTGCCGGGGGCTAAGCTCCATAGCCGTTCCGGCAGGTTGAGCCTGGCGAGCAAGGTCTCGGCGCGCTGGTGTGCCTCGCTTAGCTCGCAGCCTCGAGACAGTAGCGGCTCCATTACTACTTCACGCGCCGACACCCGTGGCACCACGCGCAAAAACTGACTGACATACCCAATCACATCACGGCGCAGTACATGCCACGCCTGGGCGGGCAAGTCGCCAAGCTCTAGATCGCCATCGTCAAAGTGCAGCGTCAAGCGGCCGCCAGAGACGCGGTAGTTACCGTTAATCATCTTCAGCAAGGTACTTTTACCAATGCCGCTGCGCCCGGCCAGTACCACGCACTTGCCTGGCGCTAAGCTCACGTCGAGGCCGCGCATAACGGCTAGCTGCTGCCCACCTTGGGCGTGCAGCACAAAGGTCTTATCAAGCGCCGAGGCGCTTAGAAAAGGTTGGCTGGTCGCTGTCATAGCGGGCTCCTCGCGATGGAATCCTGGGAATTAACACGGCTCATGGTGTCAACACCGATGACACCAACAGTTGGGTGTAGTCATGCTGTGGATCGTCAAGGATTTGGTCGGTTAACCCAGCTTCCACCACTCGGCCTTGGCGCATAACCATCAGCCGGTGGGCTAACAAACGCGCGACCGCTAGATCATGGGTGACCAGAATGACCGACAGGCCCAGCTCACGGGTTAGCGTGCGCAACATATCCAGCAGACGCGCCTGAACCGAGACATCAAGCCCGCCGGTCGGCTCATCCATAAATACCAAGCGCGGCTGCGTGACGAGCGTGCGGGCAATTTGCAGGCGCTGCTGCATGCCGCCAGAAAAAGTACGCGGCGCATCATCAATGCGCTGCGGGTCAAGCTCCACCCGGGCCATCCAGTCTTGGCCGGCCGCCCGCAGGTTGCCGTAGTGGCGCTGGCCAAGCGCCATTAAGCGCTCGCCTACGTTGGCCCCAGCGGATACACCAAGGCGCAATCCATCACGCGGGTTCTGATGCACTAGCCCCCACTCCATGCGCAGCAGCGCCCGTCTACGAGCCTCGCTAATCGCGTATAAATCGAGTTGATCGCCGGCCTCTCCGGTCACCGCACTGGTGTGCTTCGTGCTGTGGTAAACCACCTGCCCGTGGTCAGGTTTTTCCAGCCCTGACAGTACGCGCAACAGGGTCGATTTGCCCGAGCCTGATTCACCCACGATGCCCAGCACTTCGCCTTGATGCAGCGTAAAGTCGATGTCTTGGCAACCCTGATTGGGGCCATACAAACGAGTGATATTGCGCGCTTCAAGCAGCGCGGGGAGCGTAAGCTGTGGGCGTTTCATACCCCCTCCTCGCGGCGGTCCTGGCAGTAATCAGTGTCGGAGCAAACAAACATGCGTCCTCCTTGATCATCGGTAATAACCTCGTCGAGGTAGCTATCGGTGGCCCCACACAAGGCGCACGGCTCATCCCACACCTGTATCTCGAACGGGTGATCCTCAAAATCCAGGCTTTTGACACGGGTGTACGGCGGAATCGCATACAGGCGCTTTTCGCGGCCAGCGCCGAACAACATAAGAGCCTCATTCATATCAAGTTTAGGGTTATCAAATTTGGGAATGGGTGACGGGTCCATCACATAGCGATCATCCACCTTGACCGGGTAGGCGTAGGTCGTGGCGATATGGCCGTGACGGGCGATGTCTTCGTACAGCTTGACGTGCATAACCCCATACTCTTCCAGGGCATGCATCACCCGGGTTTCCTCTTCACTTGGCTCAATAAAACGCAGCGGCTCGGGAATGGGCACCTGAAACACTAGAATTTGGTTTTTAGTCAACGGCCTTTCAGGAATGCGGTGGCGGGTTTGAATCACGCTCGCCGCGCCAGTGCGCGTGGTGGTTTCTACCCCGGCCACGCGTTCAAAAAAGCTGCGAATACTGACCGCGTTGGTGGTGTCATCAGCGCCTTGGTCGATCACTTTAAGAACGTCATCAGCCCCCAGAATGCTAGCGGTAAGCTGCATACCACCTGTGCCCCAACCGTAGGGCATAGGCATCTCACGGCCGCCAAAAGGCACCTGATAACCGGGGATAGCGACCGCTTTGAGCAGCGCGCGGCGGATCATGCGCTTGGTCTGCTCGTCTAAATAGGCGAAGTTGTAGCCGCCATAGGCATTACCGGCCTGATCATCGATAGTGGCGTTCATACCGGACGCTCCTGTGAAGGCTGAGAGACGGCGGACTCGCGGGCAACGTACTCACGGCGCAAGCGACGCAGTAGCTCTAGTTCCGATTGAAAGTCGACGTAGTGCGGCAGCTTCAAGTGGGAAACAAAGCCGGAGGCTTCGACGTTATCAGCGTGAGCCAGTACAAACTCAGCCTGCTGGGCCGGGCCTTGCACCGGCTCACCGAGCTCTTCAGCGCGCAGCGCACGGTCCACCAGCGCCATGGCCATGGTCTTACGTTCGTTGCGCCCAAAGGCCAGCCCATAGCCGCGGGTAAACTGCGGAGCTTTTTCGCGGCTGCCGCTAAACTGATTGATCATCTGGCACTCGCTGAGCACGATTTCACCGATACATAACGGGCCATCAAAGCCTTCCACCTCGATCTCTACTTCAACGGTGCCTTGGCGAATCTCACCGGCAAACGGGTGGTTGCGGCCATAGCCGCGTTGGGTCGAGTAGCCCAGCGCCAGCAAATACCCTTCATCGCCGCGGGCCAGCATTTGTAAGCGGGTAGCACGGTCTACCGGGAAGTCGGGCGGGTCGCGTGTAATGTCATAGGGTGCGGCGCCATCGTCGACTTCCTGCTCAATCAGTCCTTCGGCGTCAAGGGCATCAAGAATCTGTGGGCAGGCTTCAAGTCCTGCCTCGGCGCGCTCTGGCGCTGGCGTTTCGCCTTCTGCCAGCAGCATGAAATCGAGCAGGCGATGAGTATAGTCATAGGTTGGCCCCAGCACTTGGCCACCCGGCACATCTTTGAAAGCCGCGCTAATACGGCGTTCGACGAGCATATCGGCGGTGTTGAGCGGTACGCTGTCGGCAAGCCTGGGCAGCGTGGTGCGATAGGCACGTAACAGAAAGACCGCTTCGGTCAGGTCACCGCTAGCCTGTTTCAATGCCAATGCAGCGAGTGCTGGGTCGTGCAGCGAGGCTTCGGCCATCACTCGGTCAACGGCAAGCCCTAACTGATCGCATACCTGCTCAACCTTAAGTTCAGGCTGGGCACGGTCACCGCGGCGGCGGTCGGCCATCCAACGGTGGGCGTTGGCGATAGCCTGTTCTCCCCCTTTAACAGCAACGTACATTAGGTACTCTCCTGCGTGGCGGTGGGCGTCGAGGCAATGGCTGAAATGTGCGCAATGCGAGTGCTACGCGGGATAGCAATCAGGCGACCTGCGCAAGTCAAAATAGCGTCTGATCCACACGGGAAGCTTTTACGATTAGCGCTTAGTCGCATCATTAGCGCCTCGGCGCAGGCATCAAGCGTAAGCACTTTGGTCTCCAGAATGCCGGGCCCACTCAAGCGCCAGCGACCCGCGTTATTAATATCGTGGTGGATATTGTGATGGATGCCCTGATAGTCAGTGCTGCTTAGTGCCTCTAGTACCACTACCAAGGTTGTGCTGCGATCCGGATAGCTATCGCTGCCTTCGGCAAAGCCCGGCAGCTTCTGGCAACTCTGTGGCGTTAGTAATGCGAAATCAGCTTGGTCGGCCTGTGTCACTATGCATGCGCCGGTATGAAACCCGATCGCTTCTGCCAAACCGTCACGGTTCAACTCAGGGGCAATCCACACGCGGGTATCCAAATCACACAGAGCCAGCATCGCCCCCCAGGCAGCGCGCGAAAGAGCAACACCGCTTGGCAGTGGCGCAAGGCCAACCTCTGCAATGGTGCCTGGTTCGGCCATGGCGCTTAGCAATTGGCGGAACAAGCGCTGCCCGTGGTGAACAGCGTCATCCAGAGCGGGCCAATCATGTGGTCTTGGCACAGTGGACTGTTGGTTGTGCGACACAGCACCTGTTGAACTATCGTGCATGGTTACTCCCCCCGTACCATGGTGAAGAAATCGACCCGGGTCGCCTCGGCGGTCTGCGAGAGCTGCGTACGTTCATCGGCTAGCGCCTGGGTCAGTGGCTCAATCAGTTCTGCATCAATGCGGCGCGCCCAGTGCGCCTTGCGAGCGCAGGCATCAATCAACGCGATTAACTCGGCGTGCTCACGGCTACGCCCGGCTACCCAGCCGTGACCTAAGTCACCTCCGCCGGGCGTGCCATCGTCTAGCGCCACACTGACTCGCGTAAGGGTCATTTCGCCGAGATTAAACGCGTTGCCGGAGCCCCCCATGCGCCCGCGCACCATGACCATGCCGGTCTCTGGCCCGCGCACGCAGCGGTGCTCAACATGAATGCCAAGCGTTGCCCAGCCCTGGCTAAGGCGCTTGAAGGGCGTCAGCGCGAGAATCCGATGGCGCTGCTCTGGAGATAGAGGGTCTGGAGATATACGGTCTGTCGACATACGTTCAGGCGTCATCATGATTCCTCATCGTTGTCATGATTGGCTGCAACCAATACATTGCTAACGTTAAATTTAAATTTAAAAATCAAAGTGATAAGAAACACGGTCAGCCCTGGCACGGCTGACAGAAACCTCCACCAACCGTTGGTCTTCATCAACGTTGTCGCTGGTCAACACCAGCAGCGGGGCGAGCTGTGCGCATTGCAATAAACGGCTATCGTGACGGTCGGCCTGGCATGCTTCTAAACGCACCCTGGCGCGGGTTAGCCGCAGGCCGTAGTGCTGGCCAAGTAATGCCCGAGTTGAACCACCGCGATAGCGATCGCACCAATCAGACACTCGCGCGGCATCAAACCAGTGGCGTAAGCGCAGCAGCGGCGAACTATCCACCAGCCGCAGTGTATCCACGCAGATCAGACGCTCGTCATCGGCCAACTTGAAGCGTTGGGCGATGGCCTCGGGTGGCCGCTGCAAGCCTTGCTCTAAACAACGGGTCTCGGTGTTTAACCCCATCTCTGCCAGGTTGTGGGTCACCTTGCTACCGGCGCTGACCGTGTAATCCAGCCGCCGGTCCACAACCTGGGTGCCCCAGCCCTGATGGCGTGTCACCATGCCTGCGGCGACTAGCTCATCCAATGCGCGCCGCACGGTGTGGCGATTGACGTCAAAGCGCTTAGCCAGCGCCACTTCGCCCGGCAACTGGTCGCCGGCGCTATGCTGGCTACGCACCTCTTGTGCCAGAATGCTGGCTAACTGGCGGTAGCGCGGCTCGCGGAACTCTTCACGGCTACCCTGCATCAGTTGTCTAGACATTTTCACTCCTGCTATAAACCCATCCCGCAGTGGCTGACGTGCTACCGGCGAGCCCATCACCTTTTTAAGAACTAGATAAAGCGCTTACGCAGGCGCTGAGATGCCATATCCAGCACCGTGACGGCCACAATAATCACCAGAATGATGGTGGCGGTTTCGGCGTACTGAAATCCGCGCATGGTTTCCCATAACGCCACGCCGATACCGCCCCCACCGACCATGCCAAGTACCGTGGCAGAACGGATGTTCGACTCGAAGCGATAAAGACTCACCGAAATCCATAGCGGCAGTACTTGGGGAATCAGCCCAAAGATGATCTCTTCGATCCGCCCTGCGCCGGTCACTCGAACACCTTCCATTGGCCCTGCATCACTGGCTTCTACGGCCTCGGAAAATAGCTTTGCCAGCACGCCGGTAGTGTGTACAAACAGCGCCAACGTGCCGGCAAAGGGACCAAGGCCCACGGCCACTACAAACAGCATGGCAAAGACCAGTTCATTGATGGCACGACAGGCATCCATCAGCCTTCTCATTGGCTGATACACCCACCAAGGCACTAAATTTTCAGAAGAAAGCAAGCTGCAAGGCACCGCCACAATGATCGCCAGCAGCGTGCCCCAAATAGCAATTTGAATGGTCACCAGCATCTGGTCGATATAATGGCTAAGGTTGCCGAAGGATGGCGGAAAGAAGTCACCTGCCAAAGTGGCCATGTTGCCCGCATTGGTCACCAGTAAGCTGGGGCGTAGCTCGGCACCCTGCCAGGACCAGACCAACACGCTAAGTAACACAAACCAGCCCATTAGCGAGAGCCAGCTACGCCGCCGAGGCACTGTGAGTGGACGTTGAGACGTATGGGTGTTCATGGTTGCTCCGGGCGGGGTAAGCAGCCTGCGCTCCCCCGCCTTGGGTGGTGTATAGATATGAACTGAGGTGATGTATATGTATGAACCGGGATGGCTATGTCAGCCAGCGGAGGCAACTGCGTGGACATCTTCAGATTCTGCGTCTTCAGGCATGGCGCCTTCTAACGCTTGAAGACGTGCATTGAGGGCTTCCAACTGAGCATCAAGCTCGGCTATCTGCGCTTCACGATCGGCGTCAGACAAACGGTCGTTATTGGCCACGTCCGCACGCTTTTTGAACAGTGCAAGCTGGCGAATCGGTAACAGAGCGTCGTTATTGGAAGCTTCAAAGTGATCCCACTGCAGCGGCGTTAAAATGGCCTGTTCTGCATCAGTTTCACCATAGTTAAAGAAGAAGTTACGCAGGTTTTCTTTGGTTTCTTCCGGCAGGTTGGTGCGCCACACCAAGGGGTCTGACGGAATCAACGGCGATTTCCAGACCACGCGCAATTGCTCCGCTTTCTCGGGCGCGGTGATCTCCAAGCGCTCCATACCCTCGCTATTGAAGGTGGCGACATCAACCTGGCGATTGGCCACCGAAAGCGCGTTAGTCTCATGGCTGGAGTTCAAGGTGCGCTTAAAGGCCGTGGAGGCATCAATGCCATTTTCAGCAAATACGTAGTAACCCGGTACTAAATAGCCCGAGGTGGAATTTGGATCACCATTACCAAACACGAGACCTGAGGCGTTAGCCAGCACGTCGTCGATGCTGTGCAGATCGCTGTCCTGATGCACAATCATTAAACTCCAGTAGCCTGGCTGGCCACTTTCCGGAATCGTCTGAGCAAACACCTCGCCACCAGCACGGTCTACGGCTTCCATGGCCGACTTATTGCCGTACCAAGCCAAGTCAATTTGATCGAACCGCATTGCCTGGATGACCGCCGCGTAATCGGTGGCAAAAAACGGCTCTACCTCCATGCCAAGACTTGCCGACATGTCGTCCAGGAACGGCTGCCACAACGGCTGCTGATTCTGGCTTGACTCAGTGGAAATAATGCCAAATTTGAGCGTGTCAGCAGCGGCAAGCTGGGCGCTGGCGACAAGGCCAAATCCAGCGATTAACGGCAAGGTAAAACGACGAACAGAGGCCAGGATCATGGGTGCTTCTCCAAGGTAATAGGGTTATCTGCTACGGGGTCGCTGGCATTAAACAAACGCAGGCGCTGCTGGCGGAGTCCCGCCTCGACGATGAGTGGGCAACGCTTCTCCACTTAAAGCTTCGCCAGCGCGAAGTTCATCTAGACCGGCATTTTCATAAAGGGCCTGCAGACGTGAGTCGGTGAGTTCACCAATGGGACCATCGAAATACAGGCGACCATCCTTAAGCGCGATCGCGCGATGGCAGTAGCGGCGCGCAATATCGACTTGATGCAGAGTGACGACGACCGTGCGGCCATCTTCAGCGTGAATACGGCTAAGAATTTCCATCACTTCACGAGCACTGCGCGGGTCAAGCGATGCAATCGGCTCATCGGCCAGGATCAAATCGGCGTCTTGCATCAACACCCGTGCAATCGCAACTCGCTGCATCTGTCCACCGGAAAGCGTGTTGGCCCGCTGGTCCACTATATCTTCCAAGCCAACGCGGGCCAGACAGGCCCGTGCGCGCTGGCGCTCCTCAGCGGTGAATCGCCCCAACAGGGCGCGCAAGCGAGACATGCTTCCCAGCCGCCCGATCAGCACGTTGGTCATCACACTTAGGCGGCCAACCAAATTGAACTGCTGGAAGATATAACCGGTGCGGCATCGCTCAATGCGAGCGGCACGGCGTAGGCGGCCACTGGCCTGCACTTCGCGATCCATCAACGAGACGCGCCCGCCCTGCGCCCGATTGCTGCAGGTAAGGCCGACCAGGTGGCGCAATAGCGTGGACTTACCCGAACCGGATGGACCAATCAACGCAACCATTTCGCCCGGTGAAACGCGAAAGCTAACGTCGTCGAGCACCTGGCGGTGCCCGAACGATTTGTTTAAACCTTCAACGTGAATAGTAGAAATAGACATGACGCTTCTCCTCTGGGGATGGCGTCATTCTGGGCGAGCAAGATGACTGTCAGTTGTCTAGACAATGTCAGTTTGATGATAATTTTCGCAGCCGTATGGCCTTTTCAGAGTGAACATCCGCGATCCCATAGCGACATATCAACTACTTGGCTCCGATTGAAATGTTTTTGTCATTCATCTGCCATCAGTCAGTCATTTTATTTTTTTATGTTTTCTATCCTGACGACGGAAAGGTTGAAGGTGGCTAAACCGTTGCTCAAAAAGCAACAAACTTGTCACGCTAGCCCCTACTTCCTGCCCGCTAAGTCGCTTAGCTTATAGCCTCTAAAATAATGACGCTAATAACGGCAGGAACAGGCAATGCTTTCAAAACACGTTTTCTCAGAAAAACAGCTGCAAGATGCCACCGCGCTGCGGCATAGACTTCATCAAAACCCTGAGCTTAAATTCCAGGAAACCGACACCGCGACGATCGTTGCAAAACAACTTCGTGCGCTTGGTTACAAGGTCACCGAGGGCATTGCTATCACGGGTGTGATGGCTGAGCTGGACACTGGGCGAGACGGCCCTGTGATTGCTTTCCGAGCCGATATGGATGCTCTTCCTATTCTTGAAGCTAACGCTTTTGATCACTGCTCCCAGCGGGACGGTCTAATGCATGCCTGCGGCCACGACGGGCACACCGCCACGCTACTGCTTGCCGCCGAAGCCATTATGGCGATGCGCGATGAGCTATGCGGCTATATAAAGCTGCTGTTCCAGCCAGGAGAGGAAGGCGGTAACGGTGCAGACTTAATGGTCAAGGCAGGCGTGCTGGAAAATCCCAAGGTATCCGCCGTGTTTGGCTACCATAATCGCCCTGGTTTTCCAGCGGGCCAGCTATTCGTCAAATCTGGTTCGGCAATGGGCGGTAACGACACTTACAAAGTCATTATTAAGGGCGTTTCCGGCCATGCCGCCATGCCACACTTGGCGGTTGATCCTATTTACGTAGGCGCATCACTGGTACAGCAGTTACAGGGATTGGTGGCTCGCCATAAGTCTCCGCTCGAAGCTGGCGTGATTACGGTAGCGTCTTTCCACGCTGGTGATGCCGCCAATGTCATTCCCGGCCATGCTGAACTGCTGATCAATATTCGCAGTGACCGCCCTTCTTCCCGTGAGGCGCTGACCGGCAAATTAGAGCAGGTAATACAGGGTGTATGTGCAGCCCACGGTGCGCATTTCCAGATTGAGCATCTTCATCAAATTCCGCCGCTGGTTAACGACCCAGAATGGTCAGAAAGAGTCCTGGCAATAGCCGCTGAGCATGCGGTTAGTGACGATATTCAGCAGCTAGATTACATGCCTACCATGGGCGCAGAGGACTTTGCATTTTATCTACAGGAAGTGCCCGGCTGCTTTTTCTTTGTCGGTAACGGCGACAGCGCTTATCTACACAACGAAAAGTATGACTTCAATGATCACATATTACCGGTCGCTGGCGGCATGTTCGTGGCCCTGGCAAAAAGCGTTTTATCCCAGCGTTAGTGGCCTCCCTTCAATCCATTAAGATTAAAAAATAACGTTTAACAATAAGGGCTAAAACGATGCAAGGCGTACTTTCCTCTATTGAGCGGGTGGGCAATAAACTCCCACATCCGTTTATTCTGTTTGCCATTCTGGCCGCCATTGTGGTGATTATCTCCGCCATTCTCGCGATGTTTGGTGTTTCTGCCATCAATCCACAAACGGGCGACAATGTTGCCGTTCGCAATCTGCTTTCTGCAGATGGAATCGAGTTCATGCTGACCAGCGTGGTCAGTAACTTTGTAAACTTCCCTCCGCTGGGACTTATTCTGGTAGTCATGTTCGGCATCGGCCTTGCGGATAAAGTAGGCCTAATGTCGACCCTGATGCAGGCTAGTGTGGCCAAAGCACCGCCTTCTCTGCTTACCTTCTGCGTATTTCTGGCGGGCATTTGTGGCAGCATTGCATCCGATGCTAACTATCTTATTCTGATCCCCCTGGCGGCCATGCTGTACTACTCAGTGGGCCGTCATCCTATTGCCGGGGCCGCTGCGGCCTACGCTGCCGCAGGCGCTGGCTTTGATGCCAGCCTGTTCATCACTGTGGGAGACGCGCTGTTTGCGGGCATTACCACCGATGCGGCACGCCTAGTCGATCCCGACGCCTATATTTCGCCGGTCGATAACTACTACTTCGTTGCCTGCTCAGTCTTCGTGCTGGCTATCGTTGGCACATTAATCATCGACAAAATAGTGGAGCCAAGGCTTCAGCGCACCCTACCGATGGACAAAAACTTCAAAACGGACATCGTCAAACCGGAGTTAACCGCTGCGGAGAAAAAGGGGCTCAAACGTGTCGGTTTTGCCACCCTAATTTATCTGGCTTTGGTGCTTATTGCGGTGGTTCCTGAGGCGTCGCCGCTGCGCAATGAAGAAGGCGGTCTAATTCCGTCGCCTTTCTTGCGCTCGCTGGTGCCACTGATGTTTATCTATTTTGTGACGATTGGCTTGGTCTACGGCATCACCACAGGCAAAATCACCAGTAGCCGAGACGTGCCGCAGCGGATGGCAGAATCCGCCAGCGATCTAGCCCCGACGCTGGTACTGTTTTTTGCGATATCGCAATTTATTGCTTACTTCCGCTGGTCAGAACTTGGTCAATATATTGCCATTGAAGGTTCTAATATCCTGCAAAGCACCGGCTTTACCGGTCTGCCTTTGGTCGGAGCGTTTATTGCTATGAGTGCGGTACTTAACGTCTTTATGACCAGTGGCTCGGCCCAGTGGGCATTAATGGCACCGGTTTTCGTCCCAATGCTGATGATGATCGACTTTGACCCAGCCTTTGTATTGGCGATGTTCCGTATTGGCGATTCAAGCACCAACATCATTTCCCCAATGAGCCCATACTTCTCTGTCGCGCTGGTCTATATGCAGCGTTACAAGCCTGATATGGGCCTGGGAACACTGATTGCCACAATGCTGCCGATGGCACTCGGCTTTTTAATTGCTTGGTCGGCGTTCCTGATGTTCTGGCTCGCCATGGGATGGCCGATTGGCCCTGGTGTTTACATGATGGCAAGCTAACGGCACCCGATATTATTGCATTGTCATCATCAGCTTCCATAGATAGTCGGCGGCGGGCGAAAGCCTTCTGCCGGCTCGACGCACGAGATTTCCCTGGCTGCTGGCCGCTAGTGGGTGCGTAATGGGGATCGCTTTCAATAATCCCGCCTCTATCTCATTTCTGGCGGCAGCAGCAGTCATAAATGATACGCCTATGCCCGCGCTGGCCATGCGCCGTGAGACGGAGTGCAAATTACAGCGGTAGGCGGGCGTTGCTAGCTGCCCAGCGGCTCCAAGCACCGCGCTAACAAACTTCTGCGACCCTGATACATCCGGTAAGAAAATCAACTTGTGCTGCAAGAGCTCGGCCACGGTAACGCCAGCCTGACTAGCCAATGGATGTAAAGGCGCCACCAGCGCACATAGTGGCCCACGCTCAAAGGAGTGAACAACTAGTCTAGGATCCGAAATAGGGCCATAGGTAATGGCAATATCAACCTCATCTGTCGCTACCATTTCATGCGGCTCGCGAGGATAGTAGATGCCCGTTTTAATTTCGATTAACACCTCAGGGTATTGCTCGGAAACACGCCGCATCACGTGGTTAATAAAGCTATCGACAAAGCCGTCGCCCACTGACACTACGACTTTACCCGTCTGCAAGTTGCGTAAGCGGGAAAGCGTATCACTTAGTTCAGCATTCAGGCGTCGCTGGGCCAGAAAGCTTTCCAGCACTAGCCGTCCCGCTTCCGTCAGCATGACATGACGCCCCTGCCTTTCCAGCAACGCCATGCCAAGCTCTCGTTCTAAGCCCCGCACCTGACGGCTCACCACGGAAGGGTTGATATTCATATGCTCAGCCGCCGCGCGGATACCGCCACAGCTGCTGACCTCTAGCAAATAGAAAGCGCGTTTATCCAGTATGTTCATGGCATGCACGTGTTGTAACGCAGGCAGCGATTATGCAAGAAGCAGCTCTCACCCTATCCATGTTAATAAAACCTAAGCATCCCGCTCATTAACTTAGCCATGCTTTAATTTCTTGAGCGACCAGGTCGGGGTGCGTTATGTGAATACAATGCCCTTCGGTGGCCACCTCCCGTAACGAACTATTAGGCATGTGGGCATGTATATAAGCACCGACGGTGGGGTTTGCCAGCGTGTCGCGCTGGCTTTGAAGCACCAGCGCGGGGTGCTTTGATTGAGGCAACAAATAGCGATAATCAGAAAAGAAAGTAGCTCTAGCAAATATCTTGGCTACCAGAGGATCGGTTGAGCAAAAACTGCTGGAAAGCTCGTTAATCAGCTGCGGTGAACTGTCTGCGCCCATGACTAACGGCGCGAGATAATTCGCCCAGCCCAGATAGTTTCGATCCATCAGATCAAGCAGCTCTTCAAGATCGGCGCGCTCAAAGCCACCATGATAGTCTGGGGGCATATTCAAAAAGCAAGGCGAAGGGCAGACCATGATTTGGCTGGCAAACTGCTCGGGATGAGCAATCGTTGCCAATAGGCCAATCGTACTGCCCACCGAATGGCCGACGAAATGCACCTGCTCTAACGCTAAGGCCGTGCAGATATCATTAACATCACGTGCGTAGCCTTCTAGCGTGCGATAGCGCGATTCGCTAAAGGCTGAAATATGCGATTTGCCAGACCCCACGTAATCAAATAAAACCAGCGTGTACTGTTCTTTTAATGTTGGAGTCAGATATTGCCACATGTTTTGATCGCAGCCAAAGCCATGGGCAAGCATCAATGTTTGTTCGCCAGAGCCCATAATAGTGACGTTATTACGCGCCATTATCCGTTCTTTCGTCAGCACGTTGGCGTTACTCCCTTATGACAGCTCAATACGTTTAAATTTATGGCGAAACTCGTGCTGCTCCCACGCATCAGCCCACGCGCTAAACGCCTGGGCGGGCATAGGACAAGCAATGTAATAGCCTTGGGCACACTCAAAGCCAAGTTCAATGAGTTGCTGACCATGCTGCAGTGTCTCAACGCCCTCAGCCACTACATCGCACTCAAACGCGCGAGCAAAGCCAACAACCCCTTTGAGAATGGCCAAATCACCGCTACTGATGAGCATGTTTTTAACAAAGCTGCGGTCCACTTTAAGCGTATCTACCGATAGATCCCTGAGATGGCTCAGCGATGAATACCCCGTGCCAAAGTCATCCAACGAGATTCGAATGCCCATTGTCCGGCAGGCAGTCAGCACTGAGTACACATACTTCACATCTTCAATGATGCTCGTTTCAAGTACTTCAAGCTCAAACCGATGCTTTGGTAGTCCTGGGAAACCGGCAAATATCCAGCGCAGGTCGCGTAGAAAGTGAGGATGCTGCAAGTGGTAGCCATCAATATTAACACTGACATGCACGTCTAATCCCTGCTCAAGCCACGCCTTCAGTTGGCTCAGAGCAGTGGTGATAACCCATCGCCCCAGCGCTAAGCCTAGCGATGTCTTGTTAAGTACCGGCAAGAACGATATGGGGTTCTTCAGCCCATCCTCAGGGTGGTTCCAACGTATAAGCGCTTCAAGCCCGAGTATTTTACCGGTACGCATGTTGACCTTAGGCTGGTAGTAAAGCTCAAACTGGCCGGCATCCATAGCGGTTCTAATCGCGGATAGCTCCGAATATTTTTCCTTTTGAATATCCTCATCGTCGCTATTAAATAGGCAAACCTGATTTTTGCCAGCAAGCTTAGCCTGATACATCGCCTGGTCGGCCTGGCGAATAAGCTGGTCAGGCTCAAGCTCATTTGACTGCGGATAAAGCGTCACGCCTATGCTGGCTGAAAGCTGTAGCTGCACCGAATCTATTTCAAAAGGCTCCGCAAGCTTATTTATAAATCGAGAAAGCGTTTCCTCGACCAAGCTGGCACTAAACTGACCATTTAAAAAGATAACAAACTCATCTCCGCCAAAACGAGCGATTAAGTCCTCACTTCTAAGGTTGCTGACTAAACGCTTCGCTACTAGCTGCAGGACTTTGTCGCCCATATAGTGCCCATAAAGATCATTCACCTCTTTAAACCCATCGAGGTCAACAAACGCCAGCGCAAAGGCAACGCCGCCGCTCTTTCTATCCATAATTTTCTGATCAAGATGGCGTGTTAAAGCCGAGCGATTAGGTAAATTTGTCAATGAATCCATATCGGATCGCGTACGGAGCAACGATACTTTCTGCTCAAGAAGCTTTTTGGTTGACGTCAGCTCTTCAAACAGCTGATCGGAGCGACTGGCGCTGCTAATGCTCCAAAAAAACTGCCCGCTTCCGCTATTATCACGAAGCATGTTGACCACGACAGGCTGCATGCGCGCAGATCGCATTCTTAAAGACAAACGAATTTCATCACACTGCCCGTCTTGCCTTAAAATAGGTACGATATAAGTGTCGTACATAATTTGAGAGGCTTTACTAAGTAAAACAAACAGATCCGCACCTAACAGTTCATCCGATGAATAACCGTACTGCTCTTCCATATAGCGATTAGTATAGACAATGCGTCGCTTATCATCGGTGACCATGCATCCCACCGGAAAATTATCGAGAGGAAATAGCTCGGCTGTATACATAGCTTTCCTTCAATAAGCTCTAAATGACTCACACGTAACCGTCTTTAACGGTCTTATAGCCTTGAATAATACCCTAATTTTTATTTTTACAACGTAACCATTTGATACAATTAACAACACAGCCATAAGCTCTGCATTTAAACAAGTAATAAAACCACGGTGACCTGCCCCATGAAACGTTATGAGCAATTTGCCGATGAGATAGCTGCGCTGATTCGCGAGGGAGTGATAAGCCCTGGGGAGCGAATCCCTTCAGTTCGCCAGGCCAGTCGCCATCATGGCATTAGCCCATCGACGGTATTTCAGGCCTACTACTTACTGGAAAACCAAGGGCTGATCACTGCTCGCGCACGTTCAGGCTATTTTGTCCGCGAGCATGCGCAGCGTTTGTGGGATGAACCACGCGTAACGCTGCAATACGCAGACCCCGCGGAAGTAGAAGTCAGCGAACTGGCATTCTCCGTGCTCGATTCACTGCAGGATACACAAACGGTGCCCTTTGGGTCTGCGTTCCCCAGCCCCGAGCTTTTTCCACTTTCTCGGTTAAGCACTAGCATGACGCGCGGCTTACGCGCTCTTTCGCCACAACAGCTGGTGGCTGACATGACCGCAGGGCATACCGACTTACGTCGCCAAATTGGCTTGCGCTACATGCTGGGCGGCATTCAACGACCTATCGAAGAGCTGGTTATTACCAATGGCGCCATGGAAGCACTCAATTTGGCCCTGCAGTGCGTAACTCAGCCGGGTGATCTTGTCGCGGTCGAATCGCCCGCTTTTTATGCCACCCTGCAAGTGTTAGAACGGCTGAAATTAAGAGCGGTTGAGATTCCGGTACACCCTCGAGAGGGCATCGACCTTGAGGTGTTGGCAGAGCGGTTGGAATCACTCCCTATTAAAGCCTGCTGGTTTATGAGCCATCTGCAAAACCCACTCGGCGCCAGCCTTAGCAAAGAGCGCAAGCGGATTCTTTATCAGCTGTTAAAGCAGCATCAAGTACCGATGTTAGAAGATGATGTCTATGCGGAGCTTTATTTTGGCAGTGTGCCCCCCGTTTCCGTTAAAGCCTTTGATGATGAGGGGCTGGTCATCCACTGCAGCTCTTTTTCAAAGTGCTTGGCGCCGGGCTATCGCGTCGGCTGGGTAGCGGGTGGCCGCTATGCCAAAGCCATCTCACGGCTAAAGCTGATGACAACCATTTCGCCGTCTATTCCAGCACAGGCAGCCATTGCCGATTATTTGCAGCACGGCGGGTTTGATCGCCATTTGCGTAAGCTGCGCCACGCACTAGAAGCCCAGCAAGCCAGTATGCTGGCCGCTGCAGACCGCTACTTTCCTGCTCAAACCCGCATCACGCGGCCTGCAGGCGGCTATTTTTTATGGGTCGAGTTTCCGGAGCATATTGATTCACTGCGTTTATTCACCATGGCGCTTGATCACGGCGTTAGCATAGCGCCTGGCCCTATTTTCTCGGCGACGCAGCAGTTTCGCCACTGCATACGCCTGAGCTACGGCCACCCCTGGACCGCCAGTAGCGAGCGCGGAATGGAAACTCTCGGAAAGCTATTACAAAGCAAACGGCGTTTGGAGTGACATCAAACGCGCACTTCACCCTCGTCTGAGTTCGCATACCGACTTAGCTTACCAATTTGATAAATATCGTTCATATACATATCAAGCCTGGAAATACAGAACGTCATAAAGATTAATACATAAATAATAATCATTAGATAAAACGGCTCATTAAGCCATAAAAATGCGGACGCCGAAAATTTATAGTGGATAGTATAGATACTCATCCCGCCTAAAAGCTGTGCCAAAAAACAGTTAATAATAACAAGCGTTATCAGCAAGCCACGCACGTCAAACGTAGGCAGTTTCGTTATCCAAAACGATAGATGCTTTACTTTAATATCGCCGTTATAGACCAATTTTTCCCTGCGCCTTAATAGAGGAATGGCATAGCGCCCTTCTTCCTCATCGTTAAATGCTGTCAAGGCCATTTTTCGCGTAATGCCAGGGCCAAAAACAGCCGCAGCGGCTTGGTCGAAATCTGCCTCTGAATGCTCGCTTGAAGACGTTTTTACTTTGGCAGAGAGCTCTGCTAAGCGGGCTTTATCCGCGCGCGATAATTTCTTTTCATTGCCGACATTTATATTATGGTTAACGTCATACACCTGGTATAAAGCGGCCGTCACGCCCACAAAAATAATGACAAAAATGATATAGATCAAAACACGTCCTCCACTCACTGCTTATCTATCAAGAACAGTCGAAAACTTGACCGCTATTTGCTTTCATTACATCGACACCATGCTCCCTGCCGGCCCCACGAACTCAGCGTCTAGGTACGAATGATGACGATGATGAACCTAACTTGCGCAGATGCAGACACGATATCTATGCATGGTAACTATGACTATACACCCTTGATCTGTACAGGCTCAGAAAGCCTCTATAAAGGCAGATCAGATCAACGCAGCTGAATAAGAATAATTCCCGGCGTTGTCTCTCGGTTTCATAGAATCACTGGGCCCACGTTTTCCCTAAACGTTTAATCGATTTTTTATCGCCTCACTTTACGAGCGGTCTATACTCGCGAGATGTAAACCGGACTACGCCAACCTATGCCCGCTGACCTGCAAGCACTCTACCCCAAGCTGATTCACCTGATGCTGGACACGGTTTTTGTCGTCGATGAAGACAACATGATCGTCTTTGTCAGCGATGCCTGTCAGTCACTGCTCGGCTATCGCGCCGATGAATTGATCGGCACCCTGATCACTGGCTACATGCATCCGGATGATCTCGCGGCCAGCCACAGCTCCATTCAACGTGTTATGAGCGGTCAGCCTCATATTGATTTTCGCAATCGCTATATCCGCAAGGATGAAGGGATCGTGCATATCCTATGGTCTGCTCGTTGGTATGAAGAAGAAAGAGTGCGTGTTGGCGTGGCGCGGGACGTATCGGCCCTAATACAGTCCGAGGCAGAGTTACGCTTTCTCGCTCACCATGATCCGCTGACAAAGCTAGCCAATCGGTCACTGTTCTACGACCGACTGAATTCAAGCCTGAGCGCGGCCCAACGCCACCAAAATGGACTGGCACTCCTGTTTTTGGATATCAATGACTTCAAAGTGATCAATGATGTTCATGGTCATGCCGCGGGTGATCGCGTGCTGTGCACGGTGGCTCGCCGGCTGGAAAGCTGCCTACGCGAAATGGATACTGTCGCCCGAATGGGCGGCGATGAGTTCACGATTCTATTAACCGACATAGAATCAGTGGATGCCGTCGCGAGAAAAGTAGATCAGATATCAATGGCGATGAGCGCACCGCTGGGCGCTGAATTCGGTGGACTCGCGATGCCATCCTGCAGCATCGGCGTGGCATGCTACCCTGCCGATGGCAACGATGCTGATACTCTGCTCAGCTATGCAGATGCGCATATGTACCGGATTAAAAAGCACCGTTGGATCGCTACATAAGCACCGCAGGGAATACTAATAACTCCTCTTTTTCGACTGTGCCCTGCGGCGCGCTAACTCCGGCATGAAACAAGCCTCACAGCATGAGGCCGATCAATAAATACGCGACCAGAGACACCAAGGCGACAGCGAGAGCAAAGGGAATTTGCGTCTTGATATGGTCAATGTGGTCGGAAGCGGCGCCGGTGGAAGCCAGTACCGATGTGTCCGACAACGGCGAGCAGTGGTCCCCAAACACACCTCCGCCCGCGACTGCGGCGACGGTGGCATAGAGCAATGGCGTAATGGCATCTGCGCTGAAATTGAAGGCCAGAGGCACGGCTAACGGCATCATAATGGCAAAGGTGCCCCATGATGTGCCGGTGGAAAAGGCAATGACGGCGGCAATCAAAAATGTCATGGCGGGTAGTAACGCAGGCGTCAGCCAACCGGCGGTTGCTTCAACAATGTAATTGGCCGTGCCCATATCTTTTGACAGGTGATTCAGCGAATAGGCCAGCGCCAGGATGATGATCGCGGGCATGACACCCTTCATGCCGGAGAGTGAGGTTTTCATAATGTCGTTGAAAGGAATGCCCTGCAGGCGCATGACAATCCCTAAGAACACCGACGCCGCCAGGAAGGCTTCCATGGTCTTGGCCGAATCCATCACAATAAACGTCCCTACCGCCACACCGATCACCACCATGACCGGGGCGAAGAAGTTCCAAAATAGGCTGGTGCGCACACCTTCATAAGGTGGAATATCGGTTAGCTCCTCTCCCACCAGCGGCTCAGCACCATCACGCAATACCTTGCCTTCTTCTTGGGCCCGACGCTCAGCTTCACGCATTGGTCCGAAAAGCGGAATAACGCCAACAATCACCATCCCCACCACCAGCACAGAAAGAAATGCATAAAGGTTGAAGGGGATGGCATAGAGAAACACACTCATTGCCTGCGCCGCATTCTCAATAGGGCCCATTCCGATCAGCAGCCCAGAGATAAATACCGCCCAGCCGGTGATCGGGATCAGAACGCTCACGGGGGCTGAAGTTGAATCCGCGATGTAAGCGAGTTTTTCACGGGAAATACGGTAGCGGTCCGTCAGGCCACGCATCGTGCTGCCGACAAACAGCGGGCTGAAATAGTCACTGAAGAAAACAAACATCCCCATGACCCAGGCAATCAGCTGAACCTTCACGCGCGATAAGGCGCGGCGCTCCACCCAAGCAGTAAAGTTTTGAATAGCCCCCGTCCGCTGGAAAAAAGCGATCACCGTACCGATGAATAGCTCTAGCAACAATATCCAGGAGAAGCTCGTCGTGCCCAGCGTTTCCTTTAACAGTGTCGGAAACCCCATCAACCCATTGCCAAGGGTGATTACCCCAACGAAACAAGCGACGGCCAATGAAAAAACGGTATTACGCGTGACAAATGCCAGCACAATCGCAAGTGCCGCCGGCAGAATAGACAACAGCCCAATATGCTCTTGAGGATTCATTGTAATCTCTCTTTTTTATAATAAACGTTGGGGGTCAGGTTTCGGATTTCGCTTTAAGGCGCTCTACTTGGCTGGTTAGATAAAAACCTAACCGGCGTACAGGATCAGGCGGCATCCAACTAGCGGTGCCAAACAGCGATGCAATATCCTCAACGGGCTGCCCTAACGCTTTGCGCGCCAGCGCATCGCCGAGGAAGGTGCCCTTGACGATCCCGCCACCATTACACCCTGCCGATACATACAAATTGGGCTGAATCTCACCCCAGAATGGCGCGCCGTTATAGGTAAGCCCGGTGGTGCCTCCCCACATCTGGTCAAAGTGCACGGGAGCGATGTCGGGATAGCGAGCTTCAAGGCTTGCTCTTAATCCGTCTTCGACACGAGCGTTATCGGCTTCGCGCTCATAGCTGTAGCCTGAACGAATCATCAATCGCCCGTCGGCCGTGGTGCGCAGCGTACAACCCAGCCGGTGCGCAGGCAGCAGCCCCCAGGTTGTAGCCGCAATACGCTGACGATCCCGCCCCGCTAATGGCTCGGTGATAGCGGCATAGGTATAAATAGCCGTTAGCCGCGAAGAGTCGGCACCAAAAGCCCTCGAAAAAGCGTTATTGGCGAGTATCACTCGCCCAGCCAATACTTCACCTTCCGAGGTAGAAACACGCCATTTTTTGCCGTCAGGCACAATCTGCGTGGCGGGCGAATATTCGTGCAGCTCTATTCCGGATTCCAACGAATCTGCCAAGCCGGTAATTAATGCGGCTGGCTGGACCAGATAACAGTCCGGCGAATAAATGCCGTGCGAGTAATAATGGGTACCAATTTGTTCAGCGAGCTGGCCCCCACTTAAGGTCTGATAGGACAGTCCAGCCGCGTTAAGAAAGTCTTCGTATTGTTTAAGTGAACGCTGGCCTATCACGCTTCTGGCCGCTCGGTAAGTGCCGCTATGCGCTAACTGGCAGTCGATACCTAGGCGCTCAACACGCTCACGCAGCAGCGCCATCGTTTGCCGGCTCAGCGCGTTTAGCTGCCCCATGCGTTCAAGCTCTTCGGGCTGAGCGTCGTTCGCTAAGGCAATTTCTAACATGAAGCCAGAATTGCGCCCCGGGCTACCTTCACCGACTCGATCAGCCTCAAGAATTTTGATGCGATCATCCGGCCGCGCTTGCTGCCAGGCAGTGGCCGCCGCAAAACCGGTATAACCCGCGCCGATGATGACCACCTCTGCCTCAGACTGGCCGCTTAACGCTGGGCGTACCTTTCGCGAAGGCAGCCATGAATTCCAGCCGCAAGGGCGCTGATGGGAAGGATGTGTAAGGGGTTTCATGGTGATTTAATCCAAATACAAAAGGCCGTGTGCCTTGTTAACCATGCCGGCCACTTCGTCCTGCATGCCTTTGAGAACGTCCGCCTTGTGGTCAGCTGTCATACGCGATTTCAGCATCGAGCAGCTCATAGCCCCCAAAGGATGACCGCTGTGATCAAGGATAGGAATGGCCAAGCCGCTGTACTCAGGCAGTAGAGATCCCTCCACGCCGTGAGCATAGCCATGGGTAAGTAGATAGTGTATTTCCGCTTCAACATCGGCAACGGCGATCGCATATTCGCTATGCAGTCGTGCGGCGTTATGGCTGAGTATATCGCTGCGCTCATCAGCCTCCAGATAGGCAAGCAAGGCGATAGATGCTTGCCCAACACCTAACGGCAGGCGGCCGCCCGTAGCGCTCACGAAACTGCCCACAGGGTAGGCGCCGTTCTGTACTTCCAAGCAAACAGCATTAAAACCATCGCGCGCAAAGAGATAAAAACTATCGCCACAGCGCTGAGCTAAAGCCAGCAGCCTAGGCCGAACCAGGTCACGCAGCCCGGCGCCATTGCCTGCCTGAGCGCCGAGCACCAGCAGTTCATACCCTAATAGATAGCGCCCACGAACAGGAGAAGAGCGCAAAAATCCTTGCTGCTTGAGCCCTTTTAATAATCGATAAAGCGTTGGACGACTGAATTCGAGCGCATCGAGATAATCATTGATGCTGGCACCACGGTGCCCGCCACGTGCAGTGATCTGCAGCACCTGCATGGCATGAACCAACGTCGAGGGAGTCTGTTGCGTATTACTACCGGGTGAAGGCATGTGTGCAGGCATGGCGTGCGTCATTTTTTGTTGGTGTGGCTTAGAACATAGCAAGACAACTTTACGATTTCATCTCACTAAATGAGACACAGCAATCTTGACAGCCGTCTGCCGAACAGGCCATTGCCGATACATAGTGACTTCATCCGGCCTTCAATTGAGGCAGGGCATCCGACTAAACAACGTTGGCCCAGCCGCCTCGATTTCTCTAAGATAAGGGTTACTCTTTTCTTTCACGAGCCGCCTTTATGAAACCTGAAACTATCGCCCTCCATTATGGTTACGCGCCGGATTCGCAAAATGCCGTTGCGGTTCCGATACATCAGACCACCTCGTTTTCCTTTGACAGCGCACAGCACGCAGCGGATCTGTTTGATCTGAAAGTGGAAGGCAATATTTATTCTCGCATCATGAACCCGACCTGCGCCGTGCTAGAGCAACGAGTAGCCGCGCTGGAAGGCGGTATTGCGGGCCTAGCGGTAGCATCAGGAATGGCAGCGATCACCTACGCCATTCAAACCATTGCAGAAGCGGGCGACAACATCGTCTCAATTAGCGAGCTGTATGGTGGCACCTACAATCTGTTTGCTCACACTTTACCGCGCCAGGGTATTCAGGTGCGCTTTGCCGACAAAGACGATATTGCCGGCATCGAAGCGTTGATTGATGAGCGCACGAAAGCGGTATTTTGCGAAAGTATCGGCAATCCCTCTGGCGGGATCGTCGACCTACGGGCGCTTGCGGATGCCGCGCATCGCCACGGCGTCCCGGTGATTGTGGATAACACCACGGCATCACCGTTCTTATGCCGGCCAATTGAACACGGGGCGGACATTGTCGTCCATTCGGCCACCAAATACATTGGCGGCCACGGCACCACGGTGGGCGGCGTGATTGTAGACTCTGGCAACTTCCCCTGGGCGGAACACGCCAGCCGGTTCCCGCTGCTAAACGAGCCGGATGTCTCCTATCACGGCGTTAGCTATACCCGCGATGTAGGCGATGCCGCTTTCATTACCCGCGCGCGCGTTGTGCCGCTGCGCAATATGGGCGCGGCACTATCTGCCCAAGCAGCCTGGAATCTTCTGCAGGGGCTGGAAACGCTGTCACTACGAATTGAGCGGATCTGCGCTAATGCGCTGGCGGTCGCCAAGCATCTAGACGGCCATCCGCTGGTGGCGTGGGTGCGTTATGCAGGGCTGGAAAGCCACCCCGATCACGCATTAGCCCAACGCTATATGCATGGCCACGCTTCGGGCATTCTTAGCTTTGGCATTAAGGGTGGCCAAGCCGCTGGTGAGCGCTTCTACGATGCACTTTCGCTTATTTTGCGGCTGGTCAATATTGGCGATGCTAAGAGCTGCTCCTCTATTCCGGCATCTACCACGCACCGCCAGCTGGATGATCAAGAGCTAAAAGCAGCCGGCGTCACCCCGGACATGGTGCGCCTATCGATTGGCATCGAGCATATCGACGATCTGCTGGCCGATATCGACCAAGCGCTCGCCGCCTCCCAAGGCTAGCGATGTCTCAAGCGCGCTGGGCAGTTACACTCATCGCTTCCGGTGCGCTTGTATTGGCTGATTATTTAAAGATGTGGCATAGCCCAATTCGTTGGCGCGAACTAACGTTGGCTTCTATCATAAACAAATGGACAGCGTTAACTCAGGATGAACTAACGCGACAAATACAAGGAGAAGAGCATGTTGAAATTTTTAGCTAGCACCGTCGGTATCATCTTTATGATCGGCCTGATAGTTGTTATTGGCCTTCTAATGCTGATCTTCTAATAGGCCTGTCAACACCATAAAGGCCCAGTTAACCGAACACGTATCGATTAACCGGGCCATTGAGCACTTAATGTGCACGCCGAGTGATGAAAGCCTCGTTAGGAACGACGCTCCCACAGCGTGACTTCCGAGAGGCTGTGCTGGTATTTATGCATTGTCTCTCTAATCACAAAGGGGACTTTTTCGGGATCGCTAATCATCCGGAAATGAAGTTCAAGCAGCTCCTTCAGGCCATTCAAGGTGCTGACATTTTCGCCGTTTTTCTTGATTCCGCCGATCCACTCCTCCTTCGGCGTATATTCCTCCAGCCACGTGTAGGGTGAGGCGATCATGAGAATGCCACCTGCATTGATGCGCTGGTGCACGGTTTGCAGGAACTGTGCAGGCTTATACAGCCGATCAATTAGGTTAGCGGCCACTACCAAGTCGTAACCGCTGAACTGCGGCTTGAGGTTGCACGCATCGCCTTGGTGGAAGCTGACGCGATCGACCACGTCTTCTAGTCCTAGGCTTGCCAGCGTACGTTCCTGGTAGGTGACCAGTTCGCCCTCTTCTGCACGGGTATAACGCAGCACTTTCTGCTCCGCCATTTCGACGCCCTGGCGGATAAAGTTGGCCGAAAAGTCCACGCCATCCACCTGCTCAAACTCACGGGCCAGCTCGAAGCTGCAGCGCCCGCTGGCGCATCCTAGGTCCAACGCGCGTTTCTTGGGTCGGCCATCCATACTGGCTAATGACCTGTTTGCCAGTGCCTGCGGAAAGTTGGCAACGCCAAACCACTCTTCGCCGTAATGGAATTCTGCGTACTCCGCCATACGCGCATCACTTTCGTAATAAGCGCTGGGTAGCGTGACTTCCGCATCTGACACCACATAGCGAAAGCCCGCATGCTGGAAGAAATGCCGCCGAAACGCATAGCGAGCGCTAAGCCGCGTTTCATTACCGCAGGAGATCCAGGAGCCGCCCTTGATCAGATTATGCTGGTTGTCGAACGTCGGCGTGGTGAAATCATCGTACAGCGGGTGCACATCAAAGCCTGGGAACGGGTAGGTGGGCGTTTCCACCCACTGCCACACATTGCCCACCACATCGAACCACTGGCCATGCTGGAAGCGCGTCACAGAGCACGAAGAAGCGCCGTGATCCAAATGCAGATTGGCATTGGCAGCCGCGTCATTTTCCAGCTCGGACACACCCGCTTCATCCGCCAAACGATGCCACTCATCTTCCGTGGGCATACGCACGGTCTGGCCCGTCTGTTCGCTTTTCCAATGACAAAAGGCTTTGGCCTCGTGGAAGTTGACCTCTACCGGCCAGTCCCAAGGCATTGCCACTTCTTCGGCCATCAAGCGCAGATGCCATTCGTTTTTCCACACCCAGAAAGTGGGATGGCTCGCCTTGGCAAAATTGCGCCAGCCCAATCCCTCCTCCGACCAGAAGGCGTCGGACAAATAACCGCCGGCTTCGACAAACTCCAGAAACTCGTTGTTACTGACCAGGAACTGGCTCGCTTTAAACTCTTCAACGTCGGCACGGTGATGACCGTACTCGTTATCCCAGCCGTACCACGGGTCGTCAAACGACTTGCCTAGCGCCACCTCGCCTTGAGGCACCGTGATCAAAGTGTTCTCTGGCGGCTCACCGGTGGTGCGAATAGGCGCCCACTCAGGCTGTGGTGACACCAGGTCGATTGACTGCTGACGAATCAATACCGAAGACGTTTCAAGGTGGATACGCTCGTGCTCGATACCCATGACGATAGGCCAGAAAGGACTATCCCAACCAATAGGCAGCGACATCGGCAACTCACGAATCAAAGCGAGCACTGCGGCGCGAACCTTGGCGCGGTAATCCATCACCTCACTGACCGACGGCCACTGATAGTGAGCGTCATTCAGGTCGTCCCAGCTCATCTCATCAACGCCAATCGCAAAAATAGACTCCATATTCGCGTCTATCCGAGCGGGCAAGAGCTTAGCCAGCACCAGCTTATTAACGAAGAACGTCGCGGTATGCCCGAGGTAGAACATCAGCGGATGCCGAAGGGAGATCGACTTACGCAGGTAAGCTTCTTCGCTGGCAAGCGTTGTAAACAATGACTCGTATCGATCGAAGGTGGCAGTGAAGCAGGCCTCGATGTTGCGGCGCGTTGCTTCCGGGTCATTACCTGCGAGCATGACAGTACGGGGAAATAAATCGGACGACGTCGATGCTTGCCGCCCAATGGGGGAACGTGTTGAGGACATATTTTGGGGCGCCTTTATCGGTAAACGACGATGGGATGCATGACGGAGCTGTTCACTGAAGCGAGTGTCCAGCGTGGGATTTGAACGGAAGCTATTCGCATTTTGCGACACGTACACATGCCGATAGCCACCACACTCTTGGTAATCGTCGTGTCTCCGCTGCAGCAACTGACGTTAAGTGTAGAGGTAAACATAGTAAGACATTAAAAACCAAAAACTCGTACAAAATCTACCTTTGGTTGTACAAAACTTTCCACGCATCAAAAGACACCTCTATAGCAGGCCACTAAAAAAGTGATTCGATACTCTGGCAACCAGTAGGCAAGGGGAAAGATGAGTGCCCGCACGGGCGTAGCAACAGCCTGATAAGGAAGTATTTTTCTAACGGAATAGGGTACAATTGCAGAGCAGCAAAGGGTTCCAAAGCGTCACGAAACGACGTATATAAGGCTGTCCACTTTAGACAATGATCCGCACCTCAATGGCAAGAAAACCTCTACATTAATTTCACAGGTACTCTACAACCTAATTGCTAACTGTAACGATCTCAACTAACTTTGTTACAACGGGTGCGCTAAAACTTTTCTAATGCTGGCTTACTCACTCGCTTCTGAACACCACTGACTGCGACTGCGCCCACTTGGTGCGCTCCAACCGCCGCGCAGGCAGTCTGAGTCAGCCAGCAAGGAGGACATTGAATGTCGATAACATCAGAAAAGCACTTGCCCGAATCAGTAGCGGCCTGGCTTGATCCAGAAATGGACTCGGTTAAAGGTACAGAGACGCCTAAAGATCCCAATAAAGGCTATATCGCCCTGCTTGGCTGGAGCATTAATGCTATCAAAGCGGCGCAAAAATTTGACCGCCGTTATATCGTGATTGCTCCGGAGTGGGCTGCGGATTTTTGTACCGCCAATAACATCCCATTTATCCCTTGGGATTTTATCCGGTTGAATGATCGGTCCATGGAAATCGCCGTGAGGTTGAAGGAAGAAGGCGTCGATATCGCCATTCCGCTGTTTGAAGAAACCGTTGAGTGGTCCGGTGCCATCAACTCGGTTCTCCTCGACAGCCCTCGCATGTTTGGTCAATCCATTCTGTTCCGTGACAAGGCCTTGATGAAGCGTCGCGCGCAGCTTGGTGGTATCCGTGTGGGTATCTTCGAAGAGGCGCACGAGAAAGAAGACATCGTTCGCTTTATGAAGCGCGTTAACCAAACGCTGCTCAAACTTGATGGCGACCCGAACGACCCGATTCACGTGAAGGCGTTCGACAAAGCCGGCTGTCTCGGTCACCGAATGATCCGCACGCTCGAAGAAATCGACAACATTCCGGACGAAGAATATCCCTTACTGATGGAAAGCCATCTGGATGGTTGGGAGTTCGCCGTTGAGGCCTGGATTCATGATGGTAAAATCCAGTTCCTGAACATTTCCGAATACGTAACGTTGGGTTATTCGGTATTCGTACCGGCAACGGCAGAACTTGAAAGCTGGCGTAATGCGATCACCAAACAGATCGAGCTGTTGATTAAAACGTTTGATATCAAGTTTGGCTTGATTCACCCCGAGTACTTCGTCACCGCTGATGGTGAGATGTACTTTGGCGAGGTGGCCTATCGCCCACCCGGGTTTAAAGCGTTTGAACTGATCGAAAAAGCCTACGGCTTCAATGCCTATCAGGCATCCATGCTAGTGTTCGATCCGAAAAGCACTAAAGAGGAAGTAGCGGCCTTCTTCCCCAAAGAAGTGGTCGATGCGAAGGGTTACGCAGGCTGCTTTGGTGTCTATCCGCGCCGTCGCGTTGTCAGCAAACTGGAAATGCCTACAGAGTGCGTTGATCACCCCTATTTCGAGTCACATGAGCTGGTCGCGCCGACGGAAGAGACGGTGCCTGACCGGGCTGCTTTCGGCACGCACTGGGGCTTAGTCTTCTTCTTTGGTGACGACCCCATCAAGATGCGCGATCTGCTAAAAGCGCAAGAGGACCTCGACTTCTACGTGTAGAGAGTCGTTGAAGCGAGGTCGCTGAAGCTGGCCCGTTGAAACAGCACGCGCCTCTATGGACGCGCTATTAGCATCAGAAAGCGATGCTGATAGCGCGTATTTTTTTGCCAGCATGGCGTAATCGCCCTATAACTCCTACGTTGTTTTAAGGGCGAGGTTTTAAGGGCGAGTTTGAAAGGCCGGTTTTGAAAACAGGGCTGCAAAACAGAGTCGCAAAGATAGCTATAAAGACAGCTATAAAGACAGTTATAAAGACAGTCGTAAAGACACAGGGAGCTACAACAATGGATGCACTGGCGCGAAAGCTGGGCCTTAAGACAGATTCCACCATATTTTTCACATCGGCCGGGATCATGATCCTGTTTTTAGTGGCGCTGTTGATTGCGCCTGACCCCATAGGAGCAGCCTTCGGCGCCGGGCGTGAATGGATCGTTACTAATCTTGGCTGGTTCTTTATTTTAGGGGTAACAACCTGGGTGGCGTTTCTGCTGTGGGTGGCTTTCAGCCGTTACGGTGCGATCCGCCTAGGCGGCAATGATGCGAAGCCTGCCTATACCAACGCTTCCTGGTTCGCCATGCTGTTCGCTGGCGGTATCGGCACGGTGCTGATGTTCTGGGGCGTAGCCGAGCCGATTTCCCACTTCGCAACACCTCCGCGCACGGGTGTCGAACCCTTCTCAGCGACAGCCGCCGCCGATGCCATGAGCTTTTCGATTTATCACCTGGGACTACATACCTGGGCGATTTTCGCCATGCCGGGGCTAGCGTTCGCATACTTTATCTATCGCTACAACCTGCCAATGCGTTTCAGCTCGGTCTTCTATCCTTTTTTAGGTGAGCGTATTTACGGCCCTATTGGCAAATCTCTCGATATCTTTGCCATTCTCGGCACGCTCTTTGGCGTAGCCGTCTCTATCGGCCTGGGCACCCAACAAATCAATGCGGGGCTAACGGAGCTGTGGGGTGTTCCGGATGCCGTGATAACCAAGGTGCTGATCATCGCTGTGCTCACCACCGTGGCCGTGGGCTCAATCGTGGCGGGGCTGGATTCTGGCGTGAAACTGCTCTCCAATATCAATATCGGCATGGCCGTTGGTCTGTTGCTGTTTGTGCTTTTTACTGGATCGACCGTTTTTCTTTTGCGTGCCGTGGTCGAAACCTTTGGTCTCTACATAACCAACCTGCTGCCCATGGCGTTCTGGAATGACACGCTGGCACGGTATTCCAGCGAAGGCGGCGCCTGGGGCTGGCAAGGCAGCTGGACGGTCTTCTACTGGGCCTGGACAGTCACCTGGTCACCGTTTATCGGCATCTTCGTGGCGCGGATTTCTCGCGGGCGGACGATCCGCGAGTTCGTTCTCGGCGTGCTGTTCGCCCCTTCCATCTTCACGCTGATCTGGTTTGCAATCTTCGGCTGGTCGGCGATGGAGATTGACGGTATTGGACCCGAGGCCCGGGCAGCATTAGGCGATCAAGCCGGTATCTTGTCAGCAGCCGTCGCCGAAAGCATTCCGCTCGCCATGTTCGCGTTTTTTGATAACTTCCCGGCCGCGACATTGATTAAAGGCTTAGCAGTGGTGATCGTCGCGATCTTCTTTGCCACCTCATCAGACTCCGCCTCTCTCGTCGTCGATATGCTATGTACCGGCAGTCCAGACCCAGGCCCCTGGCATCAGCGCGTTTTCTGGGGTGTCTCGGAAGGCATGCTGGCTGCCATGCTGATCGTACTGGCCGGCGATGCCGGGCTGACAGCACTGCAGCAGGTTATTACCGTTGTCGGCCTACCGATGTTTATTCTAGTATTTATCATGATGTTCTCGCTGTATCGCGGCCTCTCTCAGGAGGATCTCAGCGAAGTACGGGTAGGCGCACCGCCCAAGCGGGAAGAGTTGAAGCCGCAAGATTAGGAGGCACATAACAGGGGCCTGTGGGCAATCGCAGGCCCCTGCATTCCCATGGACAGACACAATCCACGATAATGAAACAGCGCGTTACAGCGCTGCTAACTTTTCCTGCTATTTAAATCCCATGCCTGTCTTAGACGAGTCACCGCATGCGACCATTTAGGAGCGGTGGGTTTACAGACCGTGTTCTGGTTGCCGAATAAACCCACTTCACTGAATGCTTGGCTGCGCCCTTCGGTATACTGGCACCAAGTACTCGGCGCTCTCCTCTTCGCCATCAAGCACTCGATAAAGAGGTGGATACTCGCTCGCCGAAGCAAGTTCTAGCAACGTTTTGGCGCCGCTCTCAGTTTCAAAGTGATACTCTGCGGCACGGCAGCGCTCACCAATAACCTCGCCGACACCGACATAGCCCGTTTTCATACTGTTGACCCATACACGGTCGCCTTCTGAAAGCATTGCAAGAGTTTTGGAATACCACGCCGTGCTAGCTCCCACGGCCTATCATCGCCAAATGACGCGTAGAATCCTCCGTTCCAGGGCTCTTTATTGGTTTTTCTTGCTACCGGTTTAGTCGGCTCGTCGGGGTCGATCATCCAAGCGCGGCTGAGGTAGCGGTTGCCGTTATCCTCAAACGCGCTAAAGAACATGGCATTAATCGATAGCTGAGCATACTCATTCAGATAGTTGATAATCCGCTCGCTACTGGCATCTAGCTGCGTGGCAGCCACCACCATCTGATGACTTTCATTGAGCGTGACACCGTCTAGCGAGAGACCGAACTTGGCCTCTAAAGCTTCACCTAATGTGTCATGAGTGCGTGAATAGCGTTCAGCGAATTGCTGGTAAATATCGATCAGCTGATAGTCGGCTAGCGTCACTATCCAAGAAGCGTAGTCGATAGACTGAGCCACCACATTATCTTCGAAGAAAGCGCGGACGAAGATGACTAGGCTTTCCTCTTCTGAGCGGCGGAGTGATCAGCCTAGAGAACACAGAGTTTGGTCGCTTATGCCGGATCACCAAGCTACGTGACTCGGACTTTAAAGAACAGCAACATTTCCATCAACTTAACAAGCAGGGCGACGTCACCCCATTCTCAGTAGCATCCGGGTTTAGAGTCTGAAGTTACTTTATCGTTTTTTAACGCCAGTTGCTCTGCATAGGCGGAAGGCGTTAACCCTCCAAGTCCTTTCTTCGGCCGCTCCTCGTTGTATTCCCGTCGCCACGCCTCGATGACGACCCTGGCGTGATGTAGGCTGGTGAACCAGTGCTCGTTGAGACATTCATCCCGAAAACGCCCGTTAAACGATTCGATGTAGGCGTTTTGATTGGGTTGTCCAGGTTCGATTAAAAACAGTGCAACGCCACGTAGATGCGCCCATAACAGCATGGCCCGCCCACAGAATTCCTTTCCATTGTCCGTACGAATGGCGCTAGGTAGGCCGCGTTGTAAAGCCAGATGATCCAGCATCCGTGTTAAAAACAGACCACCAATGGCACGTTCAGGCACGATAGCCACGGCTTCATGCGTAGCGTCGTCGACAACGGTGAGGTTCTTAATGACGCGGCCTTCCGCTGTACGGTCAAACACAAAATCCATTGACCAGACCTGATTGGCAGCATTAGGGCGGCTCAGTGGCTTACGCTCAGACATGGGAACCTTCTTGCGCTTGCGCCGTTTTATCTGCAATCGAGCCGCGGCATAGAGGCGCTCGACGCGCTTATGATTGACCCGTTCACCGGCTTGACGCAGCTTCAGATAGATCATGCCAGCGCCATAACGACGATGCCGATGGGCCAAGCTAACAATGCGTTCACGCAGTGCCTCATTGCGATCAGGGGCCGCTTGATAGCGCAACGCGCTGGCACTCATACAGATGACACAGAGCGCACGGCGCTCACTCAGGCCACGCGAGACCATGAAGCGCACCATCTCGCGGCGTGCAGGCGCGCTCACCACTTTTTTCTCAGCGCCTCGCGAGTGACCTCCATCTCCAGTAGCGATTCGGCGAGTAGCTTCTTTAATCGCGTATTTTCGGTTTCGAGTTCTTTGAGTCGCTTGGCGTCCGGTACGCTCATTCCGCCGAACTTGCTGCGCCAAAGATAATAGCTGGCTTCTGAGAAACCGTGCCGACGGCACAGCTCCTTGATGGGCAGTCCCGCTTCGGCTTCGCCCAGGAAACCAATGATCTGTTCTTCGCTGAAACGCTTCTTCATGTCCAATCTCCTTACGCATAGGATCGGACTCTAAAGTGTAGCGCTACTCAATCAGGGGGGGACGTCGAGCTCTTCCCACTTTATCCCGATTCACACCGACCATTGCCCATCATCACCATCAAGGTGGACACATAGCGTGATTTTAACATGTCCGGTTTTCGGACCATTTTGACCTTTGGCGGCAGTGCCTTACCTGTGCTTCACATCCTATTATGATTACCTTTGGCGATTGCACTCGCTTTCCCAGTTTAGCATCACGATAAAATTCCAAAATGCCCGTACAGGCTAATCATCGGAGGATATGTCATCCACTTATCACCGTGAACTCTCAATTGAGATTCAGACTTTCTGACACCCGTGAATGCGATTACTAAGACAAAAAGTTTCCCAATAGTGAGTGCCTTATCAACCAAGGTAAGTGCAACTTTCTTTCGTACCCAAGGCGTACCTGTAAGTACTTGATGCTGGATATTCTGCTCTGCCTGTTCGAAGGCCACCAAGAGTTGAGTCGTGGGAATATATAACCACGATAAGAGGGGTTAGCAGAAAATATACCCCATTATCCAATTAAGCTATGGAATGGTGTGATACAAAGTCGAGAAGCGAAAGATATTCGTATTAGTGAACAGCTGCATATCGAGCGTGAGCACCTCGGTTTTTCACTAGATTAGCGGATCAATATCCCTGGAGAATTTTAGGTATTTTTTCGGAAGCCACCGACTCTTTTAGCCAACACGCTGTTATCCCGATCAATGAATGCGACAAGACTATGCTAGTGGGTGGATGCATTCTAAGTGCAACACTACTTAATGGTTGGCGGCTGGACTTTCTTAATGCTTTGCCATTAAGAAAGTCCAGCACTTCAATTAGGCACCTAAAGTGCTCCCCGCCCAATGTGTAACATTGGACGGGGTAAGTGCCAGAAGCACTATTAACTTTTATTGACCAAACGCTCCATGTTTAGCGCAATTGACAATACCAAAATCAAACCTTCTTTTAACAACGACATACCTATTACGGCGAAGTAAAAATACACCAGCATGATCGAACCTGAGAGCAGTTACTCTCCCATATTTGGTAACCGCTGCCTCGATGTTGATGACACGGTTGGTGCCTGGCGACGCGCCTTGTAGATGCTCTAGACGACCTTCAACCCATTTGACCGGAGCGCCAACCTTGCGCGCAGCCAGTCCCATCATTACCACATAAGTGAAAACCCCCTGCTTGATGCCAAAACTGCCACCGGAGTCCGGTGGTGTACGCAAGCGTAAGCAGTTAGATGAAACTTTCAATGCACGCGCCATCACCGAATGCAGCGCGAATGGCCCTTGGAAGTTAGAGGTAACGTCATTGGTGGAAGAGGCTGGATAAAACTGGGCGAGTACGACGTAACATTCGATCGGCATGCAAGAACTACAGGGATACTGAACCTTGAGCGATACGCGGCGAACAGCCTCTTCAAAGGCCTTCTCAGGATTGCCATAGCTAAAATGTCGATCATTTACGACATTTCCCCTAGTTTAATCATGAAGGACAGCTGCAGCTTCCCCAAGCGCGTCTTCTGGATCGATCACGACGAGCAATATTTCATAATCGACACGGACAGCATCCAATGCATCTTCGGCAAAGTAGCGACTCTCGGCAATCACGACAGCGACAGGTTCACCGACGTAGCGCACTTTATCGACCGCCACACACCAATGCTCCATGGGCTGACGTACACCAACAGCAAATGGAGCCTCCCAGCGCTTGACATATTCCCCTTTCAACACGCCGTGCACACCAGGCATGTCTAGAGCTTGGGGTAGGTTGACCGAAGTAAGCCGTGCATGGGCATGCGGTGAGCGCAACACTGCAGCATGCAAGGTACCCGGAGGTGTAGCGAGATCACCACCATAGCGTCCAAGCCCCCTCAGCAGGGCTTCGTCTTCGACGCGAGCTTGGCTCTTGCCAATAAAGTTGCTGTGCTTACTATTAAGTCCGGTTGGCTCAAGCGCGGTCATGCTCTCCTCCTTGGTGGCGTCATGAAGGCCGACCACCTGTAAGGGAGTCTAAGGAGCACACGTGGGGAAGCCTTGCCTCACAAAATGAGAACCTCCCGAATTGTACTGAGATTTTCCCGAGAGTCTGATCCGTGCAATAGCCCCCAGACACAACGCGCCGCGACAGGGTGGTTCAACACATTAATAGAAGGCAATTGACCTTCACTGCGCTCAGCGAGCACTGCCGTCTGGCAGGCGTGCGAATCGAAGAAGGCTGTCGAGGGTTGCTAAGATAGTTTTGGAAACTGTTTCACACCTAGGGTGCGAACCGCTGAAAAATATGACATTTCCAGATGAAAGCTAAGCATATCGTCTTCGCTTGCATCGATGCCTGATTCTTACTGAGTCGGGTTAACAATGCTTTTCAAAACCTGCCTCGAAGCTTGTTCAGACAGAACAGCGAGCATCCCAGCAGCGTAAGGCATAATGAATATCAACACGACGCTGATAGAGTATCGCCATCGTCTCACTCAACCTAGCCAGACAAAGGTTCTCTCGACAAGCCAGCGATGGCGTCCGAGTCGTTGATCACCCTCTATGCCCCGGCGAGCGATGCGAGGCTGGATGCCGCGAGCCTGATATGACCGGCGGCAGCGAGAACGCTCTGGTCGGCCCCATGAAACTGCTGAACACTATCGAGCATCGAGCAGAGCCATCAAAAGCAAACTGTCATGCATGTTGACCCTCGACAGTAGGATGGCCAACGGAACATGCGTTTACCATTTATTGATAACGGCCATGGTCAACCTAGAAACGCAAACCAACCTTTCATCGTTATTTTTGATATGTATTTCCCATATCTGAGTAGATCCGCCGATATGTAGCGGCCTCGCTGTTCCATAGACCCAGCCAGACTGCATTGGCCTCACATGGTTCGCATTAATCTCCTGGCCAACGGCGATCTTGCTGCAGTCTTTCAGACAGAAGTTAGCAGCTATACTACCTAGGGTTTCAGCAAGTACTACCGATGCACCACCATGCAGTATGCCGGCAGGCTGAATGGTTCTTGCATCTACTGGCATCCTTCCACTAAGAGAATCATCCCCAATTTTAGTGAACTCAATTCCGAGATGACTTATTAGGGTCTCCTTTGCACTCAAGCCAAGCTCATCAAGAGTTATCTGTTTTTGCCAAATCATAATTCATACCCTGTTATGATAACCAATCACACGATTAATAAAAAACCGCAGATACAAGCGTTGCTATACTATTAGAAAGAATCTACGTCTTTCCTGAACCGTTGAACAACAGCTCCTCCCTAGCCGGCTATCAGCCCATACATGTTCAAGCCCCATTAACTTAAGCCAGTTTGGCTTATTAGTGAAGTCGAGCAGCCCTCTTATTAAGCGGCATGCTTGCGAGGATGTAGAGCCGAAGGAGCAATATTCAGGCGCTTTCGCTATCGAAACCTTCTTATTAGTGAGGAGCACCCAAAGGTATAGCGATTCCTCACGGGAGCGTTGCCGCCGGACTGGTATCGCCAAAGCGTCGTCGAACCAAGTCCTTCCCATGCGGTCAACATGGACTTCACCTCGCAGCTGTACGAGCGCCTATTCAGCCCCGGCGGATTATTCATACGGAGCCTACCCGGAAGGCTGGAAGTGCCAAATGATCTTTTCAGTAAGCCTCTATTAATATCCGTAACCATGTTTGCATTACCCTCTCTATGGTCGAGTCCTGTCAAAAAAGGAAACCTGCATCGCTTGTACAAGCGTAAGGCCCTGGGCCGTGCTCAGAGCGAGGAAGTGCTGGATACACTGAAGCTATATGTCGAAGCCGGAAAGGTCTTAGGTGATCGTGATAGCGCCCAGGAGTGGCTTCACAGCGAGGTTCGAGCGCTGAATGGGTCTCAGCCCATCGATATTTTCGAGACCTTCGCTGGCCGCGAAATGGTGAGGGATGTACTGGGCAAGATTGAGCTCGGGGAGTTCAGCTAATAATATTTTGGATGCGGGGAGGCAATCATCTCGCAAAGCCACATAAATGCCCTTAGCACTTACCAACACTAAGGATACCCGAGTCAAGTTATATCGAATCACCTAAGTACGCTATTCGACCACCCTTTCTGGCCAGGGCGGAAGCTGCCGAGACGGTGGACGCTGGAACAAAACCGGCCATTCTTTACTGTATTTCGGCCTGTTAGCTGCGACCGTCATGCTCGAAATGGGGAACTACACCTCGAATCCCCGGCGGCGTTGCCAAAATCATGCACATCACCGCGCCAAGTAATGACTTCTTCAGGCTACCGCCCTCGGTGAACACCACGAATAAAGCCCATCGTGAACGTAAGCATGGCCACCAAAGTGATGGGCAAAAAAATCCAGCAGCCCATGCCAGAAGTTGGGGTCCCTGCCACTCATAGGGCGTTTCTCTTTTCGTCTTGGGTTCATAGCGCACCTCTCGGGCGGGCTTCGTCAGTTAGTCGATGGAAATACCGCCAGCCGCTTCATAAACACTCAGCAGCTCATCTGTCGCCAGCTCCCGCTGACCATAGCCAGCATCTGGGACGCTTGCCCAGATGCGCCGACACGTATGAGTCGCTTCTTTGATGCGGCCATAATGGATTAGGGAAAATGCCTTGCATTAGCGTATTAGTTGAATAGCTCCTAGACTCAGTATTGAGACTGACTATTGCTGAGGAAGGCCACTACACTCACCGTACTATAAGACTCCAGGGCAAATAACCAGACTCTAAGGCATGAATGCATATTTCCGGGCAAAGCGTCGCGCCGGGTAATTGGCGAGAATTAGCTTTGAATGTTCGTGCATAAAAACAAGAGCTCGCCATGTATATGCAAAAAAGTATTGCCGAAGCCACCGTCGGTCATATCGGAAGTCGTCAGGCTCGAGTCGAGGACGCAGCTCTGCTTCAAGGCCAAGGTCGCTACGCTGACGACATGGCGACACCACCAGGGACCCTGCAAGCCGCTGTTGTCCGTTCTCCCCATGCCCACGCCCGTATCCGTTCGGTGGATGCCTCACGCGCTCTGACTATGAAAGGCGTACATGGTGTGCTCACTGGCGACGACGTCAAGCGCTGGTCTAACCCATTTCCGGTAGGCGTCAGAGCACCTATGGAGCATTGGCCTCTGGCTGTCGACAAGGTGCGCTACGTTGGCGAACCGGTCTGCGTAGTGATTGCCGACGACCGCTACCTAGCCGAGGATGCTCTGGATGCCGTTCAGGTCGAATACGAGCCGCTGACACCGATCATCGACCCCGAAGCGGCCACCCTAAATGATGCGCCGATTCTGCACGAAGCCGTAGGCAGCAACGTGGTAAACGAACGCAACTTCCGCTACGGCGACCCGGAGCGGGCTTTCGCCGAAGCGCCACACCGCATCACACTGAAGGTTCAGTACCCGCGAAACTCCTGCACGCCGATTGAATGCTACGTGGTACTGGCGCAGTACCTGCCAGCCTCGGAAACCTATGATGTGATGGCCAATTTCCAGGGCCCCTACGCGCTGCACTCGGTAATGTGCCGGGCACTCAACGTGCCGGCCAACCGCCTGCGCCTGCGTACCCCGCCGGATTCCGGTGGCAGCTTCGGCATCAAGCAGGGGGTGTTCCCCTATGTGGTGCTGATGGGCTTGGCCTCGCGCAAGGTCGGTGCTCCGGTGAAGTGGGTGGAGGATCGCCTCGAGCATCTACAGGCCTCTTCCAGCGCCACCAACCGCGTCTGCGAAATCGAGGCCGCCGTGGAAGCCAATGGCCGCGTCACGGCCCTGCGCTACGACCAGATTGATGATTGTGGCGCTTACCTACGGGCCCCTGAACCAGCCACCTTCTACCGCATGCACGGCAATCTCAGTGGCGCTTACACCATCCGAAACCTGGCGGTGCGCAACCGGGTGGTGCTCACCAACAAAATGCCTACCGGGCTGAACCGCGGATTCGGGGGCGGTCAGGTCTATTTCGCCCTTGAGCGGCTGATGCAACACGTCGCTGCAGAACTCGGCCTCGACCCGCTCGAGGTCATCCAGCGCAACCTGGTTCCCGCTGGCGTGTTCCCTTACCGCGCAGCAGCGGGCGCACTGCTCGATTCCGGCGACTATCCTGCTGCTGTGGAACTGGCGCGCCGTAAAGGCAATCTCGACGAGCTCCTACAGCGCCGTGACCAGGCCCGTGCCGAGGGACGTTTGTATGGCATCGGCTATGCCGCTGTGGTGGAACCCTCAATCTCCAACATGGGCTACATCACCGTCGCCATGACGCCGGAAGAGCGTCAGAAGGCTGGACCGAAGAATGGAGCAGTGAGCACTGCCACAGTCAGTGTCGACCCGCTCGGCAGCGTGACCGCTCACGTGTCCTCGACACCGCAAGGTCAGGGCCATCAAACAGTGGTGGCGCAGATCATTAGCGAGTTACTAGGTGTGAAGCTGGAAAGCATCAACGTGAATGTCGAGCTGGACACCGGCAAGGACGCCTGGTCGATAGCCTCCGGCAACTACTCGAGCCGCTTCTCCGGCGCCGTCGCCGGGTCGGTGTATAACGCCACCTTGAAGATCCGTGAACGCATGGCCGCCATCGCCGCGGACATGTGGCAGGTATCCTCCACTGACGTCCGCTTCGCCGACGGCAAGATCTTCGTAGAGAACGGCCCTAGCCAGCCCTTTCATCGTGTGGCTGGCACCACCCATTGGTCACCGGGCCTGCTGCCGGAAGGCGAAACAGGCGGTCTGCGGGAAACTGCCTTCTGGACGCCTCCCCAACTCGAGGCGCCGGACGACCAGGACTGCATTAACAGCTCTCTGTGTTACGGCTTCATCCTCGATTTCTGCGGAGTAGAGATCGATCGTGTCACCGGTCAGGTACGCATCGACAAGTACGTCACTACCCATGACGCCGGGCGCATTCTCAATCCAATGCTGGTCGAGGGACAAATCCTCGGTGCCTATTCCCAGGCGCTAGGCGTGGCGCTAATGGAAGAGTTTGCCTACGGCGAGGACGGCAGCTTCCTTTCTGGCACCCTGGCCGACTACCTGATCCCGACCGCACCGGAGGTAGTCGACCCGGTGATCCTGCACATGGAAACTCCCTCGCCCTTCACCCCGCTGGGGGCTAAGGGTGTCGGTGAAGGCAACAACATGAGCACTCCGGTGTGCATCGCCAATGCCGTAGCCGATGCGCTAGGCCGCTCTGACATCAAGCTTCCTCTGACGCCGTCGCGGGTTCGCTCAATGATCGGCATCGACGAGCCGACGGCGCCAGAAGGTCTTGTTATGGATGCACCGAAGGTAGCCGGTGGTTCGGCCCTGCAGGCTAACGACTTGATTGAGATTCCCGCGTCACCGCAGCAGGTATTCGACGCCATTCTCGACCCCGAGACGCTGAAGGCCATCATCCCGGGTTGCCACGCCTTGGAACTGGAAAGCGAAAACCATTACCGGGCCGACGTCACCGTCGGCGTGGGCATGATCCGCGCGCGCTTCGCCGCACGGGTCGCCCTGACCGACCTCGATCCACCGCACTCGCTACGTCTGTCCGGCTCCGGCAACAGCCCTATGGGCTCGGCTACCGGCAGCGCAAAGATCAATCTGGTGGCGCTGGAGAACGGGAATACACGGTTGGAGTACGCCTATGAGGCCGCAGTGACCGGTAAGGTCGCCGCCGTCGGCGGGCGCATGTTGCAGAGCGCCTCGCGCGTAATCATTGGCCAAATATTCACCCGTCTGGCCCAGCGGCTTTCCGGCAAGCCTATCGACACCAGCCTGTGGCAGCGCCTGCGCGCCCTGCTCGGCATGGGAGGTACGAAATGAAACCCGCCGTATTCGACTACGTCCGCGCGGCCAACAAGCGCGAGGCCCTGCAGCAGCTTACAGAGCACGGTGAGCAGGCCCGGATCATTGCCGGCGGCCAGTCGCTGATGGCCGTTCTGAACATGCGCCTAGCCCAGCCGAAGGTGCTGATCGACATCAATCAGGCCAGCGATCTGCATTATCTGAAGGTGGAAAACAACTGCCTTAAGGTCGGTGCGGCGGTGCGTCAGGTCGAACTGCTCGACCGTACAAGCTTAGTCGATGAAGTCCCCCTGCTGGCCCAGGCGATGCCTTGGATCGGCCACTTCCAGACGCGCAATCGCGGCACCGTGTGCGGCTCGGTCGCGCATGCCGACCCGAGCGCCGAAATTCCGCTGTGTCTGGTCACTTTGGGCGGCACTGTAGTGCTCGAATCGCTCAAGGGCAAGCGCCGCGAGGTTCCCGCCGCCGAGTTCTTCCAAGGCGTGCTAACCACTGAGAAGCGGCCGGACGAGATGGTCGTGGAAGTCCAATTTCCACTGCGTGAGGCCGACGTGATCTACCGCTTCCACGAGGTCGCCATGCGCCACGGTGACTTCGCCCTGGTGGCGCTCGCCGCCTGTATCCGCCAAGGAGAGGTGGACCTGGGTGTCGGCGGCGTCGCCGACCGGCCAACGTTGCGCCGCCTGCCCTTGGGGGCAGAACTGAAGGATTCACTCAATACCCTGGCCTGGTCGCTTGGCGCCCAAGACGACGTGCACGCCAGCGCACCCTACCGCCGCCAGCTGGTACGGGAACTGGGCCAACAACTGATCGAGGACAACGACCATGCACGTGCGAGCTGATCAGCGCTTCCCCATACAGATAGAACTCAACGGCCGTCAACGCGAAGGGCTCGCCGAGCCGCGCATGCAGCTGTGTGATTTCCTGCGCCACGAATTGGGCACCACCGGCGTGCATGTCGGTTGCGAACACGGCGTCTGCGGCGCCTGCACCGTGCTGGTCGATGGCGTTGCCTCACGCTCCTGCCTAATGCTCGCCGTGCAGGCCCACGAGCGCCGGGTCGACACGGTGGAGTCGCTATCACGTGACAACATCATGAACGACCTGCAGCAGGCCTTCAGCCGCCACCACGCACTGCAGTGCGGCTTCTGCACCGCGGGCATCCTGATGTCCTGCGTGGAATTCCTCGAGCGCGTCCCGAGCCCGGACGAAACCCAAGTTCGCGACATGCTCTCCGGGCATCTGTGCCGCTGCACCGGCTACACCGGCATGGTCCGGGCGGTGCTAGAAGTGGCGCAGCAACGACAAGTAACACTTGTGGAGAACAACAACGATGTTTGACCTTGGACGCAGCTTTCTCGCCGCGGTCGAGCGGCGCCCCAATGCCGTAGCGATCAGCGACGGCGACCTGAAGAAGAGCTACGAGGCTTGGTTCAGCGACATCCAGCGTGCCGCGCACGGCCTCGAAAGGCTCGGCCTGAAAAAAGGTGACCACCTCGTGGCGGTGATGCAGAACCGCTGGCAGATGGCGACCCTGCACTGGGCCTGCCAGTTCAGCGGTATCATAATGACCCCGCTCAACTGGCGCTCCTCCGCCGACGAACTCGCTTGGTGCACCAATGACGCCGAAGCGCGTGTGGTTATCCATGACGATTCCGCCCAAGAAGCCGTTGCCGGTTGCGGCAAGAGCACCTGGCAGTGCGTCAGTGTCGGCCAGCCGGGCAACGATAGCGCGATCAGCTTCGAAGAACTGTGCGCCGAAACGCCAAGCGAAATCATCCTGCGCGCCGACCCCGAGGACTGGTCGTTGATGCTCTACACCTCCGGCACCACCAGCCGGCCTAAGGGCGTGCCGCGCCGCCACCGCGCCGAGCGCGCCGCCGCGGTCGCCCACGTAGCGCAGAACATGTACGGCCAAGAGGAATGCACCCTCGGCGTGATGCCGCTCTACCACACCATGGGCGTGCGTTCGCTACTGTCGATGGCATTGCTAGACGGGCATTTCGTCTGCGTGCCAAAGTTCGATGTGGAAGCCACGCTGGACGCCATTGAGCGCGAGAAGGTCACCAACCTGTACTTGGTGCCGACGCTCTACCACATGCTGATTGAACATTCGGCCTTTAGCCCCGAGCGGGTAGCCAGCGTCACCAAGCTAGGTTTCGCCGGCGCGGCCATGAGCGATGGGCTGCTGCAACGTGTTGAGGCCGCGTTCAAGCCGGAGCTGTTCGTCAACCACTATGGCAGCTCGGAAATCTACACCTTCACCATCGACCAGAAGGCCAGCGCCAAGCCTGGCTCGTCTGGCCGCAGCGCGCTGAACCAACGCATTCGCGTGGTGGCGCTGGGCAGCGAGTCGCCGGACGACCTCTGCAAGCACAACGAGGAAGGCCAGATCATCGCCGACCTGTCCAGCGACGAGGCCTTCGAAGGCTACTGGAAGCGGCCCGACGCCGATGCCAAGTCGATCCATGAGGGTTGGTACTTCACCAGCGATACTGGCTTCTTCGACGAGGACGGCGACCTGTTCGTGACTGGTCGTGTCGACGATCTGATCATTACCGGTGGCGAGAACGTCAGCCCGGCGGAGATCGAGAACGCCCTATCGCTGCACCCTGCGGTCGAGGAAGTCGCCGTGATCGGCCTACCCGACGAACAATGGGGCAAGCTGGTCGTCGCCTTCATCAAGCTGCGTCATCCGATTACTGAGGAAGAGCTGGACGCCCACTGCGTATCCTCGGGTCTGGCGCGCTTCAAGCGCCCGCGCCGCTATGAATTCATCGACCAGATCCCCAAGTCCCCGGTCGGCAAGATCTTGCGCCGCGTACTGGTGACCGATTACGGCCACCCCACTTCCGCCAACTAACACTATTGCTTTACACGAGGAAAGAACTTACATGAATACTCAGCAGATCGAACAATTCCTGAGCACGGAGTTCGACGGCTTCACCGTGGAACTGAACCTCGAGCACGAGCGCGGGGACATCATCCTCGGCCGCCCGCCGTTCAACGTCATCGCCATGAGCCAGCGTGAGATCCTGCGCCAAGTCTTTGAAGCGTTTGATGCCCATTCCGGGATCCGGGTGATCGTGTTACGTGCCCAAGGCGAACACTTCTCCAGCGGCGGCGATATCAAAGGCTTTTTGGAGGCCTCGCCGGAGCACGTTTCTAAGCTGGCCTGGAACGTCGCCGCGCCGGAGCGCTGCACTAAGCCGGTGATCGTGGCCAACCGCGGCTACACCTTCGGCGTCGGCTTCGAGCTGTCGCTGGCCTGCGATTTTCGAATTGCGTCGGAAACCACCCGCTATGCTCTGCCCGAGCAAAACCTCGGTCAGATTCCCGGTTCCGGCGGCTCGGCTCGGCTACAAAAGATGATCGGCATCACCCGCACCAAGCACATCGTTATGCGCGCCAAGCGCATCTCCGGCCAGCAAGGTTATGACTGGGGCTTCGTCACCGAGTGCGTGCCCGACGCAGATCTAGAAAGCACCGTCGACGCACTGGTCGATGAACTGCGCCGATTCTCGCCGCTCGCCCAGCGTACGGCGAAGAAACTGATCAACGACAACGAGGACGCATCACTAAAGGTCGCCATTGAGATGGAAGGCCACTGCTACAGCCGCCTGCGTAGCTCGGCGGACTTCAAGGAGGGCGTCGAGGCGTTCCACAGCAAGCGTCCGGCCGTATTCCGCGGCGAGTAATACCTATGTGACTGCGACGGTTGCACGTCTGGGCAACCGTCGACCTAGCACCTGATGCCCTGTATGGGCTAAGCGCTAAGCGCCCCCCACCGTATGCCAAACCGCCCTGGCTCTTATAAAACAATTAACTAGCGGAGCACACCCATGTCTAGCCCCGTCGCACCCGATGCAAACGCTTCCCATGCCGAACCAGTTACGAAGACCCCCTTGCGCCATGCATTCAACTCGAAGTCCATCAGTGCAGGTGTTGTCGCCGCGCTGTTCGGTTGCACTGGCCCTGCGCTGGTCATTATCAATGCCGCCGAAGCAGGGGGCCTGACCAATGGCCAGACGGTCGCCTGGCTGTTCGCCGTGTACGTGCTGGGCGGCCTGATCAGCCTTTTCATGGCGCTGCGTTATCGTCAGCCGATCTGCGGTGCCTACACCATTCCCGGCGCAGCGATCCTGGTCGGTTCGCTCAGTGTCATTCCCTTCAGCGAGGCTATCGGGGCCTTCATCATTAGCGGCCTGCTAGTGCTGATCCTCGGTGTCACCGGGTTGATTGGCCGGTTAATGCGCTGGCTACCGATGCCGATCGTGATGGCGATGATCGCCGGTGCGCTGATCCGCTTCGCCACCGGTGCGGTGGACTCGGTTGTCACCGCGCCCATCATCGCAGGAGCCGCGGCGCTGAGCTTCTTCCTCGTTACTCGGTTCGCCAAATCGGTACCACCGGTGCTGGTGGCTGGCGTTGTTGGGCTGGTCCTGGCCTTCGCCATGGGCCAACTGCAGCCGGCCGACGTGAATATCGGTTTCGTCATGCCGGCTTTCACCCTCCCTAGTTTCTCTCTGGACGCTTTCCTGGCTATCACCATCCCGCTGACGGCACTGGTGATTGGTGCAGAAAACGCTCAGGCGACCGGTGTGCTGATTACAGAGGGCTACCGCCCTCCGGTCAATGCAATGACGGTAATCAGTGGCATCGGAGGCATGCTCGCCGGGCTACTCGGCGGTCACAACGCTAACATTGCCGGCCCGATGACCGCCATATGCTCCTCTGAGCAGGCCGGTGAGGACCGCAACCTGCGTTATGGTGCAGCCTTGGTGAACGGTGCGCTGTTCGCGCTGTTCGGCTTATTCGCCGGGCTTGCCGTACCCTTCATCCTGGCTTTCCCCAAGGCGCTGATCGTCGTGATCGCTGGCCTGGCCATGCTGGGCGTACTGCTCGGCGCACTGCAGCAGGCCTTCCAAAAGGGCGGTTACTGCCAGATCGGCGCCTTTATTGCGCTAGCCGTGGCGATGAGTCAGTTCTCCTTCATGGGCATCAGCTCGCCGTTCTGGGCACTGCTATTTGGAGTTTTGGTGTCCGGGCTACTGGGCGAAATCAAGCGCTGATCGGATGTGACTACCGTGCCAATCGCACGGTAGTCACCTATAGCGGACTGTGATGAGGTGCATCAAAATTCATTAATGGACAGGGCTTACCCGCTACTCCTAACTTGGGCTCAAGCCAATCAGGACGACAGCCACGCCCTGCAATGGCATTTGCGGTGTCGTCGCAATACGGTCGGTACCGCACAGACAATGCCGATTCATATAAATAAAACTATAACTATCAGATATTCGAGCCTGGCTATGGCGTTCTCAATGAATTGTCGGCGTGTCATCAAATTCGATTTCGGCTATCAGTACCTCAAGGGTTAACTGACTGGAACAGTCCTCTTATAGTGCAGCCATTAATAGAATAAGATGAAAAACGATCTCACCACTCCCGAGCTCAAGGGCTAAACCTAGATAAATGAGGCACAGCGCAACATAAAAAAACTGATTCAGGGCAAGCCCTGTTGATCCCTGAGAGCAGCATGAGTCTGAGCTGCGGTGAAAAAAGGGGCCTTGGGCTAAGCCAGAGCCATTATCAAACGCCGCTAGAGCCGGTGCTAAAACGAAGAACGGCCACATCGGTCTCTTAGCTATAAAATCCGGGCATACT